>NZ_KI911560.1:1208010-1510012 GCF_000515275.1 Methylophilus sp. 5
GCAACCTAACAAACATCCACAACCGCGTGGGCAACCATGCCCACCCTACAACGACTACGACTACCGCAAAAAACAACCTTTTATTGCAATCTCACCACGCCTGGATTCCGGCCTAAGCTGGAATGACGTCAAAACCGCTCATGCTCTCCCAAATACCGCCATTGCCCCGGTGGCAACTTACCTAAGTTGATACTACCAATCCGAATCCGCTTTAACCCAACAACGTGTAAACCTACCAGCTCACACATACGTCGAATCTGCCGTTTACGGCCTTCACGTAACACAAAGCGCAATTGTTCTTCATTTTGCCAGGAGACCTTGGCAGGTCTGAGTGTGACGCCGTCAAGGCTCAGGCCATGATTTAATAACGCCAGGCCATTATTGCTCAGCTGGCCTTCTACACGCACCAGATATTCTTTTTCTACATTGGAGTCATCGCCAATCAGCTTGCGTGCAACCCGGCCATCTTGCGTGAGTACCAGTAAACCGGTGGAATCAATATCCAACCTGCCTGCCGGGGCCAGGCCTCGTAAATGGCCACGCTTGAAATCAATGCCACTGCTATCTTCTGACCATTGATTGTCAGGATTAAATAACACAACGGCAGGCTCATAGCCATCTTCGGCCTGACCGCTGACGTAACCAACCGGCTTGTGCAACAGAATGGTCACGGTTTCTGCCTGATGCTCTTTGGCATAAGCGCTAATCACGATCTCGGCATCCGGTTCAATGCGTGTGCCTAATGTTTCGATAATGTCACCATTGACCTTAACCCAGCCATTGACGATCCAGTCGTCCGCTTCACGGCGTGAACACAGGCCACGGTCTGCCATCACTTTAGATAAACGTGGTTGCAAGTCGCTGTCTGGCGCGGCCTGTACTGGCCTGCTTGCTGGGCGGGTAAACGTTTTTTCAGTAAACGGGCGGGCGTTGTCGCGCGGTTTTTCACCACGGCCAGACGTAGATGCAGATGAACGTCCACCTGCATAGGCTGGCTTACCTGCAGGTTTACGCGGGGCTTTATCTTTAAAGGTTTTATCCTTACGCGGCGTTTGGGTTTGCGGGTTAGCCTCTGGCTGTATCTCTGCACTCAGTTGTTTTTTAACAACAGGGGCTTTAGTACGATCACGCAGCTCTGGTGACCTCTGTCTGACCGTTTTCTCGCGTTTTTGATCAGCAGCAGCGGGGGATTTATTGAGTTTGAGCGTAGACAAAACAGTCGTCTCACTAATGAAAGATGAACAAGATGCTATTGTAGTTTATTTGGCTGCTGGCGCACGAAAATTCAGGCTACCCGGCTGCTTGCGTGCACTTTCCGGCATATAGTGCAAAATGCTTTCAGCACGCCGCATATCTGGCTGCTGCGCCACAAACTGCTGCTTCCAGGCGCGATGCGGGTTACGGATAATCCCGGCCAGCCAGGCGGCCTGCGTCGGATTCAGTTGCATCGGCGTTAAACCAAAATAATAGTTTGCCGCAGCGTGTGCCCCACACAAACTGGGGCCCAAATCGACCGTATTCAAATACAGGTTAAGAATTTGTGTTTTATCTAGGGTGTTTTCCAGTTGCACTGCATAGAGCAATTCTTCTATTTTTCGCTTCCAGGTACGCTCACCATTGGTGAACATATATTTGACCACTTGCTGGGTAATGGTGCTGCCACCCACCGCTTTGTCGGCGCTCTCTTTGCCGAGCAACTGCTGCATTTGTGTGATGGCATACCCGGGGTGGTGCCTGAACTCGGCATCTTCAGCAATAATGGTCGCCATGGGCAACCAGCGGCCCATTTTATCGTAGCTTAGCCAATGCACTTTTTCCGGGTGCTTTTGTTCATCTAGCAGCGGGCAATCGTATTGCACCAACGCCGTCGTCACTTTGCTTAAGTCAAGGCCGCTGACCTGTAATTGCGCCAGCTGCGGTTGCGCACTCCAGCGCTGCCTGGGCCAGCGCAGCGTGCCCTCGGCGGTTAGCACACCTGCCACCTTAGCTTGTGCAATTGTGGTCGAATACTGGCGCAAAGGCGCTAACAAGCTTGCCAGCGGCGTGGTAGGCAAGGTCCAGCGTAATCGCAAGCTACGCATGTTGACCGTGCCATCAAAATAAATCTTGAACGGATTTTCCGCCGCATCTGCCAGCAAAGAGCCAGTTAATTGCTGGCCATCGAGCTTTAACCACAGTTCAACCGAGTCCAGCATAAGCGGCTGGTCACTAACCGATTTAGCCTCCAGCCAGCAGTGCTGGCAATGCACGCGCAAGCCATCATCATCGTATAAACGGATATCGCCCTGGTGCAGACTAAAGCCTTTTTTATCCAGCAACCAGCGGCCAGCCGGAGAGGTGGCCAACATCAGCATAGGTAACACACGCACCTGCACACCACTGCCTAGCGGCAACTTTACGCGCCAGGCGGTTTTGTCATAAGGTTGCCAGATCCAGGCAGCCACACCGAGGCCTGCCAGCAAGCAGGCTAGTAATACGGTTATAACCAGGCGTTTGCACCACACTTTTAGCATGTAGCCACCTTAAACCAGCAAGCGCTCCACCACCTTGCCTTGTTGCAGGTGGCTTTCAATAATGTCATCAATGTCGCTTTCATCGACAAAGGTGTACCACACGGCATCCGGGTACACCACCATCACCGGCCCCTCGGCGCAGCGATCAAGACAACCGGCACGATTGATGCGTACCTTGCCTGCACCGGCCAGGCCCTGTTGTTTGACTTTCTTTTTCATGTAGTCAAACACGGCCTCGGCGCCTCTGTTCATGCAGCAGTCTTCACCATTTTCGCGTTGGTTAAGACAAAAAAAGACGTGATATTGAAAGTGACTAACGGTCATAACGATTACCTTGTAAAGCCTCTTACCGAAGGCAGCCCTTATTCGGTGGAGAGTTGGGCATCTCTGCTAAAAGTCCAGGTACGCGTAATGCTCAGTACGTCGGTATCCTGGCGAATATCTTCCGAAAAAACCGGAAACGGGGCAGCCAGCTGGACAATGCGGCGTGCAGATTCATCTAATATCCGGTGGCCGGAGCTTTGATGGATACGGATACTCTCTATACTACCATCGGCTTTGACTGAAACGGTCATTTGCAATTTGCCATAAAGCTTTTGTGTCATGGCCGTTTGCGGATAATTAAGGTTACCAACCCGCTCAATTTTCTGTCGCCATTGCTCAACATAATTGGCAAACCGGTACTCTCTGGTACGTGCGCCAACAAACTGGCGCTTGGGCCGCATCTCGTACTCTTCTTGCTGCTTGGCGATCAGGGCTTCCAGTTTGGCCATCTCTTGCATGGCCGCCGTTTGCGGCTGCGCTTGCACCAGCACATGCTGGGAGGGTGGTTGCTGCCTGGTGGCCGGATGCGGCTGTGACAACGGCGGCGTCTGCAAACTGGTCACCGCCTGGCTGGCTTTTAACTGTGTTAACAGCGCTTGCGCCTCTTGCTCCAGTTGGGCCACACGCTGTTTTTCGCGCACGAGCTCCGTCTCTTGTGGGCTGGCGGCAGTGGTTGCCGATGGTAGCGTGGCCTGGGCCGCGTGCGGCATAGCAGCCTGTATTTGTTGCACGCTAGGCAACGGGCTTTTCATGGTCCGCTTTTCGTCGGTATTGCCACCACGATCAAGATTGGCTTGCGCCAGCGCATCCGCTTTTTGGGGGGCACTGCGCGTTTTGCTGTTGACCAGCATCACCTGCAATGAAGGAATCTGGTCTTTAAACGCTTTGAGTTCAGGTTGAAAATGTAGCGTCAACACCACCGCATGCGCCAGTAGCGAAAACCATAACGCCCATACCAGCGGTGAACGTTGACTCAAGCCATTGCGAAAACCCATCGGGTATCTGCCTGCTTATCCCTGCAAGGCCTGCAACAGTTTTTGGTGCACACCACCAAAACCACCATTACTCATCACCAGCACATGATCGCCCGGTGTTGCCACGGCGGTGACGGCAGCTACCAACTGGCCCAAATCATCAAACGTTTGCGCTTTGTGCTGGATGGGGGCTAATGCCGCCGCCGCATCCCAACCCAGGTTATTGGCATAACAGAACACCGCATCGGCATCACGCAGACTGTCGGGCAGGGCGTCTTTCATCACGCCCAGCTTCATGGTGTTAGAGCGCGGCTCCAGCACGGCCAAAATTCTGGCCGCGCCCACTTTGGCACGCAAGCCAGCTACTGTGGTAGCAATCGCCGTCGGGTGATGGGCAAAATCATCATACACCGTCACCTCGTTGATAACGCCTTTGACCTCCATGCGCCGCTTCACATTTTTAAACTCGCTCAATGCTTCAATCGCGACACAGGGCGCGACACCGACATGACGCGCAGCAGCAATCACTGCCAGCGCATTGCTACGGTTATGCTCACCAAGCAACTCCCAGCTCACATTGCCCTGGCGCTCACCATTTAAGTAGACATCAAAACGGCCTTGGGCATCAACGTTTTGCACTTGCCAGCCAGTGGCAGTGTCTATGCGCTCCAGGCCACTCCAGCAGCCACGTGCAATCACGCGGTCCAGGCTGTCCTGCTGGTTAGCAACCACCAGACCTTGTTGCGGCACGGTGCGCACCAGGTGATGAAATTGTTTCTCGATCGCCGCCAGGTCTTCAAAAATATCGGCGTGGTCAAACTCCAGGTTATTCAGCACCGCCGTGCGTGGGCGGTAGTGCACGAATTTTGAGCGTTTATCAAAAAAAGCGGTATCGTATTCGTCGGCCTCAATCACAAAAAATGGTGAAACCGATGCTGGGTCTTGTTTAGGTGTTTGTGGTAAACGGGCAGAGACACCAAAGTTTTCCGGCACACCGCCGATGAGGAAACCAGGCGCCAAGCCTGCATATTCGAGCACCCAGGCCAGCATGGAAGAAGTGGTCGTCTTGCCATGCGTACCCGCGACAGCCAATACCCACTTACCTTGCAACACGTTTTCGGCCAGCCACTGCGGGCCAGAAATATACGGCAAGCCCTGGTTGAGGATTTCTTCCATCAGAGGATTACCGCGTGTGACCACGTTACCAATCACATAAATATCGGGGTTAAGGCTAGTTTGCGCGGGGTCAAACCCCTCAACCAGCTCGATACCTTGCGCTTCAAGCTGCGTGCTCATAGGGGGGTAAACATTGGCATCACACCCGGTGACACGATGCCCGGCCGCTTTGGCCAGTACGGCAATGCCGCCCATAAAAGTGCCACAAATACCAAGGATGTGAATATGCATAGAATTTACCAGATCAGTTAACGCATGCATTTTACCAAACAACGTCTGGTAAAGCGGTAGCGATTAGCGCTCAATTTTTTGCAAATAAAGGCTGATACTGGCGGCAATGCGCAGCAATATCCGCAGCCTGGAAAATATCGGTAATCACTGCCAGCGCATCGGCACCTGCTTCAATCAGCGGGCGGGCGTTATCTAAGGTAATGCCGCCAATGCCAACCACTGGCACCGATAATAACTGCTTGGCTTGTGTGAACAAGGCAGATGTCGCTCTGGGCGCGTCAGGCTTGGTAGAAGAAGAGTAACAAGCACCAAAGGCCACGTAATCAGCGCCTGCTGCCTGCGCCTGCTCGGCCAATTCAAAGCGGTTATAGCAAGAGGCACCGATGATTTTCTGTTTACCCAGCACCGCCCGTGCTGCACTGATGGCACTGTCGTGCTGACCAACATGCACACCGTCAGCATCCAGTGCCGCGGCCAGCGCCACATGGTCATTCATCAGCAAAGGCACATTGGCCTGGCGACAAATAGCGAGCAGGGCAGTTGCCTGCTCTAAACGCAAAGCATCACTGGCAGTTTTGTGGCGGTATTGCACTAACGCAACACCGCCTTGCAAGGCCTGTGTCACTTGGGCACAAAGTAATCCGGTGTCATCACAATCTGGCGTGACCAGATATAACCCGCTAATGCTGAAGTTCACTCGCTTTTTCCTGCACGTCAGATTCACGCGCCCAAAAAAACCGGTCAGGGATAAACTGCCCCATGCCAGGACGGAACGCATAGCGCAATGTTTGCCAGGTAAATTCCTGCGCTTCATGCACGGCTTCTTCCATGGTCAAGCCATGTGCCAAGCAGGCGGTAATCGCACTGGTCAAGGTACAACCAGAACCATGATAACTACCTGGCAGACGCTCCCAGTGATAATCTTTAATCAGCCCCGGCAGCTCGTTTTGCACACCATATAAACTGTTAACGACATCCAGCGAGCGCTCGTGTGTGCCGGTAATCATCACATACTCGCTACCCATGCTCAACAAACGCAACGCGCACTCTTCGAGCGAGCTGTGTTTTACCTCATCACCCTCATCGTAATAAGCCAGACGACGTGCCTCCAGGCTATTCGGTGTAATCAGGGTTGCCTGCGGAAACAGAAGCTCGCACATGGCGGCCTGCATTTCTTCATTAGAGAGTTCATCGCCTCGACCAGAAGCCAGAATCGGGTCTATGATCAACGGCACATCTGGGTAATCGGCGACGATTTCGGCAATCACTGCCACGTTTTCCACACTGCCCAACAAGCCTAATTTAAAGGCATTCACAGACACATCTTCGAGAATCGCACGGGCCTGGTCATTAATCCAGTCCGCATCTAGCGGCATCACACTTTCAACGCCTACCGTATCTTGCACCGTGATACCAGTAATTACCGACAGCGGGTAACAACCAATACTGGACAATGCCATGATGTCAGCCTGCACACCGGCGCCACTACTCGGGTCGGTTGCTGCAAACGTTAAAACGGTGGGAGGAGTATTAGCCATGAAAATTCCTTTGGAGCGGCTGACGGGAATCGAACCCGCGTATCAAGCTTGGGAAGCTGGCGTTCTACCATTGAACTACAGCCGCGAACGAATGACCGCTATTTTACTTGGTGTCTGGTCGAATACAAAACATTATTCGGCACAAAAGCAAAAGCCGGACAATTGTCCGGCTTTTGCTAGGCTGATTAAATTAAATACAATTTGAGTTGACGCCGTCTGGCAATTTCACGCCAGAACTCAGGATAGGCGTACTGCCCAAATGGTCCTCATTGGTTGGACAAGCCACCGCATCCAGATCATCCTCATCACCAGCAGCAGGGTTCAGAGAAACGATAAACATCGTATTCAAGATCGGGTTGTTAGGAATCAAGCCACCTAAACCGGCATCATCACGTGGTGATGCGAACCCGGCAGGCGTTGGCGTGACTGGCACAGCTGTAATGCTACCCGTTGCGGTTGAGTTATTGCTGACCGTCGTATAAGCATTGTAAATAACTTTGCCCTCATTGGTCACCGCACTGGTGATCGTTGTCGCACCCGTAGTAATCGCCTTACCTGCGCCCACAGCTGCTGTGTCAAACGATGCGCTGGTTAATGCCGCTGGCGAGAAGGTAACCACATCATTATCAAGCACGCCGCTGGTTGTCAGCGTCAAGCCACTTAAATCAGTCACCGTATTAGTACCATCAAACACCTTGGTAGATGTACCCGCCAAGGTCGCAGTGACTGTTGGCGTCACTTGATGTACAAAGCCGTTACCAGTGCCTAACAAGGCGCCACCAAATGCAGTGCCATATTGCTTGTAATCATAAGTCGCCAGCAAATTACTGCCTTTTACATCGCCGGTTGGATCATTACTGTAAATGGTCCAACGGCCGGTTGCCCCATCATTAAATTTGATAGTGTGCCCCGCAGGGCTAGCGTTATTAATAAAGTGACGGCCCGCAACCAGCTGGACTGCTTTACCTGCATCAGCTGGAACTTCATTCCTATTGCTTGTGATATCGCCATTCATGTATACATCACGGACAGCCTGAACAAGAATCCTAGCGCCATTGCCCGCTATACCAGTACCCGTTTTGTCTCCACCTTCAACAGTGATAGCGCCAAAGTTAATATCGCTGTCAACTGCCGTGGTTTTTAATGTCACGGCTCCTGCTGCACCACCGGACTTATTCGTACCATTACCATCTGCACCAGAAGCTGTAATCGCCTGAACAGTAATACCTTTAGCTGCAGTGATGCTCACAGCACCAGCACTCTTGCCATCGGTATTAGCACGGCCGGTACCAGCACTGGTATCAATATTGCCAGCGGCCACGGTTCCACCAGCAGCAGAAAGCGTTACTTTATTGCCAATAGCGTTAAAACCACCCTTGGTAGACACATCGCCAACGGTCACATTGCCTGTAGTGCTTTTAACACTCACCTCACCAGAGGCCACAGAAACAATAGAAGTACGTCCGGCATTACCTGCACCCGTCGTAATATTGCCTACTTTGGCATCACCGGTAGTGGTAATGTCGACCTTACCGCCAGTGCCGCCGTTGCCAATTGGTAATGTTTTCAGTGGCACGACAGATACAATTGTAGGTGTCGTGTTGCCATTACCAGGACTGCCAGAATTCGAGCCTGACGTATTGATACTGCCCGTCATATTCAGGCTGCCTGCCTGAATAACCACGCTACCGCCATTAAATCCATTGCTTGCGCTCGGTGCAACGCGTCCATTCGCCGTAATGTTGGCTGTGCCTAAATCTGCCAAACCAGCCACGGTGATTTTGATACTGCCTGCATGGCCAAAGCCTTTATCATCACCATTGGCACTAATATTACCTGCGGTGTGAGTCAATGTTGCTGCAGACAAAATTACGCCGCCAGGGCCAGTAATATTGGCACCAATCGCCAAATTACCCACTCCATCAGTATCAGCATCGGCTTTCAGATTGATACTGCCTTTGCCTGAGGTGGTCAACGCCGCATTCACATTGATATCGTTATTGGCTTCAAGGCGAATATTGCCATCCACGTTCATCGTGACGGCTGTATTTACGTTAATGTCTTTTGTCGCTTGCAAAAACAACTCGCTAAAGCCGGTGATGCCTGCAACATTAATATTGGTTGTACCGCCAGCATTGTCACCAAACGCCACATCTGGCGTACCAGAAGCATTATCGGTGACTGCAGAGCCGCCGCTGATCAAGTTGATTGTCTCAGGGTCCAACAACACTGAACCGCCAAGGCCATTAGCCGCGGCCACATTCACAGTGCCAAGAAAAGCCAGGTCTTGCTTGCCAGAGACCTCAACAAAACCACCATTACCACTGGCCGCACCGCCTTGTGCAGAAATACTGCCATAGTAACGGGTCAAATTATCGGCCCAGACAACCACCTTACCGCCGTCACCCTGTTGGAGTGCATCCGCTTTGATAGTCGCGCCACTCGCAACATAAGTGGTTCTTGAGTTATAAACAGCGTCGTTTTTACCTTGGTAATCACCACCAACCAGCACCTTGCCACCACCCGTATCACCAGAGGCATCCAGTAAGGCACCATTCATCAAGGCCACTTGCTCACCGGTAACTTCAATCGACCCACCCGTCGTGCCTTGACCTTGTGCGATCAACTGGCCTGACACCTCAACCTTAGCGTTATCGCCACCTTCAAGGCTGATCATGCCGTTGCGTTCAACCAGTTGATTGGCTTCAACAATGCCGGAAACATTGATTGCTGACGAACGGGCATTCGTTGCTAATTGCACCAAACCACCATCTGCATAAATGGACCCGCTGTTTTTAATGGTTGCTTCAAGCGCATCGCCTGATAATTTAACTTTTACCAAGCCATTGCCAAAAAAGTCTAACGTTGCCGTTTGTGCAGAACCCAGTGCCACGCTGCCATTGCTGGCGACCAAAGTGCCACTGTTGTCTACTGTTTTACCCAGCAAAACAATATAACCTTCGTTTTGTGCTTTAATCACGCCGCGGTTTTCGATATTGCCCACAAGGTTGCCTGCGGTAAACTGATAATTACCCTGCAAAAAAGCCTCATTGGAAATATTTAAGGTAGAAGCCACAATATTACCGACGTTGACCTCTGAGCCTTTGCCAAACAGGATGCCATTCTGGTTCACCAGAAACAGGCTACCCTTAGCGTTTAACGTACCCATAATTTCGGAACGGCTGTTGCCAATCACGCGATACAGTGCGCGACCAGCATCAGGCATGATGACATCCAGCTGATTGCCTTTCGCCACGCCGAACTTGTAGAAATCAACAATGTTGACATTGGCGGTATGAATATACTGGGTGTGGGTCGCGCTGACCTCTTTCACGGTCAGGTCACCGGCAATCACACCAGCCACAACGTTAGTATCTGCCATTGATGAGAGAGGCATGATCGCCGCGGCAAATGCACTCGCAACGACAAAACGCCATTTGCTCGAAGAGGTCAATGCTGCAGCAAGCATCCCGCTTGCCGCCGGCGCTTCGCCCACTTGACCACTCACATTAGATTTACCATGGGCACGGGCTGTTTCGGCGACTGCCACCCACGCTTGCTGGAGCTTGCTCCAGACCAAACGATAAACATGGTTTAAGGATGCTGCTTTCATGACACTTCTCCTTTAGTAAGAAACGCCACTGATCTTCCAAGACCAGTGGGTTACCATCACTTCTCTCAATTCCTGATATGGGTGTAATTTTGGTTCAGGAAATTATTTTTGTATGTAGCCCACTATGACTAATCCAACTCCAATTGGACTAGTCAATATTCAGCGATGCTACTTACTTTTTTATATGTCCAGACTTATTGCCTGGATCATTGTTTACTAGCGGGGTGATACTAGAAATTTTTTCTTAACTGGCCCCAGAGTTGGTACTCTGTATTACTTTCGGCAGCATCAAGATCGCGTTTCTGCTGTGTGTAGGTCGTGGTTAAAATCCATTGCCCCGGGAACTGAATATCAGTACCGACACCAACCATGTTAGACCTGACGTACCGACTGCTGCCAATCGGGTCATGGTTCAACTTGCCGCGGCCCGCATCAAAAAATGCAAATGGCGTGACGGACTGAATATAAGGCGTGACATCCGCACCGGTAGTCGCAAATGTTTTGCGCACGTCGGTGCCTACCATCCAGCCTTGGTCAGCCTGGCTTGGAATCTCTGAAAATTGACGCCAGCGGTTAATGGCACCAATACCAAAGCGCTCAGCAATATCCAGGTTGTTACCGGCGCCCTGATAATCGGCCCGCACAATCCAGTTCACACCATTGTCAAACACTTGGGTACGGCTGGAGGTCCAGTTCCACTTCACAAAACTGCCTTGGGTATCAAGTAATCCCCGGTCATTCGCTTTTGCCAGCGAGTCTTTATAAGAGACATTACCGCCAGTGACCAAGAAGCTCCATTGATAAGCCACACTACCGGTTTCGTTAATCCAGTCACCCACCAGGCCTAGCTCCAGGCTACTGATATCGCGACGATTATTAATCGAAAATGCATCAACATCATCATCTAAAATCTTGTAGTTAGTGCCCACTTTAAAGGCGACGCCTTTTTTGGTTTCACGCAACAACGGATGCTCAAGTGACGCATACAGATAATGCGCATCACCAGAGGCATCAAACTGCTTGAAATCACCGCCGAGCTTATAATCTACATAGCTATAGGCTAAGTTCATGATCGTGCCTGCACTGCCCACAGGAGTAAAATACAAGCCGCTTAACGAGCGCTGACCTTCATCTCTTGAAGTTTTACCGACTACGGCCAATTGGTCGCCACGGCCATTGAGGTTATTCACGGCCAAACCAAAGCCCAGCGTTTCGTGGTTGGTGTAGCGGTTACCATAAGTGTTTGCACTGACAAAACCACTGTATTTGGTTCTAGGTTCCACAGACACAGCCACATCTGAGCTACCGACCGCCTCACCGGGGTTAAGCTGTGAAGTCACCTGTATGCCCGGCAAGCCGTTCATCACCATAATGTTACGCACCAGGTTGCGCTCATTGAGCACATCACCCTTATTCAAGCCGTATTCTGACAATGACTGGAAATAAGGCTGATCCAGGCCTTGGCCAACTTCAGCTTTAACGTCACCCAATGTGCCCTCCAAAATAGAGAGCTCAACAACGGCCGCAGCTTCTGTGGTTTTCTGCAAATCCTGGGTGGGCAAATACACTTGCGTTAACAAATAGCCGCGCTGACGATAATAGTTACGCACCGTACCAACCGCTTCATTCAGTTCACGCAAGCCAATTTCATGGCCGGTCAGGTGCGCCAGTTGCGCAGCCAGCACTTCATCTGAAAATTGTTTGTTGCCAGAAAACTTAAATTCTTTAACCACAATTTTGAGGCTGGATTTTTTTTGTTTTCTTTCTGGTGCAGGCGTTTCTTCAGGCACCTGAATGATCGGTCTTGGCTCAGGCAACACCGGTCTTGGTAAGTTTTGCTGAATGTCCGGCAAAGAAACACCGCCGGCCAGTACTTGCGATGTATAGCCGATTGCCAACAGCTGCAGCAGGCCTATACGCTTTAATTGTGTGTTCAAGATGACTCCCCAAAAACTTTATAAAATCTATATCATTTAAATAGTATAACAACGCCAAAATTTACCTTAAAAAACACGCAAATACTAACGTATTTTTACAATAAATCAGGCATTTAGTAGCATATTTGTAATTTTCGCTAGTATTCCAGCGCGTCCACATCAAGCACCCAGCGTACTTTTGCTTGCAGCGGATGTGTTCTTACCCAATCGACCGCCACCAAAAGCAGCTGCTGCAAGGCGCCGCGATGCACAGACTGCAACATCACATAGCCGCGTTCCATTTTGTTTAGCCTGGCAATGCCAGGGCGCACCGGGTCATACACCAACGGCTGCTCGGGCAAGGTTGCAGCGTGTGCCGAAACATACTCTCTGGCCGCCTGGCTAAAGTCGCTCAAAAACTGATTCACCAGCGCGTAATCAGCCGCCTCAGCCTTCATTACGGCGATATAGGTCGCCGGCGGAAACTGCATGGCCATGCGTTCTTGCAACAAATCATTAGCAAAATCGGCGTAGTTTTGCTCGCGCAAAGCGGCAAATAAAGCATGCTGCGGAAAAGCGGTTTGTACCAGCACCTCCCCTGGCTTGTCTCCGCGACCGGCGCGACCAGCCACCTGCATCAGCTGGGCAAACAGGCGCTCGCTGGCACGATAATCCGGGCTATACAGCGCACCATCGACATCCAGCACGCCAACTAGCGTCAAATTGGCAAAGTCATGGCCTTTGGCCAGCATTTGCGTACCAATTAAAATATCAATTTGACCGGCATGTACCGCGGACAACAGCTCAGTTAAGGCATCCTTGGCCTGAATGGTGTCTCTATCCACCCGCGCAACGCGCGCTTGCGGAAAAAGCTGTTGCATACTTTCTTCAACGCGCTGTGTGGCCTGGCCAATCGGGCGCAAATCAGGGTTACCGCAACTAGGGCATTGCACAGGAATCGGCTGCTCATCGCCACAATGATGGCAACGCAAGACACGCTGGCGCAAGTGCAACACAGCTTTGGCCGAGCAGCGGCGGCAGTCTGCCAGCCACTGGCAAGCAGAGCAATGCAGTACCGGCGCGTAACCTCGACGATTAATAAATAGCAAGCTCTGCTCACCTCGCTGCAAACGCAGCTCAATCGCCTGCTTTAACTGCGGCGTGAGCCCGGCTTCTGGCGGACTGTGCGTAGTATCTATGCAAAAAATGCGGGGTAATTTTGCCTGGGCAGCCGCGCGTTTGGTTAAGGTCAGCAATCGGTAGCTTGGCTTTTTGGCAGCCGACGCGCCTTGCCCCTGGTCACCCGTGGCGTTATACCAGCTTTCCAGCGAAGGCGTTGCACTGCCCAGCACCACCGGAATCCCGCATTGCTTGGCACGCACCAGCGCCACATCCCGCGCATGGTAACGCATACCATCTTGCTGCTTGTAAGAGGTGTCATGCTCCTCATCGAGAATCATCAGTTTGAGATGCGGCATGGGCGTAAAAACACTCAACCGGGTGCCGATGACGATGCGCGCCACCCCAGACTGGGCCGCCTGCCAGTTTTGCAAGCGCTCACTCTCGCTTAAATGGCTATGCAACGTCACCAACGGAAACTCACTCAGGCGACGACGAAAGCGGCTTTCAAGCTGCGGGGTAAGGTTAATTTCCGGCACCATGATCAGTGCTTGCGCGTGCGGCTCCGCGAGCACGGTTTGCAGCAAGCGAATATACACCTCAGTTTTGCCGGAGCCTGTCACCCCAAATAACAACCAGGGCTGAAAACGATTCAGCCCTTTTAAAATGGCGTTTACGGCATCGGCTTGCTCATTATTGAGTGTCGGCGCCTGGTCTGAGGCGGGTAGAGAAGGGCGGGTCGCAATCACCTCGCGCCTGGTCACAAACCCACCATCAAGCAATGGCTGCATCGCTTTGCGCCAAGTGGCAGACACTTCACCCAGCACTGCTTCACTGCATTCATCATACTGCTGCAAACAGGCAATCAGCCTGGTGAGCACTTGTTGCCGTTTGCCGACAAAGTCTTCCGGGATCGCCTGCGCCAAGTGGTATACCCACATTGTGCGCGTCACCGCGGGTTTAATCTGGCGCAAACGTAGCGGCAAGCTAGCCAACACGGTTTGCCCAAAAGGGTAGTGATAATAGTCGGCGCAAAATCGCAGCAACTTTAAAGTGGCCGCATCAAACGGCACATCGTCAAACACTTGCAGCACGGCTTTGAGCTTATGCTGCGGCACATCCGTTTCAGTCAGCAGCGCCATCACAATCCCAACCAATTGCCGCCCGGCAAAAGGCACCACCACGCGATTGCCTACACAAATAGGCAGGCCAGGGTTCAAATAATCAAACCAGCGATCCAATGGCACATCCAGCACCACGCGCACAATGCTGGCAGGAGAGATGGCCTCAAGGTCGGTGGCGGTTGAACACATGGGTGAAAATGGCTAATTAGGTTAAAATGGCGGTTTGATTATTCAGCGTCATTTTAACCTTGAAACAAACGATCACAGAACTCATTCTGCAAGCGGTGCAACCACTGGTAGAAGACACCTCCAGCCTCAATATCATTCTTGAGCGGCCAAAGTCTGCCGACCATGGTGATTTTGCGACCAATATCGCCATGCAACTGGCCAAGCCTTTAAAACAAAATCCGCGTGCAATTGCGCAACAGATTATTGATGCCTTGCCCGCCAACAACGTCATTAGCAAGGTAGACATTGCAGGCGCTGGCTTTATCAATTTCTTTGTATCGGCAGATAGCAAGCAGGCGATTGTGCATGAGGTTTTGCAATCAGGTGCCGCCTTTGGCCGCAATCAGCTTGGTCAACATGAAAAAGTACAGGTGGAATTCGTCTCTGCCAATCCAACCGGCCCTTTGCATGTTGGTCACGGCCGTGGTGCGGCGGTGGGCGATTGCTTATGCCGCCTGTTAGATGCCAATGGCTGGGATGTTACGCGTGAGTTTTATTACAACGATGCTGGCGCGCAAATCGACAACCTGACCAAGTCAGTGCTGGCACGCGTGCAAGGCCTAGGCCCGGACGATGCAGGCTTCCCCGAAGATGGTTATCGTGGCGACTATATTGTTGATATTGCCCAGGCCTACCAGGCCAAAGCCACCATCATTGCCGATGACATGCAAGTGACCGCTAGCGGTGACGTGCAGGATACCGAGTCTATCCGTAAGTTTGCCGTGGCTTACTTGCGCCATGAGCAAGACCTCGACTTACAGGCTTTTCAGATCAAATTTGATGTGTTTTCACTCGAAAGCGCTTTATACAGTGAAGGCAAAGTAGAAAATACCGTGCAATCCCTGATTGCCAGCGGCCACACCTACGAGCAAGACGACGCCTTATGGCTGCGCACCACCGAGTTTGGCGATGACAAAGACCGCGTCATGCGCAAAAAAGAAGGTGGCTTTACCTACTTTGTGCCCGACGTCGCTTACCACCGCGAAAAATGGAACCGCGGCTTTAAACGCGTGATCAACGAGCAGGGCGCAGACCACCACAGCACCATTACCCGGGTGCGTGCTGGCCTGCAAGCGCTCAATGTCGGCATTCCGCAAGGCTGGCCGGAGTACGTGCTGCATCAAATGGTCACCGTCATGCGTGGTGGCGAAGAGGTCAAACTGTCCAAGCGCGCTGGCAGCTATGTCACACTGCGCGACCTGATTGAAGAGGTTGGCTGCGATGCCACGCGCTACTTCCTGGCGGCGCGCAGTGCAGACTCGCAACTGGTGTTTGATATTGACCTCGCGCGCGCGCAAACCAATGACAACCCGGTCTATTACATTCAGTATGCGCATGCCCGCATTTGCAGTGTGCTCAACCAGTGGAACGGCGACGTAGCCAGCTTAACCGCGGCTGAACTCTCGCCGCTGCAAAGCGCCACTGAAACCACCCTGATGCAAGCGCTGGGCCAATACCCTGAAGTGGTCAGCAGCGCCTGCCAGGCGTTGGCGCCACACATGGTGGCCAACTACCTCAAGGAGCTAGCCAGTGCCTTGCATAGTTATTACAATGACACCAAATTTTTGGTGGATGAGCCGCAGGTTAAACTGGCACGCTTGGCGCTGATCACCGCCACACGGTCCGTATTGCGCAACGGCTTGTCTTTACTGGGTGTCAGTGCCCCAGAAAAAATGTAAGCATCCTGCTCAATAAATGCTTAAATTGATTGGTAAACATCACACATGAGTCGCGACTACAAACCCTCACAAGCCAAAGCAAAAAGTAAAAGCAGCGGCAGCACCTTTTTTAATGGCCTGTTGGTGGGCTTGTTTTTGGGCGTGGCACTCACCGTGGCGCTGATCATCTACATCAAAGGCGATCATAGCCCGTTTTCCAGTGCGTTTAAAAAGGACGACGACCAGCAAGAAATCCCCATTAAAAGCACCGTGACCGAAGAAGAAGTCAAACCAGGCAGCGCTTCGATCGAAGACCCGAACAAGTTTGATTTCTATACGATTTTGCCTGATACCGAAAGCAAAATTAGCGAACAGCAAGTGAAAAAGAACCCCACCATCAAGCAAGAAAGCTATTTTGTGCAGGTGGGCGCGTTTGCCAAAGAAGATGACGCCAACAACCTCAAAACCAGGCTGGCATTGGTCGGTTTCGAGGCATTTGTACAAACCGCAGACATTCCCAATAAAGGCACCATGCACCGCGTGCGCATCGGCCCGCTCAATGATTTGGCCAAAATCAACAAAATCAGCCACGATCTGGAAACCAATGGCTTCCAGGCCAATCTGATCAAGGTCAATATCGAATCTTCAAACCATTAATGCCGCTGTCATCGCATAGGCAGCTGCCACGTTAATGCATAACGTTACACAAAACTTAGGAAACTGACTTTATGAAAAATATGTTGTTGAGTTTGATGCTTTTTGCTGGCTTCACCGCAAGCACCGCTTGGGCAGACCCGCAAATGGGTCAGCAGTTTGATCAGGTTGCACAACAAATTTCGACTGACCAACCAGCCAAAATCGAAGTCATGGAAATTTTCTGGTACGGCTGTCCGCATTGTTACCACATGGAGCAGCCACTGGACGCCTGGGTCAAAAAACTCCCCGCCGATGTGTACTTTAAACGCATGCCAGCCTTGCCTAATGCAAACTGGGCACCAATGGCAAAAGCCTATTTCGCCATGCAAGAACTCGGCGTGCTGGATAAATTGCACACCCAGTTGTTTGACGCGATTCATAAAGCTAAAACACTGAACCCGGCTGACGAAGCCGCGGCCATTGACTGGATCACCAAGCAAGGTGGCCTGGACAAAATCAAGGTCGAAAAAGCCTTTAAGTCGTTTGCCACCAATATGCAAATGAATAAAGCCATGCAAGTATTCCGCTCTTCTGGTGCCACGGGTGTACCTAGCCTGATTATTGATGGCAAATACATCACCGGCAGCTCGATGGCCGGCGGTAATGAAACAGCCCTGCAAACCGCAGACTTTATTATTCAGAATGTGCGCAAAGACAAAGCTACTGGTAAAAAATAATCTAGCCACTGCCCGCTCAAAAACGCCTAATGTGATGCATCAGGCGTTTTTTTGTTTTAAGCGCCTGCAAACCATCTTTGCCGCGGATGAACGCAGATACACGCGGATAAAACCTTATAGGATTTCATGACTGAGAATTTTCAGAATAGACGTTGCAAGGAATCTTACAAAGCATTCTTTTCGCCTTGTTGGCGAGTTACTTTTTTTGCTTGCCCCAAAAAAGTAACCAAAAAGAGGGCACCCAGCCATCACGGCCTGACGGCTCCCTTGCGTTGCTCAACAAAATAAGCCGGTCACGAAACTCGCCCTGACAAGCCACACAAAACGTGGCTTGCTGCGGAGCTCAAACAGCCGATGGCCGACTACTCCCACTTCGTCTCCGCTACTCAGCGTGATGGGATGGGACTTCTCTCACCTAAGTAACATCGCCGAGGTTTGGACGGTTCAAAAACCAGATTCTTTTTTCTTTAATTCGCTAACGGTTGCAGTCGGATGGTGTTCGGGGTCCCCATCTGACGCGCCGAGCAACGCAGGATTGGCGGGAGTTGTCGGTCATCGGCTGTTCGAGTTCCGCGGTGGCTTGCGTCTTTTGCAAGCCGCTAGGGCGAGTTTCGATGACCGCCCGACAAGCCGAGTAGCACAGGAAACAAGCGGAAGCTGGGGTGCATTTCTTTTGGTTACTTATTCTTTGGGCAAGCAAAGAAAAGTAACTCGCCGAAAAGGCGAAAAGCAACCTAACAAACAACTACAAAACCCGCGTGGGCATCAATACCCATCCTACGTCGCGCCCAGCAAGGCGAAAAGAAACCACCCAACCAAAGAGCAACCTTTTATTGTCATCAGACGTCGCCTGGATTCCGATCTACGCCGCAATGACGGTATGAAGGTGGTCACCCAGAGGCAATAACACCCTAACAATGACCTTATTAGCCAATTCTAACCAATGCATTAGCGCCCAGCCCTCAGCCACCGCCCCACCCATGTCTCCGGCATCTCCGTCCCCGTCACCAGATAATGTAGCGTTTTAATATCGTGCATCACAAAACGCTGAATAGATTTCGCCTGATCCAGCCCGCAACATAAAATCGTGTCACCAATCTGCAATGGCGTCGATAATGTCGGCAATAACATTTTTTGCTCGCCCCGCACCAGCATCAGCGGCACCACTGGCATTTCATGTCGCTGCTGTCCGGCGGGACTCATCATCAAGTGCTTGAGTGCAGGCTGTATGTCCTGCTCCATCAACGCACACACAGCCACTGCCATATCGCCCGCAATCGTAATATCCCAAGTATCAGGCACTTGCTCACCCAGCTTGGAAACCAACTGCGCAATCACAGCGTTAGCCCAGGCATTGCCCTGATGCCTGGCGGTGGCCAGAAATTCGGCCAGCATCGGCGACACCATATAAGATAAACAAGTGTGCGCAATCACATCACTCGGTTGCATGGTGCTATCGGCATTAAAGTGCTGAAACAGCGGATCGTTATGCCGTTTGTTTTTGCGGATAATCACGAATAAGTTTGGATTCAACTCAAGCGCCGTCATTACAATCGACAAGTTGTTAATATCATTATCGGTCCCGGCAACAATGCCCACCGCCTGCTCTACCCCGGCCTGCTGCAAAATGTGCGATTCAACCCCGCTGCCGACAATACATTCCTCGCATTGTGTCCCTTGTGGGTCTGCCTCAATAATAGTGACATGCATGCCGCCATTTTGCAGGCTGTTGACTACAGATTTTCCAAATCGGCCAAAGCCACAGGCAATCCAATGCCCTTGCGGCACCGCGGCCGGTGTGGCGATTGCATCGCCCGGCGCGCGAGTCAGCCATTCGTGTAACAAATAGGTGCCCAGCGCATTGAGGCGCATGGCCAAATGCTCACCAAAAATATCATAAGGGTTGATAATGCGGTCCGTACCAAACGAGGCCATATTCGCGGCAATGACATCATTCTGTACCCGGGCCAGCACCGGCAAATCGGGCTTGATCAGTTTCACCGCCACCGCAATCGCCAGATTGGCATGGTCGTCATCGGTCAAGGCCGCCACCCCACGGCACATCGGATGTTTAATGCCCGCATACAGTAGCACTTCAGAAAATTTAGCATCTGCACACAAATGTGGAATGTAAAACTGGTAATCGGTCATTTCCAGCTCATTGATGCGCTCAGGCGAAATTTCCAGCACCACCACGCGCAATTCATTTTTATCCAGTGCGCGCACCAGTTCACCACCGGTTTCACCATAGCCGCAAATGAGGTAAAACGGCTCCATCAGGTTACGCACATCGCGCTGAAACATGGCATTTTTAAAAGCTAGCTTTAGGGCAGACTCTTGAAACAGCGCAATAATCGCCCCAATGGCATAAAACCAGGAAATCACTGTCAGGTAAATCGAGAACGTCATCCACACACGTTGATGCGTGGTGAAAGGGTAGGGAATCTCACCAAAACCAATAGTGGTGGCGGTATAGCTTAGTATATAAAACGCATCAAAAAAGCTGTAGTGATATGGCTGGCCATGGTCATCTGCGCCTGGGATAAGCACGAAACCAATCAGTGCAATGGCATAGCTGATGATGACCATCAGTAGCGGCGCACGCATGCGCCGCAGAATCAGAAAAATGATGTGATTGAGACTCACAAACGGTCCCTACGGGTGCACGCTAGCGACGCAAGGTCACAGTTTCGTAAATAAGCAAAATCACCGAAGTGATATTGGCCAGAAAAGCACCGCCCGACAAAGAAACAATACCGACCATCACCTCGGGTTCTGCGCCTTGGCTCCCGGCCACCACCCAGATAATCGCGGCGGCAATCAGTTGTATGTCAGCCACCAGGCTGGTCGCCAGATGAATCGCACCAATTTGGGTGCGGTCGCCAAACTTAAGCACGGTAGCAATCAAGTTAACCACAATCGCCACATATAACTCGTAATGCAAGTGATGTTGCGGATTATCAATCTCGCCCACAAAAAAACCAAAATTGAGTGTCATGGCCAGAATAATAAAAAAGCCAAAAATCACTTTTTCCAAATTCATTACGTTTCCCCGCGCATTGTTTTATGGCATTCTACCCGATTAAAATTTGTTTACCGTGATGTTTTTTATGCCGAAAAGTAGTGTGTCCGCCATGCGCATTTTAATTACCGGGGCTTCTAGCGGCCTCGGTGCCGCCCTTGCAAACGCGTATGCAGAACAATATGGCGAAAAGCTAGTGTTGGCTTTATGTGGCAGAAATGAAGTCGCATTGCAAACCCTGGCCAAGCACTTAAAACAGCAATATCAAACCACCTGCGTCATTTACTGTGTGGATGTGCGTGCCGCGGCGCAAATGCAATCTATGGCACAAGACTTTTTAAATCGCTTTGGCACGCCGCATATTGTCATCGGCAATGCCGGTGTCAGCCGTGGCACACTCACCGAATATGCTGAAGACATCCCAGCGTTTCAAGCCGTGTTTGAAACCAACGTAATGGGCTTAGTGCACACCTTTCAGCCCTTGATCGAAGCGATGAAAACGGCCGCCAACCAAGGCGAGCCAGCTCAACTGGTCGGCATCGCTAGTGTCGCCGGCATTCGCGGCCTGCCAGGCTCCGGCGCTTACAGTGCCAGCAAAGCTGCTGCCATCACTTACCTGGAAAGCCTGCGCGTAGAAATGCAGCTATACGGTATTGCCGTCACCACCATCGCCCCCGGTTATATCCGCACACCAATGACAGAGATTAACACTTACCCCATGCCATTTTTGATGGACGCCAATGTGTTTGCACGCAAAGCGCTACGGTCTATTGCAGCTAAACGGCGCTTCACCATTATTCCGTGGCAAATGGGCATCGCCGCACGCCTGATGCGACTCTTACCTGCCTGCATGTGGGACCTCATCATGAAAAAAGCCCCGCACAAGGCGAGGCTTTAACAAAAACGTTAGCCTGACTAGGTTAAGTCTTTAATTGTTTCGGTAGGGCCGTTGGTTTTCACCGACGCAATACCATTATCACGGCCAGACTCTGCAGAATACATCTGACTAGTACCGATGACCTGGCTATTGCCCGCCAGTAGATTGAAATAAGGGCGGCCATCTTTAGCAGTTAGCTTCTGATAACGCTCGTCCAACGGACTGTTTTTTTGCACAGACTCAATGCCATTCTGTGCCGCCGCTTTAGTGGTGTACTGCTCACTTTTGAGAATCTGCTCGCCATTGCCAGCCTTCAATGCAAAACTGAATTGCCCGTTCGCATCACTTTTTGTTAGTTCAAACCAACCCGCCATCGCCCGCTCCCTATTTGTGTTGAGAAATTGATACGTCATTAAAGCACTTCAAACAGGTAAAAAACCATTGAAGCATTTTCAATTTTACATAACTTTAAAATAAAATGGCGCACAATACTTTACATTTACAAATGCTGGTCATCTTTTTAATAAAAAACTGTGGGTGATTGCCATAACAGAAAGCCCAGCACGAAGGCTGGGCTTGGATACAGAATCTTTCGACTCTTTATTGTAGCAACGGCTCTCACCCCGGATGACCACAACGACTCAATAATAAGGAATAAAAATATGAATAGCAAGCAGGGTGTGAAATATAGCATTGGCTTGGATATTGGGATTGCCTCTGTAGGCTGGGCACTACTGGGAGAGCATCGAGTTATTGATTTGGGCGTACGTTGTTTCGATAAAGCAGAAACAGCCGACAAAGGTGAGTCACTCAACTTGGCGCGCCGGTCTGCACGTTTACTACGCCGACGTTTGAGAAGGCGCGCATGGCGGCTAACCAAGCTTGCACGACTATTCAAACGTGAAGGGTTGATTGCTGATGTCAATGTGCTCAAACAACCACCGGCCAAAGGTTTTGCTACACCAAACTTATGGCAATTACGTGTTGAAGCACTGGATAGGAAGCTCAGCGCTGAAGAATGGGCAAGAGTCATTTATCATTTATGTAAACATCGTGGCTTTCATTGGCAGAGCAAAGCTGAAGAGAAAAAAGCAGATGATGACAAAGAAGGTGGCGCAGTCAAAAAGGGCTTGGCAGGGACTAAAAAGCTGATGCAGGACAAAGGCTATCGTTCGGCGGCTGAAATGGTGATCAACGAATTCCCCGATGCGCAACGCAACAAACGTGGCGATTACAGTAAAGCCTTATCTCGTGAACTGCTTTCAAGTGAATTGCACATGCTGTTTGAAAGCCAGCGCACATTCGGCAATCCCAATACCTCTAGTGAATTCGAAAACAAACTGCTGGAAAGCAAACATGGACTGCTATGGGCACAAAAGCCCTCGCTATCGGGTGAAGCACTTTTAAACATGCTAGGTAAGTGCACATTAGAGAAAAATGAATACCGCGCACCGAAAGGCAGCTTTACTGTAGAACGTCATGTTTGGTTAACCCGATTGAATAATTGCCGTTTGATTATTGACGGTGAGAAACGTGCACTGACACCAGCAGAACGCGCACTTGCCATTAATCTACCCTATGACCAAAGCAGTGATTTCAGCTATAAGCAATTACGCAACGCCTTAGTCAAAGCGGGGCTGACAAGCGAGTTCCGTTTTGCCGGATTGGTTTACCCTAGCCAATCAGAACAAGAAAAATCCAAAAACCCGGAAGATGAAAAGCTGATTAAATTACCTGCCTGGCAACAGTTACGCAAAGCCATGAAAGAAGCCAACTTGGAAAGCGATTGGCAGAAAATAGCAGTCGATGCGCTGGATGGTAAAGCGCAGCTTTATGATGGCATTGCCAGAATTCTGAGTGTTTATAAAGAAGATGATGAAGTTGAGCGCGAGCTAAACAAACTAGATTTACCCAACAAACCTGACATGGTTGCAGTATTACAAACCTTTCGGTTTGAGCAGTTTAGTAATCTTTCCCTTAAAGCACTGTACAACATACTTCCACACATGGAAAAAGGCCAGCGCTATGACGAGGCCTGTCTGGCCGCTGGATACCACCATAGTCAACAGCATGTCATCAGTACTGGTGAGTACCGATATCTACCGCCATTTTATAGCGGTCGTGACAAAGACGGCCGTCTTAAATTTAACGAAGAGCTGGATATACCCCGCAACCCTGTTGTGCTGCGTGCATTAAATCAAGCCAGAAAAGTCGTCAATGCCATCATCAAAAAATATGGCTCGCCAGATCAGGTACATATTGAAATGGCCCGCGACTTATCTAAATCATTTGATGATAGACGTGACATTAAAAAAGCACAGGACGAATACAGAGATCGTAACGAGAAAGATCGCTCAACCTTTAACCTTGAATTTAATACTACTGGCGAATTGAAAGGTCGCGAATTTGAAAAATGGCAGCTTTATCGTGAACAGCATGGAAAGTGCGCTTATTCATTACAAGCATTAGACATGAATCGCTTATTTGAAATGGGCTATGCGGAAGTGGATCATGCACTTCCGTATTCGCGTAGTTACGATGATAGTAAAAGTAATCGAGTGTTAGTGCTAGCTGCCGAGAATAGAAACAAAGGCAATATGACACCTTACGAGTACTTAGGCGGTGCTCAAAACAATGTACGCTGGATTGAATACGTAGCCTTTGTGAACTCGAACAAAACTTATCGCCAAGCCAAACGTAACCGGTTATTGCGTAAAGATTTTGGTGAGGAAGCCGCCAAAGAGTTTAGTGAGCGCAATTTAAACGATACCCGTTATATTTGCCGCTTTTTTAAAAACTATGTCGAGCTCTATCTCAAACTGGCCGATGAAAGTGATGCAAAACGCTGCGTCGTCGTCAATGGTCAATTAACCTCGTTTCTGAGAGCACGCTGGGGTTTAGTTAAGGTACGTTCAGACTCCGACCGACACCATGCCTTAGACGCTGCCATCGTTGCAGCTTGTAGCCATAGTATGGTTAAACGCTTGGCGAACTACTCAAGGCGTAAAGAACTTGAGGCTGCGCGTGAAGGTTTTGTGGACCTAACCACGGGTGAAATTGCAAATCACGCAATGTATGCTCAACTCGAGCAACACTTTCCATTCCCTTGGTCGCACTTTAGGCAAGAGTTACAAGCAAGATTGTTCGCAGATGATTTACAAGCTATGCGCAATGAGCTGGAAAATATGGGCTACGACGCTGATGCACTAGATCACGCTAAAACGTTATTTGTCTCTCGTGCACCGCAACGGCGCAATGGTGGCGCAGCGCACAAAGAGACCATTTATGGTCAATCTGAAAAGTTAGCAACAACTGGCAGCGTCACCCAAAAAATAGTCGTGACAGATTTGAAGTTATCCGATCTGGATAAGCTCGTTGAACCACATCGCAATCAAAAACTTTATGCCGAAATTGCAGAGTGGCTGAAAGGAAAGGACGAGCGAGAAAAGCGCGTGAAAGAAATTGAAACGAGCCTAGGCCGAGGTAAAGATAAACGTGAAATGACTGCTGAAGAAAAAGCAGAAGTTGAGCGACTAAGAGCTTTACCACGCAAACCTACCAATGACGGGTCGCCAGGGCCTGTAGTGCGAACTGTGACGGCAGTGATTGATAAACTATCTGGCATTCCGATTAGGGGCGGTGTTGCGAAAAATGACTCCATGTTGCGAGTGGATGTATTTAGCAAAGCAGGTAAATTTTATCTTGTGCCGGTGTATGTGCATCATCGCGTCACAGGATTACCGAATCGGGCGATATTACAAGCTAAAGATGAGGCAGAATGGACATTGATTGATGAAAGTTTTGCTTTCAAATTTACGCTATATCCTAATGATTATGTATGCCTCATTCAAAAAGGAAAGTCACCCTTATATGGATATTATGCCGGATGCGACAGAACAACCGGCAATATTGACTTATGGAGTCATGACCGAAACAGATTAATTGGTAAAGATGGTTTATTACGAAGCTTAGGCGTAAAAACAGCCATTAGTTTAGAGAAATACAATGTCGATGTTTTAGGCAATATCTATCCTGCGCCAAAGGAAACTCGAAGTGACTTGGCGTAGCGTTGTTATCTCCCAACCAGCCAAGCTACGACGTGAGCATTTCTCGCTAGCGATTGAGCAGGCACAAACCGCATTTGTGCCTTTTGAAGATATTGCGGTGATTGTGCTAAACAACCGGGAGATCACACTTACTCATCCTGTGCTTTCCGCGTGTGGTGAATATGGCATCAGCTTATTTTCAACCGGGGACAATCACCAACCAAATGGCATTTTTCTGCCATACCTTTCGCATTCACGCGCCAATAAATGGATGCGTTTGCAGTTAGATTTTCCTAAACCAAAATCCAAGCAAACCTGGGCAGCCATCATACGGCGCAAAATTGCTAATCAGGCAATTTGCTTGCGCCTTTCGGGCCGGGATGGGGTTGAGCGCTTAGAGTCTTATGTGGGACGCGTTCGCTCTGGTGATATTGAAAATATGGAGGGTCAGGCAGCTGCTTTTTATTTTCCACTGTTATTTGGCAAAGGCTTTAAGCGTATGCAAGAGAGCTTTACCAATGCTGCGCTGGATTATGGTTATGCCATTTTGCGCGGCACGATTGCACGTGGGCTGGTCGCGCACGGCATGATGCCAGCCATGGGGGTTTTTCATGCCAGTGAGCAAAATGCGTTTAATCTGGCCGATGACCTGATTGAGCCTTTTCGGCCATTGGTTGATTTGTGTGTGAAAAATATGCCGCTACCCGCAAATGATGTTTTGACGCCTTTACACAAAGCAGGGTTGGTGAACTTGCTCAATATTGATGTGAGTATGCCACGCGGCACTATGTCGGTGTTATCTGCAATAGAACAATTAGTCGAAAGCTTGGCACGAGTACTCGATGGTGGCAGCCCAGAGATGTTGGAACTGCCGGTTTTAATAGGGTTGGAGCAACATCAACTAGAGTATTAACTATGAGTGGGGAGAACAGACGATATATGCGACTGCTAGTATTATTCGACCTCCCAACGGTGACTAAAGCCGAACGTCGTGCCTACACGCTCTTCAGGCGTTTTTTAATCAATGACGGCTATGACATGATTCAATTTTCTATTTACGGTCGCCTACTCAATGGCAACGATGCGCTTGATAAACACCTAAAACGATTAGTCGATAATTTGCCGCCAGAAGGCTCTGTACGGTGCTTAAGTGTCACAGAAAAACAGTATGCAAGTATGAAACTACTGGTTGGACTACCGCTTTTTCAGGAAAAAAAGGTCAAATCAGACCAACTTCTTTTGTTTTAAATCAGTGTTTTCAAAAATTAAACCCGCACCAGTTGTTAGCTGGTACGGGTTTGGTGAGAGCCTATTGTAGATCATCCGGGGTGAGAGAGGGAGCTACAACTTGCACATTTGCGCTAAGTGGGCTTGGCCTATTGTAGATCATCCGGGGTGAGAGAGGGAGCTACAACCCGACCACCAAGTCAGTCCGCGACAACCTTATTGTAGATCATCCGGGGTGAGAGAGGGAGCTACAACCCGACCACCAAGTCAGTCCGCGACAACCTTATTGTAGATCATCCGGGGTGAGAGAGGGAGCTACAACTGGTAATACAAATCATATTTACGTTCGATGATTGTAGATCATCCGGGGTGAGAGAGGGAGCTACAACCATGCGCACAGCGTCAGTATGGTCAGATGAATTGTAGATCATCCGGGGTGAGAGAGGGAGCTACAACGCATTGCGTTGAAACTGGAGAGCTTCCAACATTGTAGATCATCCGGGGTGAGAGAGGGAGCTACAACGGTGGAAGAGTTGCGGAAGCCCATAATTGAATTGTAGATCATCCGGGGTGAGAGAGGGAGCTACAACGGCGTGAACGTCGACCCTCTCGATCATCAAATTGTAGATCATCCGGGGTGAGAGAGGGAGCTACAACGCCTGCCGCATCCCATGACTTACTTGACGCATTGTAGATCATCCGGGGTGAGAGAGGGAGCTACAACCCACGGGGTCAGCAAGACCTGTAATTGTAAATTGTAGATCATCCGGGGTGAGAGAGGGAGCTACAACGACTGAATATAAGGCGTGACATCCGCACCGATTGTAGATCATCCGGGGTGAGAGAGGGAGCTACAACACGGTGATCGCGTATTGATCGGAAGCACGAATTGTAGATCATCCGGGGTGAGAGAGGGAGCTACAACAGCAAGCGCGACCATACTTGAATTGTTGCTATTGTAGATCATCCGGGGTGAGAGAGGGAGCTACAACTAACCAGGATGAGAAACTCACTCAAGCATAATTGTAGATCATCCGGGGTGAGAGAGGGAGCTACAACCAGCATCTTTTAATGCCCTTTCTTCATCGGATTGTAGATCATCCGGGGTGAGAGAGGGAGCTACAACTATAAGGGAAATACATCATGTCTATCAATAATTGTAGATCATCCGGGGTGAGAGAGGGAGCTACAACGTTTCATGACGTGGGCTGCATGGGTTTTAGATTGTAGATCATCCGGGGTGAGAGAGGGAGCTACAACAAAAGCGATCCTGTTCAGGACTTGGTTCGCATTGTAGATCATCCGGGGTGAGAGAGGGAGCTACAACTTATACACTGATTTACAGCAAAGACGATGCATTGTAGATCATCCGGGGTGAGAGAGGGAGCTACAACATGAGAAGAGCATCTGCTTGAGTGCGGGCCATTGTAGATCATCCGGGGTGAGAGAGGGAGCTACAACGCTGGCACTAGGCGCATGCTTGAACGATTTATTGTAGATCATCCGGGGTGAGAGAGGGAGCTACAACACCACCACTAACAATAGAAGAACCGAAACCATTGTAGATCATCCGGGGTGAGAGAGGGAGCTACAACGCTTCATGAACACATCGCATAGCCCAGACAATTGTAGATCATCCGGGGTGAGAGAGGGAGCTACAACGTCAACGCTGGTCTAATCATTGGCAATAATATTGTAGATCATCCGGGGTGAGAGAGGGAGCTACAACATTGCGCGCTAATGTAAGCGCTCGCTCTTTATTGTAGATCATCCGGGGTGAGAGAGGGAGCTACAACGCAGGATTGATGAGAAGTGCGCCTCTAGTTATTGTAGATCATCCGGTCTGGTAAATATGAAGAAAAGCGACCCGTGCATAGAGTCGCTTTATGGCTCAGATTTGAGGGCTTATGCACAGCCACAGCTTCATCACCATGCGAAAACTATACGTTCTTAAAAGCTTGATATCAACCTTTTACCAAAATCACGAGATAAAACAGTAAAAAGCCCATTTTAAATGCGCAATCGATTTATTCAGCCAAAATAGCCTCTATTCGCATCGCCACTTCATCCAACACAAAGCTTGGCGCAGCCTCTTTAAACTTAGCTTGGCGCACGCGCCAATCCAGTGACTTTAACTGATGGCAATGTACTGCACCCTGTGTTTCTGTACCACTTCCCATCAATGTCACCACTGTGCCATGCGTTCTGGCCGCTGCGGCTGCGCCTTGCGAGATAGGGCAGATCATTGCCAGGCCACGCTGGTTGAATAGCTTTGCACTGACAACCAAACCGAAATGCGGGCCTTTCATCTCCTGACCGGAGGATGGGTCAAACTGCAAGTGAACAATATCACCTCGTGCAGGCACATAAGCCATTACAACGCCTCTTTGCCCACAGCGGGCAACTCATCCCAGCCTTCAACCAGAGGCAGGCCATCTGGCATCTCATCCAGCAATGTTTTTAAGTCATAACGCTGCTTGCGGGGTGCTTTAATTTTCATCTGGTCACCTTCTAGCAACAACTCTACCTGTGATCCTTCTTTAAGCTGATTTTGGTCAATAAAAGCCTTGGGCACCGTCATCACCAAAGAGCCACCAGCGCGCCTTAATGTTTGTTGCATAGTTAACCTCCAACAGCAAAAGTTTTATTTTAGTAGGATATTTAGGTGGCGACAAGCGATAATCTACATAAAAAAGCCCATTCAATTGAATGGGCCTTTAATTTAACGCGTAATCGGTTTGTAGCGAATGCGCTTGGGCTTAGCGCCTTCTTCACCCAGCCGCTTTTTCTTGTCGGCTTCGTATTCCTGGTAGTTACCGTTAAAGAAGGTCCATTGTGAATCGCCTTCTGCGGCCAGAATATGCGTCGCAATCCGGTCCAAAAACCAACGGTCATGCGAGGTGACCAGTACGCAACCGGCAAACTCTAGCAAGGCGTCTTCCAGTGCGCGCAAGGTTTCCACGTCGAGGTCGTTAGACGGTTCATCCAGCAACAGTACATTGGCGCCTGAAATCAAGGTTTTGGCCAGATGCAAACGGCCACGTTCACCGCCTGAGAGCTGTCCAACCACTTTCTGCTGGTCGCCGCCTTTAAAGTTAAAGCGGCCGATATAGGCGCGGCTTGGCATTTCGAACTTGCCGACAGTCAGTATATCCAGACCACCGGAAATCGCTTCGAATACGGTCTTATCGTTATCAAGGCCTTCACGGCTTTGATCTACCGCTGCCAATTGAACAGTGGGGCCAGTGACAATTTCACCGCTATCTGGCTGCTCTTTGCCTTGCAACATGCGGAAGAGGGTGGACTTACCGGCACCGTTAGGGCCAATCACACCAACAATCGCACCTGGTGGAATAGTGAATGACAGGTTATCGATCAACAGACGATCACCAAAGCCTTTGGAGACGTTATTAAACTCAATCACCTGATTGCCGAGGCGTTCGCCTGGTGGAATAAAGATTTCCTGGGTTTCGTTACGGCGCTGGTACTCGACGCTGGACATTTCTTCGTAACGGGCCAAACGCGCTTTACTTTTGCTTTGGCGTGCTTTTGCACCTTGGCGTACCCATTCCAGCTCTTGCTTCATGGCTTTGCGGTGGGCATCTTCCTGTTTTTGCTCCAAGGCCAGACGGTCTTCTTTTTGCTCCAGCCAGTTAGAGTAATTACCCTTCCATGGAATCCCCTCACCGCGGTCCAGTTCCAGAATCCACTCGGCCGCATTATCGAGGAAGTAACGGTCATGGGTGACGGCCACCACAGTGCCCGGAAAGCGCACCAGGAACTGCTCCAGCCATTCGACAGACTCCGCATCCAGGTGGTTGGTCGGCTCATCCAGCAATAGCATGTCCGGCTGCGATAACAGCAGCTTACACAAGGCAACACGGCGTTTTTCACCGCCCGACAAGGGGCCGACTAAGGCGTCCCAAGGGGGCAAGCGCAGCGCATCGGCGGCGATTTCCAGCTGCTGCTCGACGTCACTGCCGCTGGCAGTCAGGATATTTTCGTATTTGGCCTGCTCTTCAGCCAGTTTGTCAAAATCGGCATCCGGCTCGGCATACGCGGCGTAGATTTCTTCCAGTTTTTGCTTGGCTTCCATAATCGCGCCCAGCCCGGCCTCAACCTCCTGACGCACGGTTTTGTCAGGGTCTAGCTGTGGCTCTTGCGGCAAATAGCCAATCGACAGATTTGGCTGCCATTGCACTTCGCCTTCGTATTCTTTGTCAGCACCAGCCATGATGCGCAACACGGTGGATTTACCGGAGCCGTTTAACCCCAACAGGCCAATTTTGGCCCCCGGGAAAAACGATAAGGAAATGTTTTTGATAATTTGCCGCTTTGGCGGCACGATTTTGCTCACGCGGAGCATGGACATCACATATTGTGCCATGACGAATGGGTTCCAGAGTCTTGATCAAAGCGGGTATTTTAACCCAGAGCGTGGTTTAAAAACGGTTTTGTTTTTGCCGCAGATGAACATGAATAAACGCAGATAAGAAATCTTTATGATTATATTTACTAGGCCAATACAGTGATTACCGCGTCGGCGGAAAACCAGTGAAGTAGCCCATTCATTTTGCTTCAATAAATCATATGCAACTACGTCAACCAAGCAACATCTGCATTTATCCGCGTGCATCTGCGGCGAGGAGGTTTAAAAATAAAAAGGGCCTGACGGCCCTTTTTATTTAATCACAACCTAGGCTGCAACACGTTGATCAATAAACGTCGTATTAGTTTGCGCTTGCGTGCCAATTTGAATTTTGCGCGGCTTTAACGCCTCGGGGACTTCGCGCAATAAGGCGATGGTAAGCAAGCCATTCTCAAGGTGGGCGCCGGTTACTTTAACATGGTCAGCCAGCTGAAATTTATGTTCAAAATCACGGGTGGCAATGCCACGATGCAAAAAGGTGTTTTGCTGTTGTTTTTTCGCCTGACGGCCAGTGACACGCAACGCCTGGTGTTCGGTTTCTATTTCCAGCTCATCTTGCTGGAACCCGGCAACCGCCATCACAATTTTGTAGGCGTTTTCGTCTACCAGCTCAATATTATAGGGTGGATAGCTGATTTCGTTTTCACTGCGCTGGTTTTCATTCAGCATTTTGGCCAAGCGGTCAAAACCAATGGCAGTTCTATAGAAAGGGCTTAAGTCATACGTACGCATAGGTTGATCCTTGTAAAAATAAAGCGATTAACATGATTGACAGACCTCAAACTGCAAGCATCTGTATTTTCAATATGGGAGTGCGCTTTATTTTTTCAAGGCTTTGCAAGCAGCTTAAATACCCAAGGCCTCCGTCCATGCCAATGCATCCATATGGCACTGGTTGACCTTATCAGGGTTTAATTGCAGCATCGCCGCCAATTGCAGAATTTCTTCACTATTGGCATCTTCGCAGGCTTCGGTCAACTTAAGAAAGGGGCCGAAAATACCTGCGCGCTTTGTGAGCGCGTCTACAATCGGCTCCGGCAATTGCAATTTTTCCAGCACCGTTTCCATGGGGACTTTAAGCATCACATCCAGCAATGAAAACACCCCCACCACAAACAAATTGTCACGGTCGCGCTTTTCAAAAAATGGCTCGCCCAGTAGTTCGGTGAGTCGACCACGGGTGATGGATGTTTTCATCAGGGCTGGCGAGCTACTATTATTACCTGCAGTGACCATGAGTAGCGTTAACCAGCGATAGAGCTGGTTGCGGCCCAAAATGGTCAGTGCATGGCCTATGGACTGCACCTCGCAAGACAAACCAAAGCCAACAGAATTAATGTAACGCAGCAGCTTGTAGCTCAGCGTGGTGTCGCGCTTAAAGCCATTTTCAATGGTTTTGTTATCTGCCTCCTGGCTCACCAGGTTCAACAAATGCAGCACGCCGTCAAAACTGGGGTTAATCACTTTGCTAGTGAGATTTTCAGGTTTGGCGTAAAAGTAGCCTTGAAACTGTTGATAACCAGCGTCTAGCAAGCTGGTAAATTGTGCATTTTGCTCTACTTTTTCTGCGATCAGCTTGCAATTGGTGGTTTGATATTTTTTTAACCAAAGCGTGGCCTGCGCAATATCAACATCACGCATATCAAGCTTGATGTAATCCGCGTAGGGAATCAACGCTTCCAGTTGCGGGTGATGCTGCGGGTTATCCAGCGCAATTTTAAATTTAGTTTCTTTGAGCTCGCGGCAACGGGCAATGATTTCTGGCGTGACATCCACCGTGTGTACAATTTCTAGCACTGTTTTTTCGGCTGGCATCAGCTCCAGAAACACGCTATTAAGCATGACATGGTCGACATTGATAAAGGCCATTTGTTGCCCTAGCAGCCAATTCTCCTGCATCTCATCAATGGTGGTAGAGAGTATTTTGGCGCAGGTTTGAATATCCTCTTCAAAGGGCGCATTGCCACCTGGGCTATCGTTTCTGAAAAAGAATTCATAGCCAATAATTTCTTGTTGGCTGTTAACAATCGGCTGGCGGCCGATAATACTGTGTTGCGACGTGGTCATGACTGCCTTTCTGATGAGCATCTACTCTCAGTATAAGGGAAACTAGCCTTTTTCTTATTTGAAAAAAGCCCCGAATGTCGAGGCTTTTTAGGTCTTTATTGCTTATTCAACGGTCACGCTCTTGGCCAGGTTGCGCGGTTTATCCACATCAGTGCCTTTAAGCAAGGCAGCGTGATAAGCCAGCAACTGTACCGGGATTGCATGCAAAATAGGCGAGAGCACACCAACATGGCGCGGTGTACGAATCACATGCACGCCCTCAGACTCTTTAAAGTGGCTGTCTGCATCTGCAAACACGAACAACTCGCCGCCGCGCGCTCTGACTTCTTGCATGTTGGATTTTACTTTTTCGAGCAGGGCATCGTTAGGCGCAATCACCACCACCGGCATATTGCTGTCGACCAGCGCCAGCGGGCCATGTTTTAACTCACCGGCCGGATAAGCCTCAGCGTGAATATAGGAAATCTCCTTGAGCTTGAGGGCACCTTCCATTGCGATTGGAAAATGCACGCCACGGCCCAGGAACAAGGCATGCTCTTTGTCACCAAAGCGATGCGCCCATTCGCGGATTTGCGGCTCCAGATTCAAGGCAATCTGCACGCCACCTGTCAGTTGACGCAAGTCGGATAAGTATTGCTGCTCTTGTGCCGCACTCAGTAAGCCACGTGCTTTGCTTAAGGTGACTGCCAGCACAAACAGTGCGATCAACTGCGTGGTGAATGCCTTGGTACTGGCGACACCAATTTCAGCACCGGCGCGCGTGTAAAAAATCAATGACGAAGCACGCGGAATCGCACTTTCCTGTACGTTACAAATCGCCAGGCTATGCTGATGACCAAGCTTTTGCGCATGTTTGAGCGCTTCCATGGTGTCTAGCGTTTCACCCGATTGTGAAATAGTCACGATCAGCTGCTTAGGATTAGGCACAGACTCACGATAGCGATACTCACTGGCGATCTCAACCGAGGTTGGAATTTTGGCGATGCTTTCCAGCCAGTATTTGGCGGTGAGGCCAGCATAATAACTGGTGCCTGCCGCCAAAATTAATACGCTATCAATCTGTGAAAAAATGTTCGCGGCCGATTGGCCAAACAACTCACTCCTGAACGCGCCATCATCAATCAGCGCCTCAATCGTGTCACTAATCGCACGGGGTTGCTCATGGATTTCTTTTTGCATAAAGTGGCTGTAAGGGCCGAGCTCCAGCGAGGCCAGTGACACATCACTCATATGCACTTTGCGCTGCACAACATCGCCGCGTTTATCAACAATCACCACCGCATCGGTTTGCAGGGTGGCCACATCGCCGTCTTCGAGGTAGATCACTTTACGGGTGGCAGAAAGTACCGCTGACACATCTGACGCAACAAAATTTTCGCCATCCCCCAAACCAATCAGCAATGGGCAGCCCAGGCGGGCAACGACCATCTGATGTGGCTGATTAAGTGCAATCACGCTGATGGCATAAGCACCGCTGAGTTCGGTAATCGCTTTTTTTACTGCCGCAAACAGGTCTTGAGTTTGCTGATAATAGTAATGCACCAGATGTGCAATGACTTCGGTGTCAGTTTGGGAATAAAACGTATACCCCAGCGCTTGTAGGCGGTCGCGCTGTTCGTCGTGGTTTTCGATAATGCCGTTATGTACCACGGCTATTTGCGCCTGATCTTGCGTTGGCGATACATGCGGATGCGCATTTTGCTCTGTCACGCCGCCATGGGTTGCCCAGCGCGTATGACCAATGCCAATCTGGCTGTGCATGTCTTGCGCTTTAAGCTGCAATGCAGCCACGCGCCCAACCGCGCGCGCGCGTTCAATGGTTTGGTTGAGAATCGCAATCCCTGCTGAGTCGTAGCCGCGATATTCGAGACGACTTAAGCCCTCAATCAGGAGTGAAACGATATTTCTGTTTGAAACCGCACCGATAATGCCACACATACGCTTATTTTTTCACCTTTTGCGGACGTTTCCATCCCTGAATTGAACGTTGTTCGCGGGCACGGCACAAGGTCAAGCTCTCTGCCGGCACGTTTTTGGTAATGGTTGAACCTGCTGCAATGGTCGCACCGCGACCCACAGTCACTGGCGCCACCAATTGTGTGTCAGAGCCCACAAACACATCATCTTCAATGATGGTTTTATGTTTGTTTGCTCCATCATAATTACAAGTGATGGTGCCTGCGCCGATATTCACATTGGCGCCTATGCTAGCGTCGCCCACATAGCTTAAATGGTTGACCTTGCTGCCATGCCCAACTGTGGCATTTTTAATTTCAACAAAGTTACCCACATGGGTGTCTGCCGCCAGTTGTGTGCCAGGGCGCAAACGTGCGAACGGGCCGATTTTGCTGCCAGGCCCGACTTTAGCATCATCAATATGCGTAAAAGCGGCCAAACGGGTACCTTTGGCAATTATCGCGTCTTTAATCACGCAATTGGGGCCAATCTGCACATCGTCTTCAAGTGTCACCTGACCTTCAAAGACGCAATTCACATCAATTTGCACATCACGACCACAGGTCAATGTGCCACGGATATCTATGCGCTGCGCATCGAGCAAAGTCACGCCTTGTGTCATCAAACTAACAGCCTGACGACGCTGGTATTCGCGTTCAATCTGCTGCAAATCGAGCTTGGAGTTAATGCCGGTGACTGACCAGGCATCGGCCACCACATGTGGCAACACGGCGCGGCCTTCACCCACAGACAACGCAATAATATCGGTTAAATAATATTCCTGTTGCGCATTATGGTTAGTGATTTTAGCCAGCCACGCCTTCAATTGCGCATTCGGCATCGCCATAATGCCGGTATTCACTTCTTGTATGGCGCGTTGCGCATCTGTGGCATCTTTATGTTCTACAATCGCCACCACCTCATTGCTGGCATTGCGCAGAATGCGGCCATAGCCTGTGGGGTCATGTTTAATAAAAGTTTGCACGACCAAATGCTGATCGGCCTGTGCCAGCATCTCTTGGCAAGCGCTAACATCCACCAGCGGCACATCACCTAGCAAAATCAATGTTTTGCCTTGCGCGGGGAGGGTAGGCAAAGCCTGCTGTACAGCGTGGCCCGTACCCAGCTGCTCGGCCTGCAATACCCATTGTAAATCGTCACCTGGCGTGTATTGCTGCACTTGTTCACCACCAAAACCATACACCACTGTGATGGTTTGTGGATTTAACTGGCGCGCAGCCGCGATTACATGATGCAAAATAGGCTTGCCCGCTACCGCATGTAGCACTTTTGGCAAGTCTGAGCGCATGCGTGTGCCTTTACCCGCGGCAAGAATTACGATATTTAAATCAGTCATGGGGTTATTTTATCTCAGAAACAAAAAAGGCGGCTCGAAAGCCGCCTGTTTTATTACCAGACTCGCAAGGAATCTAGTGCACAGATTTACGTAGTTTTTGAATTGCCTGAATTTGTGCAATTGCCTCTGCCAATTCGGCTTGTGCCTTGGCATAATCAATCTCAGCACTACGGTTTTTCAGGGCTTCTTCTGCCGCCTCTTTGGCAGCAATCGCTTTCGCTTCATCCAGATCCTGGCCACGAATCGCGGTGTCTGCCAACACGGTTACCAGCCCTGGCTGTACTTCCAGCATGCCGCCAGAAATATAAATGACGGTTTCATCTTGCTCGCCGCTTTGTTTAATACGCAATGCGCCTGGTTTGATGGTAGTAATCATCGGTGCGTGATGCGGATAAATACCCACTTCACCTGCGCCAGCTGGTGCAACCACAAACTCGGCCTCACCAGAGAAGATGGACTCTTCGGCACTCACTACATCAATATGCACAGTATTTGCCATAATGTTCTCTTTTCTATGTCACTGAAAATACAAACAGACGCAATCGCATCTGTTTGTATCAAACAATGGTTTAGTTCAGTGTTTTAGCCTTTTCAACCGCTTCTTCAATGGCACCGACCATGTAGAACGCTTGTTCTGGCAAGTGATCGTATTCACCAGCCACAATCGCTTTAAAGCCTTTGATAGTGTCTTTCAGTGACACGTATTTACCTGGCGCGCCAGTAAACACTTCTGCCACGTGGAAAGGCTGTGACAAGAAACGTTGGATTTTACGCGCACGGCCAACAGACAGTTTGTCTTCTGGAGACAATTCGTCCATGCCCAGAATCGCGATAATGTCACGCAACTCTTTGTAGCGTTGCAATGTTGCTTGTACAGAACGTGCAACCGCGTAGTGCTCCTCACCAACCACCAGTGGATCCAGCTGACGTGAGGTTGAGTCAAGCGGGTCAACCGCTGGGTAGATACCTAGGGAAGCAATGTCACGTGACAACACAACGGTTGAGTCCAAGTGTTGGAATGTGGTTGCCGGAGACGGGTCAGTCAAGTCATCCGCAGGCACATAAACGGCTTGGATAGAGGTAATAGAACCCACTTTAGTCGAAGTAATACGCTCTTGCAGACGGCCCATTTCGTCAGCCAGAGTAGGTTGGTAACCCACGGCTGAAGGCATACGGCCCAACAGCGCAGATACTTCTGTACCGGCCAATGTGTAACGGTAGATGTTGTCAACGAAGAACAATACATCACGGCCTTCATCACGGAATTTTTCCGCCATGGTCAAGCCAGACAATGCAACACGCAGACGGTTGCCCGGTGGCTCGTTCATCTGACCGAACACCATGGCTACTTTTGATTCTTTCATGTTGTCCAGCTTGATTACGCCAGCATCGGCCATCTCGTGGTAGAAGTCGTTACCTTCACGGGTACGCTCACCTACACCAGCAAACACGGACAAACCGGAGTGCTGTTTAGCGATGTTGTTAATCAGTTCCAGCATGTTCACGGTTTTACCCACACCAGCACCGCCGAACAGACCCACTTTACCGCCTTTAGCAAACGGACAAACCAGGTCAATCACCTTGATGCCTGTTTCTAACAGGTCAACAGAAGGTGACAGCTCTTCAAAAGCAGGTGCTTTCTGGTGAATAGAACGGAACTCTGTAGAGTCGATTGGACCGACTTCATCAATTGGGCGACCCAATACATCCATAATACGACCCAAAGTACCTTCACCCACTGGCACAGAAATCGCTGAACCAGTATTTTTGAATGCGGTACCACGTGCCAAACCGTCAGAAGAGCCCATCGCAATGGTACGAACCACGCCGTCACCCAATTGCTGCTGCACTTCCAGTGTCAAACCGGCTTCTGCATTGGTGTCTTTTGCATCAATAATCAATGCATCGAATACTTTAGGCATTTGGTCACGTGGAAACTCCACGTCAACCACAGCGCCAATACACTGCACTACTTTACCTGTTACTGCTTGATTTGCCTTTGCCATTTTCTTTTCCTAACTGTATGAGTCAGATCTAATTGAATTCTTTTACTTACGCTTTAAAAGCAGATGTGCCTTAAAACGTACGCCTTAGGACGAGACCGCTGCCGCACCGCCGACGATTTCTGAAATCTCTTTGGTAATCGCGGCCTGACGGGCTTTGTTGTAAACCAATTTCAGCTCACCAATGACGCTTTTCGCGTTATCGGAAGCAGATTTCATCGCCACCATACGTGCAGACTGCTCGGACGCCATGTTTTCAGCCACTGCGTTGTAAATCAGCGACTCGATATAACGCACCATCAACTCATCGACCACGGGTTTTGCTTCAGGCTCATAGATATAATCCCAATGGCCATTCGGGCTGCCCAATTGCTCACCGGTCAGTGGCAACAATTGTTGCATGGTCGGCTCTTGCTTCATGGTGTTGATGAATTTGGTATAGCAGATGTAAAGCTGATCAATTTCACCGGCAATGTACGCATCCAGCATGACCTTGATCGTACCGATCAACTTTTCCAGATGCGGAGTATCGCCCAAACCAGTGATATGGGACTTCACCTGCGCGCCGATACGGTTCATAAAGCCGTAGCCTTTGTTACCAATCGCACTCACGCTAATGCCTTTGCCTTCAGCTTCCCAGGCTTTCATCTGGTTTAATGACAAACGCAATACGTTGGTGTTTAAACCACCGCACAGGCCTTTGTCTGAGCTGACAACAATCAGACCCACATTTTTCACCACGTCACGTTTGATCAAAAACGGATGACGATACTCGGACTGTGCAAAGGAGAGGTGAGCCGCCACGTTACGGATTTTATCCGCATAAGGGCGAGAAGCACGCATTCTGTCCTGCGCTTTACGCATTTTAGAAGCGGCCACCATCTCCATCGCCTTGGTGATCTTGCGTGTATTTTCTACACTCTTGATCTTGGTTCTAATCTCTTTACTACCTGCCATATTAGGTTCCTAAGTCGAAGTGTCAGAGATTAATAAGCGTTGGTTGCTTTGAAATCTTGAATCGCAGCTTCCAATGCTTTCTCGTTGTCACCGCTCAGATCTTTGCTGGACTCGATTGCGTCAATGATGTTCTTGTACTTGGAGTTCAAGAAACCATGTAATGCATTTTCAAATGCCAATACCTTGTTGGTTGGCACGTCATCAAAGAAACCTTTGTTTGCTGCAAACAAGCTCACGCCCATGTTTGCTACGTTCAATGGCGCATATTGTGCCTGTTTCATCAACTCGGTAAACATACGACCGCGGTCCAACTGTTTACGGGTTGCTTCATCCAGATCAGAAGCAAACTGCGCAAACGCTGCCAGTTCACGATACTGAGCCAGCGCCAAACGCACACCACCACCCAGTTTTTTGATGATTTTAGTTTGTGCAGCACCACCCACGCGAGAAACTGAAATACCGGCGTTGATCGCAGGACGAACACCCGCGTTAAACAAGTCAGTTTCCAGGAAAATCTGACCATCGGTAATCGAAATCACGTTGGTTGGAACGAATGCAGATACGTCACCGGCTTGCGTTTCAATCACTGGCAAGGCAGTCAATGAACCTGTTTTGCCCTTAACTTCACCGTTAGTGAATTTTTCAACATACTCTTCGTTTACACGCGCAGCACGCTCTAACAAACGTGAGTGGATGTAGAACACGTCACCTGGGTAAGCTTCACGGCCTGGTGGACGACGCAGCAACAGAGAAATCTGACGGTAAGCAACCGCTTGTTTAGACAAGTCATCGTAAACGATCAATGCATCTTGACCACGATCACGGAAGTATTCACCCATAGTACAACCGGCATAAGGCGCCAAAAATTGCAGGGCAGCAGAGTCTGAAGCAGTCGCTGCAACCACGATGGTGTAAGCCATGGCGCCGTGCTCTTCGAGCTTACGTACCACGTTAGCCACGGTAGACGCTTTTTGACCAACCGCAACGTAGATACAAGTCATGTTCTGACCTTTTTGGTTGATGATCGCATCAACCGCTACGGCTGTTTTACCAGTTTGACGGTCACCAATGATCAACTCACGTTGACCACGGCCAACCGGCACCATGGAGTCGATAGACTTCAGGCCAGTTTGCACAGGCTGTGACACGGATTTACGTGCAATTACGCCTGGTGCAATTTTTTCAATCTTGTCTGTCAGCTTGGCGTTAACCGGGCCCTTGCCATCAATAGGCTGGCCCAGTGCGTTCACCACGCGACCAATCAGCTCAGGGCCGACTGGCACTTCCAGAATACGGCCTGTACATTTACAGGTATCGCCTTCTGTAATGTGTTCGTAATCACCTAATACCACCGCACCAACGGAGTCACGCTCCAGGTTCAATGCCAAACCAAACGTGTTGCCTGGAAACTCAATCATCTCGCCGGACATCACGTTAGACAGGCCATGGATACGCACAATGCCGTCTGTTACGGAAATCACGGTACCCTGAGTACGGGCTTCCGCAGAAGTAGAGAAGTTTTCCAAACGGCTCTTAATGAGCTCGCTAATCTCTGATGTAGATAACTGCATTTAATTCTCCTATGCCTTATGCTGTGAGCGTATAGGCTAAATTTTGTAACTGACCTTGGACAGACGCGTCGATAACGGTGTCGCCAACAATAATTTTGATGCCGCCGATGATTTCCGGATCTACGGAAACGCTTGCTTCAATTTTCTTGCCGAACTTGGCTTCCAGACGTTTTACCAAATCTTTAGTTTGCGTTGCTGTGATTTTGGCAGCGGCAATGATTTGTGCGTCCAAGGTGCCTTCATCTTGCGCTTTCAAAGCCTCAAAAGCTTCAGCAATGGCAGGCAATAAGGATAAACGGCCATATTCAACCAAAATTTTGATCAAATTTTGCCCTTGTTCGTTGAGCTTGTCGCCACAGACCTTGAGAAATGCTGCTTCAACATCTGCCGCATTCAACTTAGGGTCATCAATCAGGGTTTTCATTTGGTCATTGGCTGCGACTGCCGCGGCCAATACCAACATATCAGACCATGTTGCCAATGCTTTTGTTTCTTTGCCCAGCTTGTAGGCAGCGACAGCATAAGGCCTTGCAATGGTTGAGAGTTCAGCCATGTTTTATCCCTTTTACCTTAAAGTTCCGCAGCGAGTTTAGCCAACATTTCGCTGTGTGCTTTAGCGTCGATCTCTTTACGCAGGATTTTTTCTGCACCGGCCACGGCCAATGTCGAAACCTGTGCACGCAGACCTTCTTTGGCACGGTTCACTTCCTGATCGATTTCAGCTTTGGCACCGGCGATAATGCGATCACCTTCAGCTTTGGCATTACCCTTGGCTTCATCAATGATTTGAGCGGCGCGTTTTTCGGCTTGCCCAATGATCTCACTTGCTTTGTGTTTGGCCTCGTTCAGCGTCGTTTCAGATTTTTTGGCAGCCACTTCCAGGGCACTTTTGCCTTCCTGGGCAGCAGCCAAACCATCTGCGATTTCCTTTTGGCGTGCTTCGATCGCTTTTAACAGCGGCGGCCAAACGAATTTCACCGTGAACCAGATCAACACTGCAAATGCGATAGCTTGCGCGATGAGTGTGAAATTAATATTCATTTTGGATCCATCATACTGATTGGTTGAAAGGTTTAAGTCACACTTAAACCCTACCGGGCGGAGATTACCGAGTAAAAATTACTTGGCAACAACGCTCAACAATGGGTTTGCAAATGCAAACATCATTGCCAGACCAACACCGATAATGAAAGATGCGTCGATCAGACCTAACAGCAGGAATACTTTACCTTGCAGGGCTGGGATCATTTCTGGTTGACGAGCAGCGCCTTCCAGGAAACTTGCACACATGATACCAATACCGATACAAGCGCCAGCGGCACCCAAACCAATGATCAAACCGATACCAACGCCTGTGTAGGCTTGAATCAATGCTAATGCTTCCATTTAATACCCTCTCTTATAAAGAATTAAAACAACGACAAAGTTAAAACTAGTGCGACTCATGCGCCATGGCCAGATAGACCACAGTCAGCATCATGAAAATAAACGCTTGTAATGCCACAATCAAAATGTGGAAGATAGACCAGCCAGCGCCCAAAATGGCACCAAACACAGTACCGGTCAGGCCAGTGGCTGCCCACATACCCAACAGCAAGAAAATGATTTCACCGGCGTACATGTTACCGAACAGACGCAAGGAGTGAGAAAGTGGTTTTGAAACGTATTCAATCAGGTTGAACAGGAAGTTAGCAGGCCAAACCAGTGGGTTGCCGCCAAATGGAGAACAGAACAGTTCGTGAATCCAGCCACCCAGGCCTTTGGCTTTGATGGAGAAGAAAATCATCAGGAACCAGACAGCCAACGCCAAAGCGAATGTGGTGTTGATATCTGAAGTAGGGACGATGCGCCATTTTGCGTGTTCGCCACCAAAAAATGACACGATAGAAGCGATCCAGTCAACCGGCAGGAAGTCCATCGAGTTCATCGCCAGCACCCAGATAAACACTGTAAGTGCAGTAGGGGCAATAAATGAGTGACGGTCACCATGAAAAATGTTTTTGACCTGGTCATCCACAAAACCAAACATTAACTCAACAAACGCCTGGCGCTTGCTTGGCACGCCAGCGGTCGCACCGCGCGCAACCCACCAGATTAGGCCCATTACCAGTAAACCCAGCACAACAGAAGTAAACAGGGTGTCGTAGTGCAGCACCCAGAAGCCTTCAGAGGCAGTATTGCCGTTAACACCCTGGGCATTAAAGCTCAAATGATGCGCGATATATTCAGAAGGAGTGAGTTGTGCGTGTTCGGTTGTCATATTTTCAAACTATTTTTAAATTAACGTGTCTACACATCTAATTGTGATTTTGCCAGTGCTGCGCCAGAAAACAGCGCCGCAGCCGCCAAGCCTGCCACCAGTGCAAAAGGCACCAATGGTTGATACAGCTTGAAAACCACAAACAGGATAATCGCGATGACTACTATTTTTACTGCTTCGGCCTTGAGCAAATTGACCAACACTGCCGTTGGGTCTGTTTTTAAACGACCTTTTTCTGCAATTCTCGCGGCAAACCATGCACCGATCACCACAGAAACACCGCCCATTAAAGCGGATAAGCCAGCCGTTAAGCCACCAACTGCGTAGGCAATAACAGTGACGGCCAAAGTCGCCATGACCTGCCAACGCAGCATATTGCTATAGAGCGACATGCCAGCCGCAGTGTTTTGTTGACCACTCATGGGGTTAGACCGCTAAAATTCAAGACAAAATACTACAAAGACGCGAGATTTTGAATTATTCACTCGCCGAAGTCAAGCACCAAACAGGACTTAACTGTCTGAATGTGCGGGAAAAATCGGGCTCAGAACCGCTTATACGCGATTTAACTTACGATTTCAGGTGATTATCGGTCAGTTTCGCTATCCAATCATCCAGTTGATCCAGGGTTGAAAAGCTCAGTTTTAATACGCCGGCACCACTTGCTTTACTACTAATCGCGACCGCTGCGCCCAATTGTTCGCTGAGCTGGTTTTGCAATGTCGCGACATCAGGATGCACGCTTTGTTTAGGTTTTTTACCGCTGGCTGGCTCAGATTGAATCAAGCGCTCAGTTTCGCGCACAGACAAGCCGTCTTGCACCACTTTATTTGCCAGCAAGATTTGCTGTGCAGGTTCACTGCCGACTAAGGCGCGGGCATGGCCCATATCAATCTGGTTATCCAGCAGCATGTCTTGCACCATGGGCGTCAGCGTTAACAAGCGCAGCAAGTTTGAAACAGCTACGCGAGAGCGGCCAACCGCCGCAGCGGCTTTTTCATGTGTCATATCAAACTCATCAATCAAACGTTTGATACCCATCGCTTCTTCCAGCGGGTTTAAATCTTCACGCTGGATGTTTTCTATCAATGCCATGGCGAGGGCGGCTTCGTCTGCGATTTCACGCACCAGCACCGGCACCTCTAACAAGCCGGCTTTTTGTGACGCACGCCAGCGACGTTCACCCGCGATAATTTCAAACTGCTGCGCGCCAATTTCACGTACCAGGATGGGCTGCATAATGCCTTGCGCAGCGATGGAGTCTGCCAGCGTTTGCAGCGCCTCTTCGTTCATGTAAGAGCGTGGCTGATATTTTCCCGGCTGTAACTGACCGACGGGGAGGGTGCGCAACGTATCTGACTGAGAGATCGTTTCTGTATCCCCTGATAACAATGCGTCGAGTCCGCGTCCAAGTCCTTTGGGCTTCACCATGCTGCTACTTCCTTGTAATGAGTATCTAAAAGCGTCGTTAAATGACGGTTAATTTTTCTGGATTATTTCTTGCGCCAACTCCAGGTAGGCTTGTGCGCCCTTGGAGGAGCGATCATATAACAATACCGGCATGCCATAACTCGGTGCTTCGGCCAGCCGCACGTTGCGCGGCACAATGGTTTGATACACCTTTTTGCCAAAATGGCTCACCAGTTGCGCCGATACCTGCTGCGCCAACATATTGCGATTATCAAACATCGTGCGCAACAAACCCTCTATCTCAAGCACCGGGTTTAAGTGAGCGCGCACTTTCTTGATGGTATTGACCAAATCTGACAATCCTTCCAGTGCATAGTATTCACATTGCATGGGAATCATCACCGAATGGGCGGCGGTTAAGGCATTAACCGTCACTAGATTGAGTGAAGGCGGGCAGTCGAGCAGTACGTAGTCATAGGCCTCATCACCCAGCTTTAAAATGGCATTTTTCAAACGCGTTTCGCGCGCCATCTCATTCACCAACTCAACCTCAGCACCCGCTAAATCACGGTTAGACGGCGCAACATCAAACTTGGCTGCTTCAGCATGAATCACAACCTCTTGCAAGGTCTTGTTGCCAATCAGTACCTGATAAATACTGTCTTTTAAATGTGTTTTATCAATACCACTGCCAGTACTGGCATTGCCTTGTGGATCCAAATCAACCAACAATACTTTTTTACCGTGCTCAGCCAGACTAGCTGCCAGATTGACACAAGTGGTCGTTTTACCAACGCCCCCTTTTTGATTGGTGATTGCGATTATTTTCATTATGTATTCTCAAACACAATTAAATGTCTTTCAGCTTGCAGATTTGGCACCTGCAAACGGATGACCTCTTTAGGAAACACTCCCGCTTGCTGTAACTCATCACTTGGCACCAACCCCTTCATCGCCAACCAACAACCCTGCGGCGCCATCAAATGCGTCGTCAACTGCTTAAATAACGCAATATCAGAAAAAGCACGCGAGATAATCTGATTGAAAGGTGAGGGCGACTGATAAGCTTCGACTCTGCCATGAACAACTGTTGAATTCGACAAACCTAACTCCGCCTTTACCTGGCGCATAAAAATGGCTTTCTTCTGCACCGTGTCAATCGTCGTGACCTGCACATCTGGCCGCGTAATTGCGACAACCAAACCTGGCAAACCACCACCACTGCCCACATCCAGCAAATTTCCAGGCGCGATATAAGGCAATACACTCAAACTATCCAGCAAATGCAATACCAGCATTTCTTGCGGATCACGCACCGCGGTCAGGTTATAAACCTTATTCCACTTTTGTAGCAAAGCCAAATAAGCCAGGCATTGCTCCTGCATAGCAACGGTCACAACAGATTGTAAACCAAGCGCCTCCACTCCGGCAGTTAATTGCGGCAACAAACTCATCATGCTGCTGCAATATCGCCAGATTGGCTTTGCTTTTTTTGTTTACGCTTTAAGTAAACCAGCAACAACGAAATAGTAGCGGGAGTAATCCCTTGTATACGACTGGCTTGTCCAATAGTTTCCGGTGTTTGCGCCAACAATTTTTGCCGCGCCTCATTACTCAAGCCATGTACATCATTGTAATCAATAGCCTCACCAAGCTTAATGCTCTCGCTATTTTTTTGGCGGACAATCTCTTCATTTTGGCGATCAATATAGCCTTGATACTTAGCCGCGATTTCCACTTGCTCCAGCACATCATCAGCTAACACTTCGGGCGCAGGCACTAACGCCAACAATGCCTGGTAGGCAATTTCTGGGCGGCGCAACAATTCAAATAAGGAATACTCATGCTCCAGTGGCTTACCAAAAACAGCCACCTGTGTTTCACGTGAAACAATTTTATTTTGACCAGCCCCAGCAACCTGACCATTATCCGGCTGCAAAAACGTGCGCTTAAGCCTTGCCTGCTCACGCACCACCGCTTCCTGTTTCTTACAAAAAGCCTCCCAACGCACATCATCGACCAACCCGAGCTCACGGCCTTTTTCAGTAAGACGCATATCGGCATTATCTTCACGCAATTGCAAACGGTACTCAGCGCGACTGGTAAACATGCGGTAGGGCTCATTAACACCCGTCGTAATCAGGTCATCTACCAATACCCCAAGATATGCCTGCTCGCGGGAAGGGCACCAACCCTCTTTATCTTGCGCAAACAGCGCAGCATTTGCACCCGCCAACAAACCTTGCGCTGCAGCCTCTTCATACCCGGTAGTGCCATTGATTTGGCCGGCAAAAAATAAGCCGCCCACTGTTTTGGTTTCAAGAGTCGACTTCAAACCTCTTGGGTCATAGTAGTCATATTCAATGGCGTATCCGGGGCGCAGGATGTGCGCATTCTCCATGCCACGAATCGAACGTACCAATGCCAACTGAATATCAAACGGCAAACTGGTAGAAATACCGTTAGGATAAATCTCATGTGTGGTTAAGCCTTCTGGCTCCAAAAATACCTGGTGCGATTCTTTATCGGCAAAACGATGAATTTTATCTTCCACTGAAGGACAGTAGCGCGGCCCAACACCTTCAATCACGCCAGTATACATAGGCGAGCGATCGAGACCACTGCGGATAATGTCATGCGTCTGCTGATTGGTATGTGTAATCCAGCAAGGTAATTGCTGCGGATGTTGCGCGACATTACCCAAAAATGAAAACACAGGCACAGGCGTATCACCAGGCTGCTCTGTCATCACACTCACATCAATGGTACGGCCATCAATACGGGGCGGAGTGCCCGTTTTTAAGCGACCGGCCGGGAGGCCAATTTCACGCAACCTGGCAGCCAACGAGATGGATGGCGGATCTCCCGCGCGCCCAGCACTGTAATTTTGCAAACCCACATGCACCAAACCACCCAAAAACGTGCCAGCAGTGAGCACAACTGATTTTGCATAAAAACGCAGACCAATTTGCGTCACAACTCCCGCTGCGCGATCACCCTCCAGAATAATATCGTCCACCGCCTGTTGAAACAGCCACAAGTTTTGCTGGTTTTCGAGGCGATGCCGAATGGCCGCTTTATAGAGTATACGGTCAGCCTGGGCGCGCGTGGCACGCACAGCAGGGCCTTTGCTAGAGTTTAAAATGCGAAACTGTATGCCGCCTATATCCGTCGCCATCGCCATGGCACCCCCCAGGGCGTCAACCTCTTTCACCAGATGGCCTTTGCCAATGCCGCCAATAGAAGGGTTACAGGACATTTGCCCCAAGGTTTCAATGTTGTGGCTCAGCAATAAGGTTTTCTGCCCCATGCGCGCAGCCGCCAATGCCGCCTCTGTACCGGCATGGCCACCACCCACCACAATGACATCGAATCGATCAGGAAAGTCCATCATAAATAATCTTGAACTGTTTGATTTAAAAAGAGTTGTGATTTTAGCGTAAACTAATCAAATGGTCATTTAATTCACTGCTTTGATCGACTTGTTCCGTGTTTTAATACAAAATTATTACGGTTTAATACAAATCAATTACAAGCAGGCCATATTTACTTAACATAAAAAGAATAGAATTTTTTCATAACAACCAAGGAGCCTTTACCATGAAAATCAAAACAATTATTGCTGCATTTGGGGTCTTATTTTCTGCTCATGCACTGGCTGATGTGACCAACGCTGAGAAACTGGTGTACAAATACACCAATATCGCACACTCAGCGAACCCAACTTTTCAAGCGCCCTCTATTACCGACGGTAAGATTTTCTTTAATCGCAAGTTTAATACAGCCAGCGGTAAAGAAGCGGCTTGTGCATCTTGTCATACCAACAATCCAGCCAACGTGGGTAAAAACATTGTGACTGGCAAAGAAATCCCACCATTGGCACCACGCGTCAACACCAAGCGCTTTACTGATATAGACAAAGTAGAAGAAGAGTTCACCAAACACTGCAATGATATTTTGGGTGCCGACTGCGCAGCTTCAGAGAAAGCCAACTTCATTGCTTATCTGCTAACCGAAACTAAACCTAGCAAATAAATCACATGCTACGGTATGTCTGGGATCCTTTTATCAGGATCTTCCACTGGTCTTTAGTGGCGGCGTTTGGGTATGCTTTTTATACCCACGCCTCCATGTGGGACCAATTACATCACGCTTACGCAGGCTACGTGGCAGGAAGCTTGATTGTTGCCCGCATTATCTGGGGCTTAATCGCCACCGGATACGCCAGTTTTCGTAGCTTTCCACTTAACCCGGTGTGGGCAGTCAAACATCTGTTCAAGTTACTCAAAGGCACCGCCAGACACTACATTGGGCACAACCCAACCGGTTCAATTGCCATCTATGCCATGCTTGGCCTTGGCATTATCACCGTCGGCTCCGGCTGCATTGTCTATAACAATGGCTGGGGCATGATTGATGACGACATGAGTAAGGTATTACACCACTACGCGACCTGGACGTGGCTGGCAGTGGTGGTGGTGCACGTGCTGGGGGTTATTTTTGAAAGCTTCATCAATCACGACAACCTGATTTGGGCCATGATTACCGGCTGCAAACGGGTATGCAGTATTGATGAACGCTTTAATCAACGCAACACACCGTTCCCGCGAAAAAAAACCCGCTAAGGCGGGTTTTTATTTGCCTATACAAAAACGGCTAAAAATTTCACCTAACAAATCATCCGGGGTAAATTCACCGGTGATTTTGGCAAGCGCTTCTTGCGCACAACGTAACTCTTCAGCCACCAACTCAGCTGCATGCATTTGCAACATTGCTTGACCCAAATGCCGCTCAACTTCTTGCAACGCAAGTAAATGGCGAGCCCTAGCCATGAACACACCCTCACCACCTGGTTGATAACCAACAATTTCTAGCAGCGTTTTTTGCAGGCTGGTAATACCATCGCCTGTCTTGGCCGATAAAAACACGTGTTGCTCATTTTCTGTTTTTTCAATGCGCGATGTTTCACGTGAAACATCTATCTTGTTATGCACCCACACTTTTTTTACTTCTGGTGGCAATTTTTTCAAAATAGCCATTTCTTGAGCGCCAATACCATGCTGGCTATCCACTAGCAACAAAGCCACATGCGCGGTGTCTATCGCTTTCCAGGTGCGTGCTATGCCTACTTGTTCAACCGCATCGTCTGTCTCACGCAAGCCAGCCGTATCTATCACATGCAGGGGAACACCTTCAATTTGAATCGCACTCTTGATGGTATCGCGTGTCGTGCCTGCAATCGGCGTCACAATCGCCACCTCTTCACCAGACAACGCATTTAATAAGCTAGACTTACCTACGTTGGGCTGCCCGATCAACACGACATTAATACCTTCGCGCAACAACGCACCTTGTCTGGCTTGGCCAAAGATATGCTGTAACGCAGCTTGATTTGCCTGCAGCTTTTCGCGGACGCGGCCCTGGCTAATAAAGTCAATTTCCTCTTCAGGAAAATCCAGGCAAGCTTCAACATACATGCGTAAATCAACCAGCTGTTGCAACAATGCCTGTATCGCTTGTGAAAACTCACCAGAAAGCGAGCGCACAGCACTGCGCGCCGCCTCAACGGTGGCGGCATTAATCAAGTCGGCCACTGCCTCGGCTTGCGCCAAATCGAGCTTATCGTTTAAATAAGCACGCTGCGTGAACTCACCTGCTTGCGCATGGCGCGCACCACATTCGATACAACGCGCCAGCACAATTTGCATCAGCGCGGTTCCGCCGTGCGCTTGCAACTCGAGCACGTCTTCGCCGGTATAAGAGTATGGATTAGGGAAGTAGATAGCAATGCCACGGTCAATTAACGTGGCATCAGCCTGTAAAAAAGGCAGGTAGGCTGCATGGCGTGGGGCAGGGCAGTGACCTAAAATCTGCGTAGCAATCTCTGCCGCCAAAGGGCCAGATACCCTAACCACGCCAATGCCGCCCGCACCTGGTGCAGTTGCAATGGCGGCAATGGTCTCTGTTAAGACTGGCTGATTATTTGCCATGTCCTTTTTTTGTCACAGCTTCTGCATGAATCATACGGTTAATCGCCCATTGCTGCCAAATAGACAGAATGTTGTTTACCAACCAATATAACACCAGGCCAGCCGGGAAAAAGAAAAAGAAGATACTAAATGCCACCGGCATGATTTTCATCACTTTTGCTTGAATCGGGTCGGTAGGCGGCGGATTCAAAAAGGTTTGAATGATCATGGTGGCGCCCATCAGTACCGGCAACACAAAGTAGGGGTCAGTGGCTGACAAATCTTGAATCCAGCCAAAGAATGGCGCATGGCGTAACTCAACCGAGCCCAACAGCACCCAATACAGAGAAATAAACACCGGAATTTGCACCAGAATAGGCAAACAACCACCCATTGGATTGATTTTCTCGGTGCGATACATCTCCATCATGGCTTGTTGCAGTTTTTGCTTGTCATCGCCAAACTTGTCTTTAAGCGCCTGCATACGTGGCGCCATTTCACGTAGATGCGCCATGTTGCGGTAACCAGAAGCAGACAATTTAAAGAAGGCAGCCTTAATTAAAATCGTCAGCACAATAATGGCAATACCCCAGTTTTTCACCAGCTCATGAATATGCGTCAACAGCCACATCAAGGGCTTGGCAATCACGGTCAAAATGCCGTAATCAACGACATACTCCAGGCCAGGCGCAGCCGCTTCTAGATCATCAGGAGATTGCGGACCACTAAACAGTTTCGCCTCTATAGTTTTACTGCTACCAGCGGCAATTTCACCCACCGGTAAAATAGTGCCGATAGAAAAGTCATGCTCACTTAACTTAGTAGTGTAAAACTTGCGCTCAGCATTAGATTGCGGTACCCAGGCACTGACAAAATAATGCTGTACCAAGCCAACCCAGCCATCCTTGGCATTGATCGACACATCTTTCTTGGCCATTTCATCAAACTTGACCTTGTTATATTTATCCGCCTCGGTGAAATAAGCACCGCCAGTAAAGGTAGGCATCATTTTTGAGCCCTGATTGGACTCGTTATCATGAATAATCTGGTAATAAACAGAAGGCGAAATTGCTTTATCGCTATTGTTTTTAACTTCATACCGCACATCAATCAAGTATTGGCCACGATGAAAGCGGTAAACTTTATCCACAGCCACCCCATTGGTTTCAGGCGCGGTTAAGCGCACCTCCAGCGTGTCTTGACCCTCTTGCAGGCTGTAGCTGCTTTCAGCGGCAGTAAACGTCACATAGTGAGTTGGCAGGCCATCGCCCTTCAACCCTGTCTGCGCCACATACAATTTATCCGCACTGGCATCACTCATCAACTCATAAGGACCCGAGTTATCATCTGCCTGATGTTCCAACAGTGATAATTGACGTAAATCACCGCCAACAGTATCAATCACCGCCGCATAGCGGTCTGTTTTAACAGCAATACGCGTGCCCTGGCTCAATTTAAAGCCGCTTTCTTGAGGCTTATCGGCAGGGGAGGCGAGTGCCGCCTCTTGTTGCGCAACAGGCGCCGGCGAATGCTGCTGTTGCCAGGCATCCCATAGCAACATAATAGAAAAAGAGAAGATCACAAACAGAATTAAACGGCGAGTATCCATAAGGTTTCGTTTTTACAAGTCAAGGAAGGGGATCCACACCACCAGGATGCCAGGGATGACAACGGCCAATGCGGCGCAAAGCCAACAGGCTACCATGCCAGGCACCGTAGCGTTGCAATGCCTCAATGGCGTAGTGTGAACAGGTTGGGTGAAAACGACATTGACGGCCCAGCCAGGGACTCAAGCCCCACTGGTAGCATTTCACCAATGTAATCAGTATTGTTTTCATCAGCGTCGTTAAGAAACGGGCACGGTTTTTTTCAACCTTGCCAGTAATTGCAACAAATCACGTTGTATGGCCGGAAAATCATCATGCTGAAAAGCCTTGCGCACCTGAAGCACAACATCGAAACCATTGGCTGCAGGCGACGCTTGCGCGCGTAACAACTCACGCAATACGCGTTTCATATAATTACGCCTGACTGCCAGTTTTGCGACTTTTTTAGACACAACCAGACCGTAACGGTGATGGTCTTGCAGATTGGGTTTGATGTTGGCAAACAGCCACTCACCATAAAACCGTTTTCTGAAACTAAAAACGGATGAAAATTCATCCGTTTTTTTTAGCTTGTACAATGTCATGCATTGAGTTTCAAGCAATGCATCGTGGGATTACAGACCCAGACGTTTACGACCTTTAGCGCGACGAGCAGCAATCACTGCACGGCCACCTTTGGTTTTCATGCGTACCAGAAAGCCATGGGTACGTGCACGACGGGTTTTGGATGGTTGATAGGTACGTTTCATTATTAAACTCCTGCCAAAAAGGCAATTAAACTCTAATCCGGCAACGCTGATTTAACAGTGAATATTTGCCGATTTCAAAAACCCTTAATTAAACAGCAAATCGCAACCTTATGTCAATGATTTTTTTTATTATTTTATAGACTGTGGCTGTGGATAACTCAGGTTAAAACGTTTAGAATGTCTGCAACAAGCCAAGGTGGCAATCACCACACGGCCACGTCTTCTGCCACTCTTCCTGGCAATTATAACGAATAAACGCAAACAGTGCCTGAAACACGGAAACAGGCCGACTTTTTGCTAATACTTTTAAAAAAGCACTGGAGCAATGGAAAATTTTTGGGCCTATTGTTTGCTCAAGTTCGAAAAAGAACTGTCAGCACAACAATACAATACCTGGATTAAACCCCTCAAAGCACGCGTCAATGGTGAGGCTGTGCAAATTGTTGCGCCTAACAAGTTTGTCATGCAATGGGTAAAAAGCAAGTTTTTCACCCGCATTGCGACTATCGCTACCGAGCTATCTCCCACCGCAGTGGTAGAACTGATCGTGGATACCAGTGAACAAGCGGCCCCCACACCAACCGTCGCCGCCACTAAGCCGCAGCCCTCAGCACAACAATCCGTAGAAGCCATGGTTGAAGCCTATGGTGCTGGCGCATCACACGTACCGTCGCCGCCAGCCAGAGTCATTGATAAAAAACCTGTCAGCAATCGCGCCCCGGCCAAACATATCAAAGCAGAAAAAAGCAGTGGCCTCAATGACAGCTTTTTGTTTGATAACTACGTCACCGGCCGTGCCAACCAGTTAGCGCGTGCCGCGGCGATTCAGGTTGCTGGTAACCCTGGGCAGGCTTATAACCCCTTGTTTATTTATGGCGGTGTTGGCTTGGGTAAAACGCACTTGTTACAAGCCATTGGTAACGAACTGAAAAAAGCCAAGCCAGAGGCCAAAATACGCTATCTGCATGCCGAGCGCTATGTATCTGACGTGGTAAAAGCTTACGAAAACAAAGCGTTTGACGAATTTAAGCAGCAATATCACTCCCTCGATTTATTACTGATTGATGATATTCAGTTTTTTGCTAAAAAAAACCGCACTCAGGAAGAGTTTTTTTACGCCTTTAACTCTTTAATTGAAGAGAAAAAACAAATCGTCATCACCTGCGATACTTATCCTAAAGAGATCGTTGATATGGATGAGCGTCTGCGTACGCGTTTTAGCTGGGGGCTGACGGTAGCAGTTGAACCACCTGAGCTCGAAATGCGGGTGGCCATTTTGCGTAAAAAGGCCGAAAACCTGAAAATCAATCTGCATGAAGATGTAGCTTTCTTTGTGGCCAAGCAGATACGCTCTAGCGTACGTGAGCTTGAAGGCGCCTTAAACCGTATTATTGCCATGGCTAACTTTACAGGCCATGCCATTGACGTCCATTTAGCCAAAGATGCCTTGCGCGACCTGATAGCGGTGCGTGGGCGCCAGATCACCATTGAAAACATCCAGAAAACAGTGGCTGACTACTATAAGATTAAAGTCAGTGACATGTTTAGCAAAAAGCGTTCACGTAATGTGGCAAGACCACGCCAGGTAGCCATGTCACTGGCACGTGAATTAACCAATCATAGCTTTCCAGAAATCGGTGAAGCATTTGGCGGGCGACATCACACCACCGTGATGCATGCCTGTGAAGAAATTGAACAATTGCGATTAAATGACCAAACGCTGGCGCGTGATATTGGTTTACTAACGCAAGTGATTCGTGATTAAAGCAATCATTAACCAAACAAAAGCTGTGGATAAGTTGAGAATGAAGTGTGTTTAAATATTGCGTATAGACAAGATAAAATCGGTTTACAATATCAGCCACAAATAATGCATATTTAAAACGCAATTTATGCACAAGCTAAAATAGTTGTAAGTCTATGAATTTAATTATTTTTTAGAGTTACCCACAAAAAAGTTGCACATTACTATTAGTCTTATCTTTTATATATTGAAATAAAGTTATTAATCAGGTCAGGCCATGCAAATCAAAATCAATCGTGAGGTATTGCTTAAACCCCTCAATAGTGTCACTGGCATCGTAGAGCGCAGACATACTCTGCCTATCCTTTCTAATCTGCTGGTAAACATCAAGCAGCAAGAAATGCATCTGACGGCCACTGATCTGGAAATGCAAATTTCGCTGAAAGTACACGGCGGCATAGAGGGCGAGTTAAGTACGACTATCTCTGCTAAAAAATTGCTGGATATCTGTCGTTCATTACCAGACAGTGCATCTATTGAAATGAATAACCAGGATAACCGCATCACGCTGAAAGCAGGCAAGAGTAGATTCAACCTGCAAACCTTGCCTGCGGCTGATTATCCGTTGATGAGTAAAGCCAGCGGCCAGAACATTACTTTGAATCTGGCGCAGTCAGAACTTAAACGCTTGCTGAAGCAGGTTGAGTTCGCTATGGCCCAACAAGATATCCGTTATTACCTCAATGGCCTGTTGCTGGAAGTCAATGGCGACCAGTTGCATGTTGTGGGCACTGATGGCCACCGATTGAGTTATACCAACACGACGCTGGATCAATCTTTTGAAAAAACCGAAGTGATCCTGCCACGTAAAACCGTGCTGGAACTGACCAAGTTACTGGATGAGCAATCAGACGCGCCGGTGGTGATCGATTTGCTCAATGGTCAGGTCAGTTTTGAATTTGGTGATATTCAGCTGATTAGCAAAGTGATTGATGGCAAGTTTCCTGATTACAACCGTGTGATTCCAACTGGTCACCAAAATACGTTTATGGTAAATCGTGTGGCGATTTTGAGCGCGTTGCAACGTGCTTCAATTTTGTCTAACGAAAAATACCGTAGTATTCGCATGGTGATCACGCAAGGCTTGCTCAAGTTGATTAGTACCAACACCGAGCAAGAAGAAGCAGAAGAAGAGCTTGAGATTGATTACAACCAGGTTGCACTGGATATCGGTTTTAATGTCACTTATCTGATAGACGTACTCAACAACCTGAGCGATGAGCAAATTGAGTTTGCCTTTGCCGATGCCAATAGCAGTTGCCTGATTACTGCTGCCAGCGATACCAACTATAAATACGTTGTGATGCCAATGCGCATATAATGCACGCACCGTGTTTCACGTGAAACACGGTGGGATGGATTATTAATCGTCTTTTAAATCTCAATTAAAGAAACTTTTGTTATGGCACAGCCACAAGAATATAACTCAGACAGTATCAAGATTTTGGAAGGTTTGGACGCAGTACGTAAACGCCCAGGCATGTACATTGGTGACACGTCAGATGGTTCTGGTTTGCACCATATGGTATTCGAAGTGCTCGATAATGCGATTGACGAAGCGCTAGCTGGCCACTGTGACGATATTAAAGTCATTATCCACCCGGATAATTCCATCAGTATCTCTGATAACGGCCGTGGTATTCCTACCGACATTAAAGACGACGACAAACACGATCCTAAGCGTTCTGCTGCTGAAATTGTCATGACCGAGTTGCATGCTGGCGGCAAGTTTGACCAAAACTCATACAAAGTGTCAGGTGGTTTGCATGGCGTGGGCGTTTCGGTGGTGAATGCACTGTCTGACTGGCTCAGATTGAAAATTTACCGCAAAGGCCAAGTGCACCAGATGGAATTCCATCGTGGGGTGCCGCAAGCGCCGTTGGCGATCACTGGCACCACAGATAAAAAAGGCACAGAAGTCCATTTTCTGGCGTCAGTTGAGACATTTGTGCTGGTTGAATATCACTTTGAAATTCTAGCCAAACGTATCCGCGAATTATCTTTTTTGAACAATGGCGTCAAAATCGAGTTGGTTGATCAACGCACAGGCAAGTCTGAAAACTTTGCTTTTAGTGGTGGTATTAAAGGCTTTGTTGAGTACATGAACCGCACAAAAACGGTACTGCACCCAAAAGTGTTTTATGCCATTAGTGAAAAAGACAATATGACCGTCGAAGTGGCGATGCAATGGAACGATAGCTACTCTGAGAGCGTGCAATGCTTTACCAATAACATTCCGCAACGTGATGGTGGCACCCATTTGACTGGCTTGCGTACGGCGATGACGCGTACGCTGAATCAATATATCGAACAAAACGAATTCGCTAAAAAAGCCAAAGTTGAAACCACTGGTGACGACATGCGTGAAGGCATTACCTGCGTGTTGTCAGTTAAAGTGCCGGACCCTAAGTTTTCATCGCAAACCAAAGACAAACTGGTTTCTAGCGAAGTGCAGCCGGTGGTGTCAGAAATTGTGTCAGCCAAACTGGCTGAGTTTTTAGAAGAAAACCCGGTCGATGCCAAAATTGTCTGTGGCAAGATTGTAGAAGCAGCGCGTGCCCGCGAGGCTGCGCGCAAAGCGCGTGAAATCACCCGCCGTAAAGGCGTGATGGACACCATGGGCTTGCCAGGCAAGCTGGCCGATTGTCAGGAAAAAAATCCAGCTTTGTCTGAGCTCTACCTGGTGGAGGGCGACTCTGCGGGTGGTTCAGCCAAACAAGGCCGTGATCGTAAGTTTCAGGCCATTTTGCCGCTTAAGGGTAAGATTCTTAACGTGGAAAAAGCGCGTTTTGACAAATTGCTGGGCTCACAGGAAATTGCAACGCTGATTACTGCCATGGGCACCGGCATTGGCAAAGACGACTTTAACCTGGAAAAACTACGTTATCACCGCATCATCATCATGACCGATGCCGACGTCGACGGTGCGCACATCCGCACCTTGTTGCTGACGTTCTTCTACCGCCAAATGCCAGAGCTGGTTGAAAACGGCCATATCTACATTGCGCAACCACCGCTCTATAAAGTTAAACAAGGCCGTGACGAACGCTATTTAAAAGACGAGCATGAGCTGGATGAATACTTGCTCAACTCAGCTTTACGCGACGCTGTTTTGTTGACTAAAGAAAATGGTGAAATCATTAAAGATGACGCCCTGACGGGCATTGCCAAACAAATGGTGCTGACAGAAGCAGTGATCCGCCGTATTGCCAACCTCTACGATGACAGCGTATTGCGCGCTATTCAAGATTTGGGTGACCTGGAATTAAGCACAGAAGCGGCTGCCAATGCTGCTGCTGAAAAACTACGCCCTATTTTGGGTGCGGCAGGTTCAGAGGTCATTGTTGCGCAAGATACCGAAACCAGTGCCTATCGTTTGGAAGTGAACAAATACGTACACGGCAACTTGCAAAGCTGCGTCATTGATGCCGAGTTTCTGAGCAGCGGTGATTACCGTCAAATCAATCGCACTTCACATATGGTTAATAACCTGTTGGGTGAAGGCGCTTTGATAAAACGCGGCGAAAAAGAGCAAAAAGTGGCGACCTTTAAGCAGGCGTTAGACTGGTTGCTGGGCGAAGCTAAACATAACCTCAACATTCAGCGCTACAAAGGCCTGGGCGAAATGAACCCGGAGCAATTGTGGGAAACGACCATGGACCCAACCGTGCGCCGCCTGCTCAAAGTGCAAATTGAAGATGCGATTGGTGCTGATGAAATTTTCACCACCTTGATGGGCGACAATGTTGAACCGCGCCGTGCATTTATTGAAAGCAATGCGCTTAGCGTCAGTTCGCTGGATGTTTAACTAGTCGGCATGTTTAACTAGTTTGTTGTCTTAAATAAAAAAGCGCCTCCAGGGCGCTTTTTTATTATGAATATAGGCTTAAATGACAATCTGCGATAGAAACGGCACGCGTAAAGTTGCTAATTTGTCTTTTAAGCGCACTCAGGCTGCATGTTTGTTAAAACACCACCCCTGTGTTGAGTGATGAGCTGTTTGTGCGCTAGAGGTGCGTTGTGGTTGTTTTAAGTGCGTCAGGGTGTGACCACTACAAGCTAGGCTGACGTATGGTTTTATGCAAATGCGTTTATTCACGAGTTGTGAGCGTTTAAATGTTGATACAAGCACCAGGCCAACAGGTTTAAACCATACATCAGCAACATGGCCAAGGCATAACCCAAGGCGTTGCCTAATATCAGCGGAATAAGCAAAGCTGAGATAACGGTAAAAATGATGGATTGCATAAAGCCCTGGATAGAAGCGGCCATGCCGCGTTTTTCCGGGAAGATATCCAGCGCCAGTGTCATGGCACCTGGTAATAATAGCGTCAGGCCCAAGGTATAAAACAAAATAGGCAATACTGCCCACGGCACAGCAGGCACGGTGAGGGTGCAATAAGTGAGGTTTGCAATCGCGGCCAAGCCCATGAGCAGGTAGCTCGCCTTAATCATGGTGTGTGTAGCGACCAAACCAGCCAATTTGGAGGCAATGGCTGAGCCGGTGATTAGTCCGATTACAATCGGGATAAACAGCCAGCCAAATTGCACTTCGCTCAAGTGCAACACCTTAAATACAAAGTCTGGTGCGCCTGCCACATAGACTAAAAAACCGCCGAAACCAAACCCAATGCTGCTGACTAGCGCTATAAATGGCACGTGGCTAATCACGGCCACATAGTTTTTGACTAGCAGCGCCGGGTGAAAGGATTGCCGTGCCGAAACGGGTAAGCTTTCGGGGAGTTTTAAATAGCATAACAATAGCCATACAGCCCCCAGCAAAGCTAAAAAAGCAAATGTCGATTGCCAGGCAAAGTATTGGTGTAACCAGCCGCCTAATAACGGCGCAATAGCAGGTGCGAGCCCAAACAACATGGTGACTTGTGAAATCAGTTTTTGCGCCTGAATGCCATTAAAGCGGTCACGAATGATTGCCTGGCCAACCACGGTGCCCGCACCCACAAAAAGGCCCTGACCACCTCTTAAAACCAATAACCAACAATAGTTGTCAGTGAGCGCGCAGCCAATTGAAGTTGCTATAAATCCGATGAGCGAGACCAGCACAATCGGCCGTCTGCCAAAGCTATCCGACAATGCACCATGGAACAACATCATGACCGTGAAAGTGAGCAGATATACGCTTAAACTTTGCTGGACCAAAGCCTGCGAAATGCCAAAGTGCGCTTGCATGTCAGGAAAAAACGGGAAGTAGGTGTCCGTTGTGAATGGGCCTAACATGGCTAAGCCGGCCAGGAGGATAACAAATAATTTCATCAGTGTTTTTTAAAGAGGCGTTGCTGTGTTGAATGATTAGCCTATGGTTTTAATGGCTAGTTTGTTTATTTTTCTTCATCACGCACCAGGGTAAAGTGGGTAATTTCGGGCGGTACGCCCAGCCTGACCGGAAAGCCACTCCATAAAGCCGTGCCATTGCTCACATACAGTTGCATGCCGTTGACGTTGTATAGCCCCGAGACAAAGCCATGGTTGGCGTATTGGGTAATTAAACTGAGCACCGGCACCATGCCGCCATGGGTGTGGCCAGATAACTGCACATCTACCCCCAACTGCGCACTCAACGCAGTATTGTCTGGCCTGTGGTTAAGCAGAATAACAGGTTCGTCTGGCTGCACGCCTTGCAATGCAGCACGCACATCGGGTGCTGTCATGCCATATTTAATGGCGGTCGGCTCTGTTACCCCAGCCAGCACCAGTGTGTCGTCACCGGCATGCAACCTCACATGCTGGTTTAACAATAGCTTAATGCCCAATTGCTGCAATGCAGGTATCCAGGCTTGGGCATCAAAGTAATACTCATGGTTGCCCAAAATACCATACACGCCATATTGCGCATGTAGTTGCCTGAGTGGCGCAATATCGGGTTGCCGTGCTTGGGTGCTGCCATCAATAAAGTCACCAGTGATCACGATCAGGGCCGGGTTTAAGTGATTGGTTTTTTGCACCACTTGCTGTACCCAGTCACGCCCAAACAATTTACTGATGTGGGTATCGGTGATTTGCACAAAGGTGAATCCATCAAAGCCGGGCGGCAGCTGTTTGATTTTTAGCTCAACATATTTCACCGCAGGCACTCTGGTTGCGTTCCACACGCCCAAGGCAGAGGTGCCAATAAAAAACAAGGTGATAAACGCGGCAAGCGTGGGGGATTGCAGGGGGGGTATTTTGTACCTTAACACCAGCCATGCCAGTACTCTGAGCAGGTCGCTCACCAGTGACCAGAACAAAATAAGCACAAAGGTGAAAAAGCCTACGCCTAATAATGCGGCGATCAGGCGCGGGATTTCAGGCGAAAAAACCTTGCCAAAAAACAGGCTGCTAAATAAATGATGATTTGCAATCAGAAACAATAAAACTGCTGCGCTTAGCTTGAAAAAACGGTTCAGTGTTAAAGGTAATACAAATCGCCACAGCACATAAAGAGAGGCGACAACGCTATAAATGTGGAGCATAAGTTGGCTTTAAGGTTTCCGAAACGTGATCCACTGCAATCGGTTTGTTTAATGGATCTAGTTTAAAAGAGGGTGTGTGATAAAAATGCAGTGGCCGTATTATGCGGCTGCAGTCGCTGGCTTGTTTAAGCCCAAGCGTACACGATGAATACAGACAGCCCGTTTGCCTGGCGCGTTCACTTTTTTATGCCAATATAAATTGCCTGATGCGCTGACATACGTGATTGAGCGCCGGCTGCCCAGGGGCAGTTAAAGGCTGGGCGCTGTCATCTAGCCTGCGCACTTGCACCGGCACACCTGCTAGCAGCAGTTTAGACGCATAAGCCTCGGCCTCATCGCGTAGCGGATGCGCATGACTGGTCATGATCAGCGCCGGCGCCAGCCCGGCCAAGCGACAAGAGTTCACAGGCGACACATACGGGTGCATGGCATCGCTGGCGGCGGTGACATAGTCTGCCCAGGCGCGGCGGCAGGGCAGATTATCTGTTGCGCCCATCGATTTAGAGGTTTGCAATGCATCTAGCATCGGGTTAATGAGTATTTGGCCTGATAACTGCGACTGCTGTTTGCAATGCATGGCCCGGTCACGGGCCAGCATGGCGACCACTGCCGCCAAATTGCCGCCCGCATGTTCACCCGCCACAAATATTTTTTTGCTATTGGCGCCTATGCGCTGTGCATTGTCAGCCACCCATCGTAGCGCCGCAAACGCCACTTCAATGGTGGCCGGAAACTGCACGCTGGGCGCTAGTGGATAATCCACGCAAACCACAATCATCTGCTCAGCCAGCGCTGTCGCCAGTGGATAAGCATCCTCAATATTGCCGCTGTTAAACAACCCGCCATGAAAATACAGCACAACGGGTTGTTTGTTTTTTGGCACCTGCTTGCCAAATACCTGCAGCGTAATTGGCTCAGCGGTAACAGTGGTTTTAAAACTGGTTGTCCACATCGTTTACAGTTTTGGGATTGCCATGCCGCGCTTTACCGCTGGCCGCTCACCAACTAATGTTAACCAGCGTTGTAACGAAGGCTTGGTTGCTAATGACGCTTTAAGCACGTCTTTAAGATACGATGTTGCGGCCAGTGCCCACGGGTAGCAGGCAATATCAGCAATCGAATAATCCTCCCCGGCCAAATAAGCCTGGTTACTTAACTGCTGCTCCATCACCGTGAGTAATCTGTCTGCCTCTTCGGTAAAGCGTGCAATCGCCAACGGCGCTTTTTCTTCACTGCGCACGGCAAAAAATCCGAGCTGGCCCAGCATCGGCCCCAAACCGCTGGTTTGCCAATGCAGCCACTCAAAAGCGCTATAACGTGCCTGGCCTTGCGGGGCTAAAAACTGGCCGTATTTTTCGGCCAGGTAGGTCAAAATGGCACCGCTCTCAAAAATCACCACTGGGTCGCCATCAGGGCCTGAATCCACAATGGCCGGGATCTTGTTATTGGGCGAAATCGCATTAAAGTGCGCCGAAAACTGCTCGCGCTTGCCCAGATCAACCGGGCTCACCGCATAATCGAGTCCCAACTCCTCCAGCATGATTGAAATTTTTCGACCATTGGGTGTAGCCCATGTGTATAAGTTGATCATTCTTGTTGCCTTTAAAAAATTAACGTAAGCCGCCGCCCACCAGCAATTGCTCGCCAGTCAGCCAGTAAGAATCATCAGAGGCCAAAAACGCGGCTACCGACGCAATATCATTTGGCTGGCCGCTACGGCCCAATGGTGTTTGTGCCACATAGCCACTCTCCATCTCAGAGCCAATCACACCTGCCGTATGTGTGCCTTCGGTTTCTACCAGGCCAGGGTTTAAGGCATTGACGCGAATTTTGCGTGGGCCCAACTCTTTAGAAAGCACGCCAGTAATAGCATCCACCGCGCCTTTGGTGCCTGTGTATACCGCGCTGCCAGGTGGCGTTAAACGGCTCACCACAGAGCCAATATTGATAATGCTGCCGCCCTCAGGCAAATGTTTGGCTGCAGCTTGGCTAGTGAGCAACAAGCCAAGCACGTTAATGTTGAATTGTTTGTGAAAGTGTTCAGGGGTAATTTCATCAATGGTGCCGAATTCATAAATGCCGGAGTTGTTGACCAAAATATCCAGCTTGCCATAGTGGCTAATGGCCGCTTCGATAATCGCCTGCGCATCAGCTGCTTCACTCACATTACCGCCAACCGCAATCGCTTTGCCACCAGCGGCAGTAATCTCTGCTACCACTTTTTCTGCACCCGCTTTGCTCGACAAATAATTCACCACCACCGCTGCGCCATCACGCGCAAAACGTTTAGCAATTTCAGCGCCTATGCCTTTAGATGCACCCGTGACGACTGCGACTTTACCTTCAAGTTTCTTGCTCATAAAAATCTCCTAATATTTAAAAAGTGAAAGGTTGTTTGAAACTGCTGACCACTATAAATAAATAAAAAATACAGATAAATCACCTAAATATGTAATCACTGTGCTAATTTATTGCACAATCAAGAGAGGTTAGAGGGGCTTATGGATAGATTCGACACCATGCTGGCATTCACGCGCGTGGTAGAGCTGGAGAGCTTTACCAAAGCCGCACTATCACTCAACCTGCCCAAAACCACCGTCTCGGCCCAGGTGCTGGCACTGGAAAAACGTTTACGTGTGAGGTTGTTGCACCGCACCACCAGGCGCATCAGCGTCACCACTGATGGCGCCGCCTATTACGAGCGTGCCATTCGCTTATTAAACGAACTAGAAGAAACCGAAGCCGCCCTCAACCAGGCCACCGCCAGTGCCAAAGGGCGCTTGCGGGTAGATGTGCCCACGCCGCTAGGGCGCTTGGTGATTATTCCCTCACTGCCAGACTTTTTTAAACGCTACCCCGACATACAACTCGAAATCGGCTGCGACGACAGGCCGATTGATTTGTTAGAGGAGGGCGTCGATTGCGTCATCCGCATCGGCAACTTGTTAGATAGCAGCCTGGTCGCGCGCCGCGTAGGCACCATGCAATTTATGCTGGTCGCCTCGCCAGACTATTTAAAAACCTACGGCACACCACAAACCCCAGACGACTTGCAACGCCACCAGGCCGTGCACTTCTTTTCATCCAAAACCGGCAAAGTGCGCAACTTCATCCTCGAGCACGAAGGCGCCGAGCAAGAAATTCCCACCATACGCAAACTAGCTATTAATAATGGCGATGCCATTGTCGCCGCCGCGCTGGCAGGCATAGGCATCTGCCAACTGCCCAGCTTTATGGTGCAAGGTTATTTAACCGAGGGTAAGTTAGAAAAAGTGCTGGGTGATTATGGCGCAGGGAGTTTGCCGATTAATGCGTTGTATCCGCAAAACAGGCATTTATCATCTAAGGTAAGGGCGTTTATTGAGTGGGTGGCGGAGTTGTTTAGTGAGTGCCGTTTGCTTCAAACCTCGGCCAAAAATGAGCAAGCAGGGCAAAAATAGCAGTCTCTATTTAATTTGCTGGCGAATTGAGTACAACATCCAAATTGCAGAGGGTGTTTGTTTGATGCCAATAAGTTAATATCTTGGCTGAAACGAGTTTAAGCTTTTATTAAGTAGTATGTGTGCTGAATCCTCAGCGATGGGTTAAGAAATAGAAAATGGCAAAAGAAGATAACAAAAATATCAAGGGTGATCACTTAGGTTTTGAGGCTGATCTTTTCAGAACAGCTGACAAGCTGCGCGGCAATATGGAGCCTTCTGATTACAAGCACGTTGCGCTTGGGTTGATCTTCCTTAAGTATATCTCCGATGCCTTTGAGGCTAAGTACAACGCTTTGTTAGCTGAGGATGCGCTGGCCGCGGAAGATAAAGACGAATACTTGGCAGACAATGTGTTTTGGGTGCCTAAAGAAGCGCGCTGGTCGCACTTGCAGGCTAACGCTAAGCAACCTAGCATCGGAACTCTCATTGATGATGCAATGCGCGCCATAGAGAAGGACAACGAGTCGCTCAAAGGAGTGCTCTCCAAAGACTATGCACGCCCTGCACTTAATAAAGTGATGCTAGGCGAGCTGATCGACTTGATCTCTGGTATTGCGCTCAATGAAGAAGGCGACCGTTCTAAAGACGTCCTTGGTCGGGTGTATGAGTATTTCCTTGGGCAATTCGCTGGCGCTGAGGGTAAACGGGGCGGCGAGTTCTATACTCCACGCTCGGTGGTGCGAGTACTGGTCGAGATGCTCGAACCATATTCCGGCCGTGTATATGACCCCTGTTGTGGCTCGGGCGGGATGTTTGTGCAGTCGGAAAAGTTTGTGCAAGAGCACGGCGGCCGCATTGGCGATATCGCGATTTACGGGCAGGAGTCAAACTACACTACCTGGCGACTGGCTAAGATGAACTTGGCCGTGCGCGGTATTGACTCCAAGATTTTTTGGAACAATGAAGGCAGCTTTCACAAAGACGAGTTTGCAGCCCATCGCGGTAGCGACGGCGCGCCGATGAAAGCTGATTACATTCTTGCCAATCCGCCATTCAATATCTCAGACTGGGGTGGCGACCGCCTGCGTGAAGATGTGCGCTGGAAATTCGGCGCACCGCCCGTGGGTAATGCTAACTACGCTTGGCTGCAGCATATTTATCACCACCTCGCGCCGTTTGGCACAGCAGGCGTTGTCCTGGCTAATGGCTCCATGAGTTCCAACACCTCTGGTGAGGGTGATATCCGCCGCGAAATGATAGAAAAAGACGTGGTGGATTGTATGGTTGCCCTCCCAGGTCAGCTTTTCTATTCAACGCAAATCCCTGCCTGTTTGTGGTTTCTGGCACGCGACAAATCCAATGGCCATTCTGGTAAAGCACATCTGCGTGACCGTCGCGGGCAGGTGCTATTTATTGACGCCCGTAAACTAGGTGTGCTGGTAGATCGTACCCGGCGTGAACTCACTGATGAAGAAGTGCAAAAGATCGCCAACACTTACCACGCCTGGCGGGGTGAGAAAGATGCAGGGGAATATGCGGATGTAGCGGGCTTCTGCAAATCTGCTACGCTGGATGAGATTCGCAAACACGGCCATGTGCTAACACCAGGCCGCTATGTGGGTGCCGCTGAGCAAGCCGACGATGGCGAGCCCTTCGAGGAAAAAATGCTGCGCCTTTCAACGTTGTGGCGTGAGCAGCGCGCCAAAGCAGCCAAGATAGAAGGGTTGATTGATGCCAACCTGAAGAGGCTTGGATATGGCGAATGAGTGGCAGGAGTTTCAACTCGGAAAAGTTTGCCTAAAGATTGGCAGTGGAGCGACTCCCCGTGGTGGTAAGGATGCTTATAGAGGCGGCGAAACAGCTCTAATACGTAGCCAAAACATTTATAACGACCGTTTTACACCAGAAGGTTTGGCTTACATCGACGATTCCCAAGCGCATGAGTTGCGTAACGTCATAGTTGAGAAAAATGATGTGCTCCTAAATATTACTGGCGACTCAGTGGCTCGTTGTTGTCAGGTTAATCCAGATTTTTTGCCTGCACGCGTAAACCAGCATGTTGCAATAATCCGTACGCAGTCTGACGTGCTGGATTCGCGTTTTCTGCGGTATGTTCTCGTTAGTCCTTCCATGCAAGACCATTTACTGGCTCTTGCTTCCGCTGGCGCGACAAGAAATGCACTTACCAAGACGATGATCGAGACCTTGGATATTAAGGCTCCGCTCATTGACGAACAACGCGCTATCGCTCACATCCTTGGCACACTGGATGACAAAATCGAACTCAATCGCAAGCAGAACGAAACGCTGGGCGCGATTGCCAACACCTTGTTTAAGGCGTGGTTTGTGGACTTTGAACCGGTGCGGGCCAAAATTGACGGCCGCTGGCAGCGAGGCCAATCTCTGCCTGGCTTGCCCGCTCAACTTTACGACCTCTTCCCCGAACGGTTTGTTGAATCAGAGTTGGGGAAAATTCCGGAGGGGTGGGAATGCCTCCCGTTTGGGTCATTGCTGGACAGTACAATTGGTGGAGACTGGGGAAAGGATGCTCCAGATGATGACCACACTGAAGTTATTTCCATAATTCGAGGAACCGACTTTCCTGATGTGTCATCAGGTGGTATTGGAAATGTACCGACTCGATACACAACTGCAAAAAAGCTTGCCCCTCGTCGATTGCATGCTGGTGATATCGTTTTGGAAATTTCTGGAGGCAGTCCAACACAGCCAACAGGCCGTGCCATCTTTATTTCAGAAGCAACCCTTGAGCGATTTAGTAATGCCGTTGTATGCGCCAGCTTTTGCAGAAGATTTCATCCAAAGAGCGCAGAGCTAGGCGTGCTTGCCTTCATGCATTTACAGGACCTCTACGCTGCAGGCGGGACTTGGGAATATCAAAACCAAAGTACCGGAATTGCAAACTTTCAGACTACACGCTTTCTCGAGTCTGAAATGGTTACCATACCATCAGCAGCATTGTTGGGTGTGTTCACAGCGCAAGTTCAGCCATTGCTAGAAAAGATGTCAAGCAATGAGAACCTTGGTTTGATTAATCTACGTGACAGCCTGCTACCTAAGTTAATCTCTGGAGAATTGCGAGTATCGGATGTTGAGCGTAGCTTGGAAGATTTAGCATGAAAAGTCACTTTTCATTCGAAGAAAAAATGCGGCTTGCCAATGCAACTGCTGATGCTTTATATGATGCCTTTGCTAATTTAAAGCTTTCAGAGCCCCAACTCATTGCCAATCTGGTTTCCGAATTTCCTAAGCACCTCAATGCAATCCGCCTTTCCGGAACAACAAAAATAAAAGCGGGTGGTGTTTTCGTTCATGCACGACCTTTCGTTACTTGTAGTTCGTTTCCTAAGCCATCCCCTAAGTCAGTCGAAATTGGCGACCTTTTACTAATCCGAACTTTAGTTGTGAGTGGAAAGGTTGAAGAAAGGCGGGCCTTGCTTCTACAGGCAAAAAAAGCAGATCGCATTCCAGTAACACCTGACAATCAGAATCAATGGCATCTCTATGAGCGATGGCCACGATTTACATATGCATCTAGGTCGGGCAGCTTAACTGGAAAATCGCGGTGTATCAAAGCGCCGGATATGTATGATGCTGCAAAATATCTTCTGATAGGATCAGAGCACACATTACTCAATGGTCCCTACATGTATTGGCGGGATTGGCCACTCTATTTGATCGCGCATTGGCCAGAAGTTTTTATACATTACACAGCACAACCAACAAAACCGGAAATCAGTCGTTATAAAACCTTTGCTGATGAGCTTGTGGAGTTTCTGGTGGGTAATGCGGGCAAAGTCTTTGATACCCCAAAGCCAAGAACAAGAGGCTGGAATCAGGTTATCTATGATTTGCTAAACGAGACGGCCAAGGCAAAAACCATTTTCATGGAGCGTGCTGTTGGAAGCAAAGCAAAATCTACGCGGGGTAGTGGAGTATTCTTCTGCAAATTCGCAAATCAAGCCGATTACTTGTTGGTTGCCGACACTGAGGATAGTGAGGGTGATAATTTCAATATACCGCCAGAAGTTCCGATTGAATGGAGCGAAGATGGTGATGGCGGCGGAATATCAATTCTTGAGTTTATTGTAGAGCAGGCAGAAGGCTGATGCCATGGTGGCGGTAATCAGGTGATCCACAAATGTTAAAAAACTTCTTTTTTTGAACATATTACAGTTATCATGTTAAAAATATCTAATTTTATTAACACGATGAGCGAGTCATGTTAACGCCGAGCTATATCATCCCCCCTTTGCCGCCTGTAGATGTGGATTTTGATGCGCCAGTGTTGCTGAAAGCATTGGCATTGGCTCATCGCCATTTGGCGGAATTGAAGGGTTGCGCCAAGAGTATCCCCAATCAAGGCATCCTGGTCAGCACGTTGACTTTGCAAGAGGCTAAGGCCAGCTCGGAAATTGAAAGCTATGTCACTACGCAGGATGAACTGTTTCAGGCGGATTTGCAGTTGGCAGCAGGGATATCAATAGCAGCTAAAGAAGTTTCGCGTTACCGTGAAGCCTTGATGTTGGGCTACGAGCAGATGCGTGAACAACAGGGGTTGTTGACCAATGGTTTGCTAATTAGCTTGTTTCAGATGCTGAAAAATAGCGCAGAGGAGTTTCGTCAAACCCCGGGTACGGTACTTAAAAACGACAAAACGGGTAAGACGGTGTTTGTACCACCGCAAGACGCGGCGGAGATTTTGCAGCATATGCATGCGCTGGAGCACTTTATCAATACGGCTGAGGATGGGCTGGATGATTTGTTGAAGATGGCAGTGATTCATCATCAGTTTGAGAGCATTCACCCATTTAGCGATGGCAACGGGCGTATTGGGCGGATAGTGAGTGTACTTTATCTGAGTAAAACGGGACTGCTAGAGGCGCCTGTACTTTATCTTTCGCGCTTTATCAATCAGCATAAGACGGATTATTACCGTCTGCTGCAGGCTGTGCGTGATCAAGGTGATTGGCAAGCATGGCTATTGTTTATGTTGCAGGCCGTGGCTGAAACGGCACAGACTACCGTGGTGCTGGTTGAGGGAATGCGTGAGTTGATGGCGGAAACCAAGCAGCGTTTACGGCAGGAGTTGCCCAAACTCTATTCTCAGGATTTGCTTAACAACTTGTTTCGGCACCCTTATACGCGCATTGAGTTTGTACAGCGTGACCTCGGCATTACTCGCCAGACAGCGGCTAAATATTTGAAGCAGCTCGCGGCCAAGGGCATCGTGCAGGAGTTTGCGCAAGGCAAGCATATGTATTTTATTAATACACCACTGGTGCGATTGCTCACTGAGGGGGAGCGCTAATGGCATTTTTATCCGAAGCCCTAGTGGAGCAAGCACTACTGGATCAACTGCAGGCACTGGGTTACAACATTGCATGTGAAGAAGACATTGGCCCAGACGGCAAGCAGCCGGAGCGAGAAAGTCACAATGAGGTGATTCTCAAACAGCTGTTTGAGGATGCTGTATCAAGACTGAACCCGAGTTTGCCAGCCGAGGCGCAACAAGATGCTTTGCGGCGAGTGATGCAATCTGAATTGCCATCGCTGCTTGAAGAAAACCGCCGCATTCACAAGCTGCTCACGGAAGGTGTAGACGTTGAGTACTACGCAAATGATGGCACGCTGACGGCGGGTAAAGTCACACTGATTGACTTTGAGCACCCAGAGCATAACGATTGGCTAGTGGTGAGCCAGTTTGTAGTGATTAACGGCCAAAGCAATCGTCGGCCAGATGTGGTGATATTCGTAAATGGCTTGCCGTTAGGCGTAATAGAACTCAAGGCGCCGGGAAGTGCAGGGGCGCATCTATTGGGTGCATTCAACCAGCTGCAGACCTACAAGCAACAGATCCCCGCGTTGTTTAATACCAATGCACTGCTGGTGACCTCAGATGGTATTGCGGCACGGGTTGGGTCACTATCAGCAGACCTTGAGCGCTTTATGCCTTGGCGCACCACCGACGGTACGGATGTTGCGCCTAAAGGTGCGCCAGAACTTTCGACATTGATTGAAGGCGTATTCGAGCAGCGCCGCTTGCTGGCTTTGCTACGCGATTTCACCGTGTTTGGTGAAACGGGGTCTGGCTTGCTCAAAATCATTGCAGGCTACCATCAATTTCATGCAGTACGGCATGCGGTTGCTTCAACAATTCGAGCTTCAGCTTCTATACAAGGCGCAGCGCAAGATCCAGCGGATTATGGTTTGCCGAGTGTGAAGACACAGCGCCAAGGTGACAAACGTGCGGGGGTTATCTGGCATACGCAAGGGTCGGGCAAAAGCTTCTTGATGGCGTTTTATGCAGGGCAATTGGTGCGGCATCCGGCCATGGCAAATCCGACACTGGTAGTACTGACTGACCGCAATGATCTTGATGACCAGCTATTTGCCACTTTTTCGATGTGCCGTGACCTGATCCGGCAGACGCCGATACAGGCCGAAAGCCGTGACGATTTGCAGAAGGTGTTAAACCGGGCCTCTGGCGGTGTTATTTTTACGACGTTGCAGAAGTTTGGCGAGGTGACAGAGCCGCTCACCACAAGACGCAACGTGGTCGTCATCGCGGATGAAGCGCACCGAAGTCAGTATGGCTTTAAAGCCAAGGTGGACGCCAAGACCGGCGAAATTTCGTACGGCTTTGCCAAGTACATGCGCGACGCCTTGCCAAATGCATCATTTATCGGTTTTACTGGCACGCCGATTGAAGCGGACGATGTGAACACACCATTAGTATTCGGTAATTACATCGATGTTTACGACATTAGCCGTGCGGTGGAAGACGGTGCCACAGTGCCGATCTACTACGAATCCCGGCTGGCGCGGATTGAGCTCGATGAGGAAGAGAAGCCAAAAATAGATGCTGAGGTGAAGTATCTCACCGAAGAAGATTCCGAGGCCGACCAAGAGCGCTTAAAGAAAAAGGGGTCTACGATTGAAGCCCTGGTTGGCAGCGATAAAAGACTGGCATTGGTCGCCAAAGACATGGTTGCCCACTTTGAAGATCGGGTAGCTGCGTTAGATGGTAAGGCCATGGTGGTGTGTATGAGCCGCCGCATTTGCGTGAGGTTGTACGAAGAAATTATGAAACTACGCCCCGATTGGCATAGCGATGATGACAATGCAGGCGCAATCAAGATTGTAATGACAGGGGTGGCGAGCGATCCTAAGGAATGGCAACAGCATATTGGCAATAAGGCTAGACGTGATTTATTGGCCAAGCGTGCACGCGATCCGCAAGACCCACTCAAGCTTGTGATCGTGCGGGATATGTGGCTCACCGGTTTTGACGCACCTTGCATGCATACGATGTACGTGGATAAACCGATGCAAGGTCACGGCCTGATGCAGGCGATAGCGCGCGTGAACCGCGTGTTTCGAGACAAGCCAGCCGGTCTGATTGTGGACTACATCGGCATTGCGCAAAACTTGAAGTCTGCCCTACAACAGTATTCTAAAAATGATCAGGAAACCACTGGCATTGATGAAGCTGAAGCCATTGCAGTGATGCTGGAGAAGTATGAAGTTGTGAGGGATATGTACCACGGCTACAACTATGCTTCTGCAATGAATGCCACACCACAAGAACGTCTGGTGATGATGGCCGGGGCGATTGAGTGGATTCTCGACCTGCAGCAGAAGCTGGCCGCGAAAGAGAAAACTAATGAAGGCAAAAAAAATGCTCATCGTCGATACCAGGATGCAGTACTAGCGTTGTCCAAGGCGTTTGCTTTGGCATCTGCCTCTGATGATGCGCGTGATATCCGAGAGGACGTTGGCTTCTTTCAGGCGATTCGAGCCGCGTTGGTGAAGAGCAGTACAGGCTCTGGAGTCACACAGCAGGAGCGCGAACTGGCAATTCAGCAGATTGTCAGTCGTGCCGTAGTTTCGACTGAGATTGTGGATATTCTTGCCGCCGCTGGTATTAAGAGCCCGGACATCTCGATTCTTTCTGATGAGTTTCTTGCTGAAGTGCAGCAGATGGAGCGTAAGAACCTTGCACTGGAAGCCTTGCGTAAGTTAATTAATGACGGCATTCGATCTCGTAGCAAAGCTAACGTGGTGCAAACCAAGGCATTTTCGGAACGCTTGGAAGATGCCGTGGCACGCTATCACGCCAATGCGATTACGACTGCCGAGGTGATACAAGAATTAATCCAACTAGCTCAGGATATTCGGTCAGCACGTCAGCGTGGCGAAGAGTCTGGACTATCTGATGAAGAAATTGCCTTCTATGATGCACTGGCAGAAAACAACAGTGCTTTAGAGGTGATGGGTGACGATAAACTAAAACTGATCGCACACGAGTTGTTAGTAAGCCTTCGCGAAAATGTCACTGTGGACTGGGCACATCGGGATTCTGCTCGGGCCCGGATGCGTGTACTGGTAAAGCGTATTTTGCGTAAGTATGGTTATCCACCTGATTTGCAAGATGCTGCTGTGCAAACGGTGTTACAGCAAGCGGAAGCTTTGTCGTCAGGATGGAAGTTTTAGTCACAAGAATCACTAACTTCCACTCATCTAGATATCATCAAAAGATTGTGCGGTTGTCTCAGTGCCTTAGGTAACTGTCAAGGAATTCTTGACAGTTCAAAGGGAGAAAGAATTAGAAATAAGCTATGGAAAACCTGGAGCCTACGCGCGAAGAAGTAAATGCCCTCAAAGGCGCCACCGTGCTGGAATTTGGTGCTAGTTGGTGCGGCTACTGTAAGGCTGCGCAAGAAACGATTACTTCTGAGCTCAGCCATTTTCCACATATCCGCCACATTAAAATTGAAGATGGCAAAGGCCGCAGGCTGGGGCGGTCGTTCCACGTGAAACTATGGCCTACGCTGATTTTGATAAAAGATGGCGTTGAGCTTAAGCGCTTGGTGAGGGAGATTGACGCGGCTGAGTTGAGGTCTGGGCTAGCGTTGATTGCAGCTGACTAAGCGTCCAAATAGAATTACTGTTTTAAACAGCAGCTTTCCACGAAGCTTGCATATCAATCTCATCAAATGGTTTGGGTTTACTAAACAAATAGCCCTGCACCACGTTGCAGTCGCAATCGAGTAAATACTTGGCTTGTTCCGCTGTTTCCACCCCTTCTGCCACAAGTTCTTTTTTCAAACTTTTCGCCATTGAAATAATCGCCTGCACAATCAGCCGGTGGTCGTTATCGTCGGCAATACCTTGAACAAATGATTGATCAATTTTAATTTCACTCACCGGAAATTTATTTAAATAGCTGAGCGCGGAATAGCCAGTGCCAAAGTCATCGAGGGAGATTCTAAAGCCCATTTTATCGAGGGATTTTAGGGTTTTGGTGATGTGGATGCTGTCACTTAACAGCAGGCTTTCGGTAATTTCTAGTGTGATCCATGCCGGGTTACATTTGGTTTTTTTGAGTAAATGGTTGATGGAGTTTAAGAGGTTGTTATGGATAAATTGCCGGCTCGATAAATTGATGGCCACGGTGATGGGGTCTGCCCGGTCGGCATTCCATCTAACGGCATCTTTAAATGCGGTGAGCATGACCCATTCCCCAATCTCAATAATGAGTCCTGAGTCTTCGGCAATGCCGATAAATTTATCGGGCGGAATCATTTCGCAGTGATTGCGATGCCATCTTATCAGCGCTTCTACGCCAACAATATGATGAGTTTCTAAATTCACTTGCGGCTGATAGTGCAGTAAAAACTCATCGTTTTGCAGGGCTCTACGTAATGATTGTTCAATGTCTATGCGTTCGATGGTGGTTTGCGATAAATCAGCTGAGTAAAACTGGTAGTTATTTCGGCCTTGTTTTTTGGCCTTATACATGGCGATATCTGAATACTTCACAATATCGCTCACATCGCTGCTGTGGTCAGGGCAAATGACGATTCCTATGCTGGCCGATATAAAAAGCTCTGTGCCCTGAATCAAAATGGGTTGCCTGATAGAGTCGAGCACTTTTTTGGCGACTATCCCCGCATTTTTAGAGTCTTTGACCTCCGACAGCACGATGGCAAACTCGTCGCCGCCCAAGCGGGCAACGGTATCTGTGGGCCGCACAGACCGCTCAATGCGCCTGGCCATTTCGTAGAGCAGCAAGTCACCTTCTGCGTGGCCGAGTAAGTCATTGACGGCTTTAAAACCATCTAAATCAAGCATTAAAAACGCAAATGCAGCGTCTGACGGCCGTGTTTTCTTGATGCATGCATCCAATACGTCAAGTAATGAAATACGATTGGGCAGTTTGGTGATTGAGTCAACATAGGCCAGATGATGGATGCGGTCCAGGTTTTCATAAGACTGCGTCATATCTTGGCCAATGGCGATGACGGTTTGCACTTCGTGGATGGCATTAAATTCTGGCGTTAACACCGTGTGCATGATTTTTTGCTTGCCATTTTTTGTGGTCAGTTTAAAAGCGACATGTTGATTCTCGCCGCTTTGAAACACCTCTTGAATACTATGCTCAAGCGCGATGGCTGATGCGCCGCCGGGATATTGTGACGGTGTTTTGCCGATCAGGCTGCTGGCGTCCACTTCGTAAAACAGTGAATTGGCATTGTTGAGAAAGATGCGCTGGCAGGCGCGGTTGTATTTGGCGATGCAGTTAGAAGAGTTTTCTACGATGGATTTGTATTCGTTTTCTCTCAGGATATTCTCGGTGACATCCCTGGCGTAACCGAGGGAACCGACCACTTCGCCATCGACAATCACAGAGGATTTGTAAGATTCTATCCAGTAATATTCACCTTCAGCGTTTTTAATCGGCACAGTCACTGCACTCGGTGCGGTATTCTGCATGGCCCATTGATCGCCATCGACATACTCTTGCGCGAGAGCAGGCGGAAAAAAATCAAAGTCTGTTTTACCAATCAGCTCAGCACTGGAGGTGACGCCCACCATGTTGGCATAGGCCGTATTCGCCACCAATATCCGGCTATTCGCATCCTTAAGCCAGACCATAAATGGAAAGTTATCAATAAGTGTCTGAATATATTGATTACTCTCAATATTTTGATTTTTAATATTTTTCATAAAATGAACGAATATTTCTAATATTGATTTATCTGCATCTTCCCACAATAAGTTAAGCCGGCGCTAATACACTGTTTTCGGTCATATTTAAATTTTCTTAAATATCAATATGTTGGTCATCAATGTATTTTATTGAGGGCAATCGTTAACTGCCCGCAAAAGCTTGTTTTAGCGCCAACACGCCTTTCTCTAGCTCAACCGTGGTTAAGCTGCCAAACCCCAGCCGAATGGCATGCACGCTTTGCTGTGATTCTGAGAACAAAGTGCCGGGCAAAATACGCACTTTATGGGTTAATGCTGCTGTCGCAATTTTTTCTACATCGTAGCCTTCTTTTAAACGCAACCAGATGGCGAGTCCGCCATCGGGGGCATCAAAGGTAACATATTCTTTGAGCTCTTTTTTAATCAGCGTAATCAGTAAGTTTCTGCGTTCGTTATACACCTTAAACGTGCGGCGGATATGGCGTTTGATTTCACCGGAGTGCATGAGTTCGGCCACGGCTAACTCAGTGACTGAGTTGCCTTGCCGGTCTATAAGCATCACTTCTTGTGCGCAGCGGTCTATCAGGCTGGGTGTGGCCACCAGGTAGCCTACGCGCAAACCGGGCGCGAGCACTTTTGATAATGAGCCGACATAGATGACGCGGCCGCCGTGGTTGGTGCTGGCGAGTGGAAACACCGGGTGATGCGAAAAGTGAAACTCGTGGTCGTAGTCGTCTTCGACAATGGTGAAATCGTATTGCTCGGCCAGCAGTAGCAGTTTTAACCGCCGCTCGGCAGTCATGATCACTGTGGTAGGAAACTGGTGGTGCGGCGTGACATAAATCGCGCGGATAGGCTGCTGCTTGCAGAGTTTTTCCAGCGCGACCACATCAATGCCTTTTTTATCTTGGCCGACAGTTAAGATATTGGCGCCGCAGGATCTAAATGCTTCTTTGGCCGCAGGGTAGCTCAGTTGCTCAACCACAATATTGTCGCCTGGCCGCGTCAATACGCGCGCGGCCAAAAAAATACCCATTTGGCTACCGCGCGCAATACAAATCTGGTCTATATCTACACTCAAGCCTCTTTCCATATTGAGCATGGTGGCGATGGATTGCCTCAAAGCCAGCGTGCCGCGCGGGTCACCATAACCTAAACTTTTGCCCTTGCTGGAGCCGATTAAAGCATGTCTAAATGCGCGCGACAGGATATTAAACGGAATCAGACGTGCATCGGGGATGCCATCGTTAAAATCAATCACGCCATCGACCGGCGATTGATAATTGAGCAGCGGGTGCGTGGGGCCTTCGACCACATTGGCGGGTTGTTTACTACTTTTTGAGGCTTGCGGCTGCGTATTAAAGTTAGGCAGGTTGGCCGAGACAAACGAGCCTCTGCGTTGCTCCGAGACCAGCCAGCCCTGGGCGATTAATTCGTCATAGGCCAAAATCACCGTTTTACGGTTGACCTTGAGTTTTTCTGCCAGCTCGCGCGTGCCTGGCATGGCGGTAGAGGGGGCTAAGCGGCCACGCTGGATTTCCTCCATGATCTGCTGGGCAATTTGCAGATAGACGGGCAAGCCCGAGGTGTCGGTAATGGTTAATTTAAGACTCCACGAACGTAGCATGTCACTCTCCATTAGCGCGACCACAAGCACTTGATCGCGGGAAAAATTCCCTTTCTTTTATTGTAAATCTGGATTATCAAACCAGCAATATATCTCGCAATTAACTGGACCAGTAAAGTTCTAAAAACTGGAGGATTGTGGACTAGTGTCACTCTGTTACATTTCTGAAACATCTTAAAACAGATCAATCGCCTGGGTGTAAACATGACTCAGTGCGCATTTTTAACCACGGTTAGTAAAGGAAGCATCATGTCACCTCCATTAGATATCCAACTGACAGATTGGCGTCATCATGCGCTGGAGCTTGAAAAGCAGGTAAACCAGGTGATTGTCGGGCAGAGCAAAGCGGTCCGCTTGATGAATATTGCGATTTTTGCCCGTGGCCATGTGTTGCTGGATGGTGGCGTCGGCGTGGGTAAAACCACTTTGCTGCAATCGATTGCGCGTGGCATTGGTGGTGCCTATGAGCGGATTGAAGGCACGGTTGACCTGATGCCGAATGACCTCATTTACCACACCTTTTTGGGGCCAGATGGTCGCCCGCAAATTGATGAAGGTCCGTTGCTGCGCGCCGGTGAAGATTTATCGGTATTCTTTTTTAACGAGATCAACCGTGCACGGCCACAGGTACATGCCTTGATGTTGCGCGTGATGGCCGAGCGTCATATCAGTGCGTTTAAAAAAGAATATCGCATGCCGCACATGATTGTGTTTGCTGACCGTAACCAGGTAGAAAAAAACGAGACGTTTGAAATCCCCTCCGCCGCGCGTGACCGCTTTATGATGGAAATCCCGATTGAGATTCCGGCGGATCGCGAGTTGAAAAAATCGCTGGTGTTTAACACCAAGTTTCAGCATGCCGAAAAACTGACGCAACAGGTGGACAGCAGCATTTTAAAGTTTGACCAGTTGAATGCGTTTTCTGACCGCCTGCAAGACCATATCCAGTCTAGCGATGTGCTGGAGGAATACACCATGGATTTATGGGACGCGACCCAGCACCCGGAAAAATTTGGTGTGACCATGGATAGCGTTGATATCAGCCGTGTGATCCAGACCGGCGCTAGTCCGCGCGGTATGGGCATGCTGATGAAGGCAGCGCGTGTGAATGCCTGGTTAAATAATCGCGATAGCTTGTACCCGGAAGATATTCATGCCGTGTTTCACGAGGTGATTTCACACCGCCTGGTGTTTAACGCCGCCTATGAAAACCGCCGCACGGCACTGGCGAGAGAGCTGACGGACAATATTATCCGCACGGTGGCGGTGCCTAGCCTGACGTTTAGCAAAGCCGCGTAAAAAGAATCGGCACATGCGTTCATTGATAAAAAATGCTGGAAAAAAAGCGGCAGACAAGGCGCGCGGGCACAACGATGACGCCTGTTATGCGCGCCCGTTTGAATATGTGATTGGCTGGAAGTCAGACAGCATTCAGCTCGGCGATCATATGGGCACCCAGCGCGGTATTGGCTCTGATTATCGCGGCACCATCAACCTGGTGGATTATCCGGATGCGCGGCGCATGGATTTGCGGCAGACCATTCGCGATCCGTTTGAGCAGGTGAAAGTGCGGCAGTTTAACCAGGACAGTACGACGCCGATTTATGCCGTGTGCGATGTGTCCGGCTCTATGCAGTTTCGTGGGCGCCAGCGCAAGCTGGATACTGCGATCGAAGTTGCCACGGCGGTGGCCAACTCGGCACAGCAGGCAGGCGATTTGTTTGGCTTTATTGGCTACAACCAGCAGGTGTTAGAGGACTACACCTTGCCGCTCAGCCGCAATTTTCACCAGAGCAAGCAAACCATTGCTTTACTGCATGATTATCAGCATTTGCGCATAGGGGTAGACGGCGTGACGGAGATGCCTGATTTTTTAGGGCAAACACGGGCATTGGTGTTCTGGATTTCGGATTTCCACATGCCGTTGGCGCAGATTGAGAAAACCCTGCTGGCAATGTCTGCACACAAAGTGATCCCCATCGTGCTGTGGGACGATGAAGAATACAAAAAACTGCCCAAGTTTGGCTTTGGCACCATGATAGACCTCGAGACCGGGCGTAACCGTACGCTGTTTTTCAGGAGCGAAGTCAAAGCCAAGTTTGTGGCTGCGTTTAATGCGCGCAGGCATGCGCTGGAAAACCTGTTTATGCGATTTGATAGCCCGGCCTTGTTTATGCACGGTGATTACCGGCCCGAGTTGATGACGCATTATTTTGAACAAGCAATGTGATGGTGAGACAAGTATGCAAACACGGATTTCAAATATAAGCATCGCCAAGGGTGTGCAGCGGCTGATCGCGATCGCCAGCATGCTATTCACGGCAACTCTTTGCCTGGCAGACGAGGCGCCCACATTCAAGGTGGCTAACCCTCAGGCCAGCAATGGGGTGCATGTGGGCGATGTGCTGACGAGAACGGTGACGGTATTGGCGCCTGCGGCATACACATTGCCAGACAATGCCTTGCCCAAAAAAGGCAGCAAGCATGCGGGTATAGAGCTGGTGCATGTGGCGCTGCAAACCGACAAGCAAGCCGAGCACATTGAATATCGCGTGCAATTGCGTTACCAGGTGTTTGCCGTCAGCCCGACGCCCAGCGTGATGCATTTGCCTGCTGAAAAATTAACATTAATCCGAAAAAATGACCCAAATAGTGCAGCAGCGGGTAGTACGCGGTTGGCTATTCCGGCGTGGGGATTCTGGTTTTCGCCGTTGGTGACCGGTGGCTCGCTCACCGCCAAGAGAAATATGCTGCCAGAAGTAAAGACACCACTGATTAACAGTGCGGCCGATCAACAGCGTCTGGGCTTATTTTTAACCCTGGCGATAGCGAGCTTGCTGGCTTTGCTATACATGAATGCTGATGGTCAATGGCTGCCATTGATGGGTGGGGCGTTTGCCCGCGCGCACCGGCAGCTCAAGCGTTTGGCCAAGTCGTCCAAGCCAAAAACAGCGGTTGAAGAAAAAAAGGCATTGGTTTATTTGCATCAGGCATTTAACCAGCACTATGGCGCCAATATTTTTGCGCGGGATGTGGACGAGTTTGTGCGCTTGCGCCCTGGCTTTAAAGGTATGCAGCCCGAGATTACGCAGTTTTTTGCGGCGTCTAATCAGTCGCTGTATGGCGTGCGTGGCCGTGATAGTGGCCAGGTGATTACGCAACTGGTGCAGCTCAGCAAGCGGTTACGCGATTGTGAGCGGGGCGTGTCATGACTCTGTTAAATCCATGGGCATTGGCACTATTGCCAATTGCGCTGCTGCCGTTTTGGTTAAAAGGCCATCAAGGACAGCATTACAGCTGGCTTGAGATGATGCCTGAAGACCTGTTTTCGGACCGGCTGAATCTGGCTGTTAAAGTGATTATGTCGTTGCTGTTGTTGAGCATTGTGATTGCACTGGCTGCGCCCAGAGGCTCCGATAAGCAAATACCGCGGGTGGGCAAAGGCGCCCAAACGGTGATGGTGATAGACCGTAGTGTGAGTATGGACCACCCGTTTGCCGGTGATGCGTCCGGCCATGTGGCAGAAATCAAGTCTGCCGCCGCCCGCCGCATTATTACGCAGTTTATTGACTCGCGCCCGAACGACATGATGGGCGTGGTTGGTTTCACCAACTCGGCGCTATATGGCATCAAAATTACCACTAATCGCGATGCGATTCATGCCGCGATTGTGGCCGCCACCAGCCCGTCGCTCAACCAGACCAATATTGGCGCAGGGCTGACCGAAGCGGTGGGGTTATTCGATAACATTCAGAGCTCTGGTTCACGCGCGGTGATTTTATTGTCAGACGGTGCAGGCAAGCTGAGCCCGCGCGTGAAGTTTTTGCTCAGCGAGCGCCTAAAAAGCCGCAAGCTGAGTATTTACTGGATCATGCTGCGCGAGCCAGGCGAGCCGAGCATTTTCTCCAAAAACGAATATGACGAAGACCGCACGCCAAACTCCATTGTGCTGCATAAATACTTTCAATCGCTGGGGCTTAAATACAAAGCTTATGAAGCAGACGACCCGGAAACCTTGCAGTCTGCCATTAATGACATCGACTCACGCGAGAAAAAAGCCATTCAATATCGCGAAACCATTGCTGGCGACGATTATTCCAGGGTATTTATGATGAGCGCGCTGGTGCTGGTGTTGCTGATTCTGGTGATTAAAAATGTGAGGGTATACGAATGAAAAATCATTTAATGCGCAAAAACCAGGTGCTGTGCGTTGCCCTCATCGTGGGCGTGCTAGGCAGTGCCTACGAGGGTTATCAAGTGCGTAAAATCGCCCATGCTAATGCGGCGTTGCAACGTGGTGCCGTGCTCGAGGGTGACCTGTATCCGTTTCATCAAAAGTTTGCCGATGCTTATCAGCAAGGCAACGCTGGCCATTACAAGCACGCGATACAGAATTTTGGCCAATTGTTAGAGGCGCCTAAACAACATGATGAGGCGGTGTTCATGCCTAACGAACAACTAAAATCGCAGATTCATTTTAATATTGGCAACCACCTGTTTCACTCTGGTTTGCAGCGCCTGGTTGAGGCGGATGGTGCGATTCAGGAGCAAGCCAAATTTGATTATTTGCAGGCGCGGGCGGCGTATGAACAATCACTTAAACTGGACCCCAATAATCAGGCGGCCAAATTCAATTTGAGTTTATTGCATGGCGTGATCCCCAAACATATTAAAACCGTGCCGCAGGACCCTTCCGGCATGGAAATCAGCAACTTGCCACAGGGCTTGCCATGAACCGTCTTTTTTCGCTGCTGAAAGCCCATTACGAAACCAGCCTGCTGCTGGGTGCCATGCTTTTTTTGCTGCTGGCGCTGGTGAAGCCAGAGATTCAGCTCAAGCAAGAGGTGCATAACTATTTATTGCTGGCCGATATTTCGCAAAGCATGAATGCGGAAGACATGAAGGTGGATAGTAAGCCTGCCACACGCTTGGCCTATACCCAGCACTTAATGAAGCAGGTGGTGAAAACCTCGCCCTGCGGCACTTATGTGAGTGTGGGCGTATTTGCGGCGGAGAATGTTGCGCTACTGTTTATGCCATTAGAAGTGTGTGCTAACTTTGACATTATCACCGACAGCATTAATCACCTGGAATGGCGCATGGCCTGGAGCGGCAATAGTCGGATGACGTTTGGCGTAAAAGCGGCTGAGGCGACGTTTGATTACCTGAATATTCCGGCGCAAATGCTGTTTTTTACCGATGGTGATGAAGCGCCCAAAGCCAATGGTATCAACAAGCTGGATATTAGCGATGTGCGCATCGGCAAGAATATTATTTTTGTTGGTGTGGGCGGCAAAGAGCCTTCGCCAATTAAGCGCTTTAACGCGAATAATCGTTTTGTCGGCTATTGGGGCACCGACGCAGCGGCCGAAAGCGCGGGTGGTGGTGTCAATTACAGCGACGCCAGCAAAGATGATCCTGACCCACCGGTGGCCTATGCTGAGTTTGATCGTTATTTATCCAGCCAGGATGTCGATCATCTAAAAGAAATGGCCACCGAGATCAAAGGCCAATATATCGAAGGCATCGACCAACCGGCATTTTATACGTTTGTGCAATCGCAAACGCCCGCCGCTAAATTTGTCACCAGCTATTCGGTTAAGTGGATATTTTTAAGCCTGGCAGCATTGATGATCATCGCAACCTATTTGCCGGATCTGCTGGCCTATCGTTTGCGTGATCGGCACACTGCTTGATCATGGCCGATGGCTTTGGCGTGTGTTTGTATTAGCACAAGTCGTCCAGGCTCGTCGGCTCACAAATCTGTGTGCTTGTTGGGGCGACACTCAGGTTTTTAGACATTTCATAGCTCATTTTTCTCAGCCGCATCACCGAGCCTAATGGCCGGTGCGATTGAATGCCGTGCCAGGGCGAGAACATCATGCACTCGTCGACGACGTGCGAACGATAGGGACTCCAGGCAATTTGTGGCTTGGCGGTGATGCGCGCAATGGGGATGTAAGGCGACACATCTTCTGACCAGATCACGGTTGAGTCTTCAATCGGCATTTGCTTGATATCGGTGCACAGTTGCGCACGCAGCTCCCACACGGCAGTATGGGCAATAAAGTAGTCGACAATGGATTTTCTGAGGCCATCTGAGGCGAGGGTATCAATCGGTTTGTTGGTGAGGGTGAGCAGGTCTGGCGCAACGGGCACAAAAGCCATTTTGGCCATGTAATTGCCGTATAAAATCGGGTCCTGACTAAAGTAGGTTTCCCCTAAAATATTCGTTTCTTGCGACTGGTGCAGATTTCTAATCAGGGTTTGCTGGCCATGTTTGAGCGATTCGACCAGCTTGGCGGTAGAGCGGAATATTTGCGATAAAAAATGCCTGAATTCAGTGCTGGTGTCTGGTGTAGTGGCAATGTGTTTCAGGTTAGACAGAAACACTTGCACGCTGGAGGATAGAAAGCTGGCACCATTCACCAATAAAAAATCCTGGGTGATGGCTTCTTCGCTACCTGGCAGCCTGTCACCATTTACGCCGAGCACCTTGATCGCCAGGCTGCGTGGGGTACAGGTTTTGTCATGCAAAATATCGCCAGGTACGGTAGAAAAACGCATTACCAATGGTAACGTTTGTGCTTTGGCAAACATGCCTTGGGCCAGTGGCGCGGGGAGCTTATCGTAAATCTCCATTTCAGCAGAGATCAGGCCGTGGCTTTTCACATGCACACTGCGGGCGCTATAGTTCGCATGTGCGGCAGTGATTTCCGAGATTTTTCGCAGGGTATATTGCAGGTTTTCCCGGCTTTTTGTTTCGCTCTCCGCCAGCACCTCGTAAGCGGGTTGATAGTTGAGGGGTGAAATTCCAATATCAGCAGTTTGTTGCATAACAATCCCCATTTTTTAGCAGGTAAGCCATGGGTGTTACAAATCAGCCACCCCGCAAACCTGCATAGATTTTGATTGAAAATTGACTATGTGTTGATGCTTGGTAAAAACACTATTCAAGATGAGTTATCTTTGGGTTCACCCGCTTGCTGAAGGTGTTGATTGGCAATGCTGGCGGCAACTTCTTCTTCACGCCCAGAGTCGCGGTGGTCTTTTTTGAATGTGTGCTTGAGCGTTTTGTATTCTTGTGCGCGCTTGAGATTGGATACTCTAGGCATATGCATACTCCTTCATTCGTTGAGTACAAACGGCAGCCGTGAAGGCTGCCGTATTTGTCTTGTTATGAATGAAACTCGAAATGCATTCGACACTTCATTTCAAACGCGACAAGTGCAGATTACGCTCATTGACCTGAATACTTAATCAGCAGATTTCCTATTGTTGTGTAGGAAATGCTATATGGGTGTTGCACGGAAAAATGCCATGCACATATTTAGACTCAGTAGATTTAAAATAAGTTCCGTTATTCTTCAGGTATTTGCCAATTTACTGTCATGGGGGCTTTGCGTGAGAACAGGGCAATGTGCTCGTTAAGCACATATTGTAATTGTTTGAGGTTTTCATCCGACATGGCATGGCACTCAAACTCGAGTACGCCGTCTTGTACCCTGAGTACGCAATTACCCCAGGGAAACCTTGCCAGGCCTTGTGTATCGGTATATTCAACCTCGATTTTTCGCCGAAAGTGGCTACAGAGGCCGACTAGGTAGCGGCTGGGTTCGTGGGTCGGCAAATGGCCTTTCAAGTGGTGCATGTATCTCTCTCCTGATATTTTTTAATAGCTACATTGTGGTTGCTTAAACAAAAAGCAGCGCTCAACCAGGTGTTGGCTGGTTGAGCGCGCAGAATAATGGCGTATTCTGTGTTGGGTCCGTCTTAGAACGAGGTATTCAGTAACACGTAAAATGCGCGTCCCGGTTCGTTGTAAGTTTCGGCCCCGGCCCCAGAAATAATGCCGAAACCATTGTTAATCCCAGAGGCGTTCCCGCGACGGTAGAGGCGTTTATCAAACAGGTTGCTGATGCCGGTGGTCATGCGCCAGTGATTGGAAAACTTGTAACTGGCATTGATCCCAAATAATGCATAGCTATCTAGTTCGTTGGCAGCGTCGCCACTCACACGGTCGCCATGGTAGTCAAATTTCTTTGGTTTTTGTTTGCCAAATAAAGACATGGTGGTTTGCAAGCCAAGTTGGTCATTCACTTTCCAGTCAAGTACTGAGTTGACGGTATATTGGGGGATGATAGATAAGACATCACGCGTTTTTTTATTGATGGAGTCTGTCATGTAGGTGAAGTTGTTGGTCCACATCACACTGTCATGTAGGGGGAACTTGAGCGTGCCTTCAAAGCCTTGTACCAGCGCGTCCGGGATATTCGACCACTGGAAAATATTGGCCTGGCTACCCGTGGTGGCGCGGCTTGTCGGGGTAAGACCGGCATCAATCTTGTCTTTGTAATCGTTACGGAAGAACGTTAAACCTGCCAACACGGCACCTGCTTTGTATTCAAGCCCGATTTCTTTATTGATGCTGTGCTCTGCATTGAGGTCATCATTGCCTTGCAAGTAACAGGCCGCACCGCCATAACAACCAGCGCCTCTACTGAATAGCAGGTAGTCGGTATTAATCTGGTATAAGTTAGGTGCTTTGTAAGCGCGTGCAATGCCGGTTTTAACCGTCCAGTTTTCTGTCATGCTATGTGACAGGTTAATCGACGGGCTCCAGTTATCACCGACTTTGCTATGCTGGTCGAAGCGCAGGCCTGGCGTTAACAGTGTGCTGTCGGTCAATGCAATATTGCTTTCGACAAACACCGAAAAAATATTAGCCGCACTGAACGTATTGCGGCCAGTGTCGGTTAGTCCTGGCACATTGCCGCCCAACAGGGTCTGTGTCATTGAGTTAGGGTCGTCCAGTGTTTGGCGTACCCATTCTGTGCCCACGGTCAGCATCTGGCTTAAGCCGCCAACTTTGCCAGGGAGGGTTGTTTCGGCGTGACCAGTATAGTTTTTTAGCTCCGAGGTTTGAAATCCGGGATCGGTCGATGAAAACAAGCCTTCCGTCCCTCCGGCAAGCCCCTCCTTCAGGCGATTATTGCGCGTATGTTCATACTGCAAATAAGCCATCGAAGTACCGAAGTCATACTTGCCATGATGGGTCAGCGCATAGTTTTCACGGTACATAATATTCGTTTCGCGTCCTAAATACGCGTTGATTTGGTCTGTCGTCGGACTGGGTGTCGTTCCGCCTGGGGCTGTGGTCGTGAAGTTATTGGTGTTTTGGGCATCGCCACCATAAATGTTGCCTTGCCGACTAAACGTGGCGTCCAGGTCCAGGCGATGATTGTCACTCACCTGCCAGCTTAAACGACCATTCAAGTCACGATTGCGCACCCCTTCGCGGCCTGTTGGAAAAGAGTTGCTATAAATGCCGGTGCGTAGCGTCGCATGGCCTTCATTAATGTCAACATCATCGGCGTCTGTTTTATTCATGTTGCCGTAAATGCGGTAAGACAACGTGTCGGTAATTGGGCCGCTCAAGCCAAAGTTGAGTCTGCGGGTCGCGCCATCAACCGAGTCTTCCGGGACGCTGGTATAAGCGGTGACGGAACCATGCGTCTCTTTGGCAGCAGCCTTGGTGATGATGTTGACCACACCACCGGCGGCACCGTTGCCATAACGCGCGGCCGCTGGGCCGCGGATAATTTCAATGCGCTCAACCTGCTCTGGTGGCACCCAGTTGGTGTCCCCTCGGGTATCACGCTCACCGCGCCAGCCATAGCGCACCGAGTTACGGCTGCTCACCGGGCGGCCATCAATCAGAATGAGTGTGTTTTCCGGGCCCATACCGCGGATATCAATCTGGCGGTTGTTGCCGCGCTGGCCGCTGGTCGAGTTGCCGGTCAAGTTAACGCCGGGCATGGTGCGGATGATTTCAGACAAATCATTGGTAGGCGGGCGTTTTGCAATATCTTCAGCCGTGATGACAGACACGCCAGGGGCTTGTTTGAGCTCTTCCTGGGCAGAAGAAACGGTTATTTCTTCGAGTGTTTGTATGTTGCTGGTGACTGCGTCTGCGGCAAAAGAGGCTTGTGTCGCGCAGGCCATGATTACCATGGCTGACAGCGTTTTTAATTTAAATGAAGAAGGGTGATGATGAGTGATTAAAGGCATATTTTTTCCGTAGGGTTGCTATTTCCGCACACTGTTTCAAGAAGCACGATGAGTTGTTATAATAAGAATGATTATCATTTATAATTTTAACATCTGTCCTTTTGGCGGGCAGGTCAGTTTTGTTTGCTTAAGCAAGAAAGATGTTTGTGCGCACACCAATCCCAAGCTCCAGTAAGCGTCAGGCAGGCAAATTGTCGTCTGGGCGCAGACTGTCGGCAGACCATGATATTGATATAGCAAACCTGCATGCCAAGTTCGGGCAGGAGCATCGCTTGCTGTCGCCGGATATTGGCAAGGCCGCCCCATTGATGCAGGGCGACTTTTCTTTTACACGCGTGCGTGAGGGCATGACCTTGCACTGCACCGACATTGTGCATTTGCATGACATGCGTACGCAGTTTGTGATTCACGAGCCCTGCATCAAGATCATGTTAAAGATTGAAGGCAATGCACAGGTGGTGATGGGGCAGCAAACGCTGCAACTGGACGTCGGCGAAGGGTCGGACGCCGTGCCGCAAGGCGTAGTGGTCAGTATTCATGATCCGGTTAATTTTGAGCGGCACTCGCACGCTGGCAGCCGTCAGCGCATGGTGGTGTTAACCTTAACCCCGGTCTGGCTGGCGGCGGCTGGTTTTGAGCCCAGCCTGTTTCAGGATGGCCTGGCGATTCACAACTGGAACCCGACCGCGCGTGATATTGCCATTGCCGAGCAGTTGATACATCCGGTGGGCAGTGAAGGGCCGTTACAAATGCTGCATCAGGAGTGCCGTGCGCTGGAGTTGATTGTGCATGCACTGTCGCAGACATTGCCCGCAGAACCTGTGGCGCCGGTAGAGATGTCAACCACGGCCTACCAACGCGTGCTGCGCCTGCAAGCATTGATAGACAGTGGCGAGGCAGACCAGCTCGACATGCGCGCGATTGCCAAATACATAGGGTGTAATGCAAATACGTTACAACAGCAGTTCCGGCAGATTCACGGCCAAACCATTTTTGACTATATGCGCCAATGCCGTCTGGAGCGCGCTGCCCATGCGTTGAGAGATGATGGCGTCAGTGTGACGCAGGCGGCGGAAATTGCCGGTTATAGCAGCCAGGCTAATTTTTCAACCGCGTTTCACCGCCATTTTGGCACCTTGCCCAAACACTACCGTAACCAGGGCTAACTGGTCGCAAACCCGCTTATAGCAAAGCCAGGGCTGCTTGATACCCATAGGCCACGGCCAATGGCCAGGCTTGTATTTGCATAGTCTTTGTCTCTGCCAGTGACACCTCAAGGTGTGTTGCCATCGGTAACACCGATAGCGTCGTTAACTCTGCTGTCAGGCCTGTGCCCAAGGCTTTTAAGACGGCTTCTTTGCCGGTCCAGATTTGTGTCCAGTCAGTTGCATGCGGGTGTTGCAGGCAATAAGCCTGTTCACGTGGGCTGAATACGCTGAGCAGAGCACGCTGCTGCTGTGTGCTCGCCAATGCTTCTATGTCTATACCCACTGGCCGCTGTGCTGATAAGGCAATCAGGCCTAACTGCTGGCTATGTGACAGGTTGAATTGTAACGGTGCCGCCGGTGCGCGCAGGCAGGGCTTGCCAAAAGCGCTTAATCCCAATTGAATACAGTGTGCGGGTTGCTGCAAGTGATGTGCAATCAAATGGCGCAGCGCAGCGCGCATCACGGCATAGCGTATACGGTCAGCCAGGCGGTGATAGCGTTTGCAGCGCGCACGCTCATCAACCGCCAGCAAGGTGAGTAGCTGCTGATATTGTTGCTCGGTGACCAGGCTTGCTGCCGCATCTCTAGCAAGCATCAACTGCCAGACCTGCACCCCGGCCGGTAAATGCGCAGTTGGCAAGAGCATGACGTGGCGCACAAATGGCAACGCTTGAAGGCCGTGTATGGCCGTGCCGGACAAGGTTTTTTCGTGTTGCACATGCATTTGGCTAAGCGTTGTCATCATGACATCCAACAACGACTAAGCATCTAGCGTCGCCCCGCCGTCTACCCGCAAGTCGTGCATGGTGATATGGCGGGCAGCATCACTGAGCAAAAACAGCACTGTGTTGGCAATATCCTGCGCATCGGCAATGCGGCCAAGCGGGATACCGGTACGGTAATGCGGCAGAGAACCGGCAATGACGGTGCTGGCATCGCTGCCAGATTGCCATAGCTGACGCTGCATCTCGGTATCAGTAGAGCCGGGCGAGACAATATTGCAGCGGATGCCGTAAGGCGCCAGTTCTAGCCCCAAGCATTTTGCAAAGTGACAAGCCGCCGCTTTGGATGCTGCATAAGCCGCCATCTGCATGCGTGGAATGGCCGCCGCATTGGAGCCTACGGTGACGATGCGGCCGCGTTTGTGCGCCATCATGTGCCTAGCCACGGCGCGTGACAGGTAAAACAGACCATGGGTGTTGACGGCAAAAATACGCTCCCAGTCTTGGTCGCTGCATTCACAAATGCTGCCCATGCGCAGTATGCCCGCTACATTGGCCAGCATGTCGATTTCACCCAAATCAGCGGCGATACGCTCAACCACAGCGCTGACCTCTTGGCTGCGGCTCAAATCTACCGTATAGGTAGTCACGCGATCGCCATAGGGTTGCATGGCGCGTTGTAAGGTCTCGGCCTGGATATCCAGCGCGGCCACGCGCGCGCCTTGTTCAACCAGTGCGGCCACCACGGCTGCGCCTATGCCTTGTGCGGCACCGGTCACAATGGCGAGCTGGCCTTTCATACCAGACTCACTTCCTGCGCGATGGCTAATTCAGGCGCGGGTTTGATCAGTAGCCGCTCAGCCAGTGCCTGGCCAATGGCGGCCATGGGCGCCGGGTCGCTCATGCCAAAATGGTTGCAGTTGATCACCACACAATCGAGCCGCCCTTGCAGATAAGGTAGCCAGGAGGCTGGCTGCGGGGTATCTGGTGCGCGCTCGGCGGCCTGAAACAGCAACAGGTCGCCCTGGTAATGCGGTGTTTGGCTGGCACGAAACAGCTGCATGCCATGCAGTGCTGTTTCGCCCAGGCGCTCGAGTGCTTCTCGCCCTAGCGAGGCAAGCGGGCTGCCGGGACGTAGCAAGCGCTGGTAAATGGCTTCAGGCGTTTCAGCTTCAAGTTCGCCGGTCACACTCAACAAGGTAATTAAGGCATCGTGCAGGCTTGGGGCACGCCAGTCGGCAAAAGCGGGTGCCGGGTAGCTGTCCATCAGCGCGACCAATTCGACCTGCTCACCCAACTGCGTCAGGTGGCTGGCGATGGCGTGTGCCAGTGCACCACCCAGCGACCAGCCTAGCAAACGATAAGGCCCCTGTGCTTGCTGCTGGCGGATACGCGCGGCATAGGTTTCTACCATGGCGGCAAAGCTGTCAGGCAAGGCGCTGTCTGCCGTTGCCTGCAAACCATAAATGGCAATGCCCGGTAAATGCCGTGCCAGTGCCAGATAGCACCATGACAACCCTTCTGCTGGATGCAGGCAAAACAGTGCAGGATGCGCGCCTTGCTGGATGGCTAACATGGGGGCGAACGCTTGTGCCGACTGGCTAGGCGGTGGGCGATGCGCCACCGGTGCGCTGAGTGCTTTGGCTAGCGCCTGCACGGTGGCATGGTTAAACAGGGCCGAGATGGCAATTTCACGTTGCAGCAATTGCCCCAGCTTGCTCGATACCTGAATCGCTTGCAGTGATTTGCCACCCAGGTCAAAGAAATTGGCGTGTACATGCTCGGGCATCACGCCCAGCACCTCATACCAAACCTGCATGATCTGCTGCTCAAGCGGGCTCGCTTGCGGCACGTTGGCTGGCTGTTGTGAGGCCAGCCTGTCTGCTAACTGTTTGCGGTCGATTTTTCCATTCAGGTTGCGCGGCAATTCGGATACAACACGCCAATGGTCAGGTACCGCGGCGGCAGGCAACAGGTCTGCCAGTGCTGTCCGCAATGCGCTGGCATGATCCATCGTTGCCGGTGTATCGGCACACACGACAAAGGCAGCCAATATCACGCCAGTGGGTTGGCGCGGCAGAGTCACCACGGCGGCTTCACGCACACTCGGGTGGCTGAGTAATGCGTTCTCGATTTCGGCCGGGTCAATGCGCAGTCCGCTGATTTTGACTTCATTATCCAATCTGCCTAAAAACTGTAGTTGGCCTTGTTGCAAACGCACCAGGTCACCGGTGCGATACGCGCGCACGGCAAAGTCCTGATACGCAGGCGAAATGATGCGTGGGGTAATAAAGCGTTGTGTTGTCAGCGCGCTATTGCGGTGGTAATGCATGGCCAGCGCATCGCCGCACAGTAGTAACTCACCAGGTTTGCCTGCCGCCACCGGGTACAAGCGTTCATCGACCACCAGCGCCTGTACGCCCGGGCGTGGCAAGCCAATCGGCACCTGGTCACTGCCATCCCACACGGCTTGTGGCCCGTTTAATATGGCAGTAGTGGCAATGACTGATGCTTCAGTGGGGCCGTAGCTGTTGAGCAGCACATTGTCAGGCAGCAACTGTTGCCAGCGCCGTGCGCGCTCGGCCAAGGCGGCTTCGCCGCCGATGATGGTTAGCCTGACGCTGTGCAGGTCGCGAGCCAGGGCTGGGGTCAGCGCATAGGCCAGTTCATGCCAGTATGCCGTTGGCAGGTCGAGCACGCTAATCTGTGCCTGCTGGATAAACCCGGTAAAGCTCGAGATAGCGTCCAGCATGGCGTCGGTACGTAATATCAGTGTGGCACCATGGCATAGCGAGAGGAAAATTTCTTCTATGCTGGCATCAAAATGTAATGGTGCAAATTGCAGTACACGGTCATTGGCCTGCACTTGATAGAGCTGACCGGCGCTGGCCACGAAGTGCGCCAATGCAGCATGGCTCATTAGCACGCCATTGGGTGTGCCCGTAGAGCCTGAGGTATACAGCAGGTAGGCCGGGTCTTCGGGGCTTACCGGCAGCGGCCGGGCGAGAGGATGATTGTTGAAAATAGCCGACACATCGGCTGCCGCTTGTTCATGTGCGCATGTCGCCATGTACACCACTGGCAAGTTGCCCGCGTTGTGTGCCCATTCTGTCCGCGTAATCACTTGTTGCGGCGCCGCATCGGTCAACACCATGTCCAGTCGGCCAGCTGGGCCGAGCGGGTCCAGTGGTACATAGCAGCCGCCTGCCCACAAGGTAGCTAAAATCGCGATAATTGCTTCTGGGCTGCGTGGCAGCAGGATAATGACACGGTCTTGTGGCTGCAAACCATTCGCCTGCAATTGCGCAGCCATTTCAATCACCTGGTGTAGCAAGGCCTGGTAGCTGAGTGAGTGATGACTACTTGTGTCATCTTGCCATTCTAGGGCCGGGTGGTTGGGGCGGCTAAACGCCGTTTTATATAAACGTTGCAGCATCGGTTGCGCTGGCTGTTGCAACGCCTCTCCGCGTAACAATGACAATGGTGGCAAGTCTTGTAGCAATGGGGCGAGGGCGGCTTGCGGCGCATGTGCCGCTAACTGGTTTAGCCAGTGTGACAAGTCTGCATGTAACTCTGCCAGGCGCTCGCTGTCGTAAGCATTCGGGTTAGCTTCGAGTAATAACTGCCATTCGCCATTGAGCACAAATACGCTGATATTCAGGTCTTTGACCGGGCCCGCGCTGATCGGGTGTATGGTGCTTTGCAAGCCAGCAAACGGCGCGTGGCGGTCAAATGGCATGATATTCACCGCCTGGTTAAACAAATGCTTTTGTACCTCGAGCAAGCCGAGGTCGCCGCGTATCCAACTGTAACGGTAATACAAATGTGGCCGGATGGTACGCAGGCTGTTGGCGAGCTGCTGACTCATGGCGCACATGTCCTGCGCCGGGTCAACGTAAACACTCATCGGTACAATATTCATCGCCATGCAGGGGATGCCCAGCGCCGGAGTGCCCAAGCGGTTCATGACCGGCAGGCCAAAAGTGAGTTGCTGCTGGCCAGATTGTTTGGCTAGCCACACCCCGATGGCGGCCAGCATCCAGCTGCCCCAATCTTGGCCGCATTGCTGGGCGGCGTGTTCCAGCCTGGCAACATGTTCTTTGTTCAGGCGCACACCGTGGCGTAGCACCTCATCTGAGAACTCCTGGGCGGGGGCGACCACCGCAGAGGCGGGCGCATGTTGCAAATGCTGTGTCCAAAAGGCTTTATCGCGCTCAAACCTGCCATCGGTGTTGTACTGGCGTTCGGCCTCTAATACCTTATGCAGCGACCAGTCAGGCAGCGGTGGCAAGGCCTGGCCGCTGACATGGGCACTGTAGCGTGCGGCAACTGCCTGGCACACCATGCCGTAACCGTAACCATCCAGCGCAATATGGTGTACCTGCAAATACCATTGCCAGCGGTCGTCAGCTAGTTGCAGCAGCGCGGTGCGATACAGCGCGTCCTGGGTCGGGCGGCACACGGTGGCCAGCGATTGCTTGGCCCATTGCCACGCTGCAGTTTCAGAGTCAGGTGCTGTACGAAAGTCGTGTATCTCCAGCACCGTTGCAGCAGGTTGTGGCCATTGCCACAAGCCTTCGTCATTCATTTCAAAGCGCATATGCAGGGTTTGGCAGTTGTTTAGCACTTCGGTGACACTCAGGCGCAGTGCTTCAACATTGAGTACGCCATGCAGTTCTATGGCTTCTGCGGTGAGGTAGCTGGGACTGTCTGGCACCATTTGCTGCCCCATCCAGATGCCATATTGGGCAGCGCTGGTGGGTAAACGGCTTGATGTTGTATTCATGGAAGCATCCTCGGCATAGGCGCTGCCCGGCGGGCGGCGCAGAATATTGGGGATGGCGCGTGCCATCCCGATGGATCAGGGAAAGTGTGGGCGATGAACCTAAGGCGCAAACGCGAATGCTGGCACAGCTCTGGCGCCATGCATCAGCATGTCCTCGTGGTCATGGTCTTGCAGGCGCTGAAACTGCACTTTGCTAGCAGGCAAGCCAGTTTGTTGCAACAAGGTGGCAAAGCGCTCAGCATTGTCGACCATGGTACGGCTCTGCAATTTTGCTTGTTGTTCAGCAGAGGCAAAGCTGGCTGGAAATTGCTCGTCTGTGCCGACGGTAATCATGACGCGGTTGATGGTGTGTACCTGTTGCAGTGCTGTTAAGTGGTCTGGTAACTGCTTGATGGTCTGGTGCTCGCCAAACCACAGCGATGGGCTGGCGGCCCAGTAACGCTGAAAATGTTGTGGCTGTGTGCTCAGTGTATACAGCGTGAACAAGCCACCATACGAAAACCCAAACAAGGTATTTTTTTCTGGATTAAGCTCAAAATGCTGTGCGAGCAGTGGGCGTAGCTCCAACGTTAAAAACTTCAAAAAGGCATCGGCACCGCCATGCTTGGTAGAAAAAGAGTCACCGGTTTTTGCGCTGGTGGCCGGAGTATAGTCCTGCGCCCGTGCGTTGATATCAAACGGAACACCACTGGCATAGCCGATGCCTACGATCAGCCCTGCCGGTTCTTCCCCTACTTTTTTGCGCCATTGCGCACTTTCGTTGGCATAGGGCGGCCTGGGGCGGGCCACTTCCATCATCGGCACACTGGCCAGGCCATCGAGTGCCCACAGCACCGGATAGCCACCGGCAGGCGGCGCTTTGTGCGGCAAGTCGAGCACAATGCGGTATTGCTGGCCGGTATAGCTGGAGGTCAGGTCAAAACTCAGGCTGTTTGATAGTTGTGTGGGTGCCCAGTGCGTGGGAAGCGGCAGTGTGTCTGCCTGGGCCAGGGAGAGGTGCAGCAGCCAGCCTAACATCGCGAACAGGCTAAAGCGTAACACCGCAACGTTGCTTGTGCGCGTGCGTAAAAAAGCATGCTTAAGCATAGGCCATCTCCTGTTGGTTGAGGCGCGCCCACCAGTCGGCAAGGGTCGGATTTTCAGCCAGCGCCATAAAATTCAGGTCTACACCTGCCTGGCGCCAGCGCTCCACCAACGACATAATACGTATCGAATCCAGCCCCCAGTCGAGCAGGTTGTCGTCGTCCTGTAATTGGCTGGCTTCTATCTGTAGCAAGTTGGCGATGCTGGCCTTGAGGGCAGGCAGCGAGGCAGGCAGCAGGGTACGCAAGTGGTCGAGCAGATTGCCAGTGCTGATGGTCACGCCGCAACGTTGGGCCACATATTGCAGTGCCATGGCATGCTCTGCGGCTGAAAAGTCTGCCAACGCATCTGCAACAAAAAAGGGTTGAATATCGCGCATAAAGGCATCACAGGCGGTCATCATGCAGCCTATGTGCGCATACACACCACAAATAATGAGCTGGTCACGCCCTTGGTCAAACATCATTTCCTGCAAGGTTGACTTCTGAAAAGCACTGTAACGCCATTTATCCAGCACCAGATCTTGTGCCTGCGGTGCCAGCTCGGCCACAATCTGCTTGCCGTGTGGTTGCGCGGTGAGTCCCGGCCCCCACATGTCTTGCAATAGCCCACGTTCTTGTGGTGTTTGTTGTGGTAGTTGGGCCGTGTAGATCACTGGAATATCCAGTGCATGTGCCTGATCAATCAGACGTCTGATATTGGCCAGTAATTGAGGCACAGGCGTCTGGGTACGGTCATAAAAATCCAGGAAGTAATCCTGCATATCATGTACCAGCAGCACAGCACGCAGTGCATCCGTTTCCCAGTTGACGCGATTATCAATAGTGAGCGCGGGCATGACATAAGAAGCGATTTTAGGAATTGCCATAAGAAAAACTTTCGTGTGTGTTCAGTAAAGCGGATGTATTAGCCGTTAGTTGGTGAGTGACTTGCTGGCGTAATGCTTTTTTATTGATCTTGCCGACACCGGTTTTAGGTAATTCGTTGATGAATTCAATGCGGTCAGGAATTTTATAACCCGCCAGGCCACGTGCACGCAGAAACCGTACGCAATCAATCTGGCGCAAACTCTTATCCCGTGCCACGACAAAGGCACAGCTCTTTTCGCCCATATAAGCATCTGGCATGGCGACAATCGCGCAATCCACCACCAAGTGGTGGATCAGCAATTGATGCTCTACTTCTTCGGCAGAAATTTTTTCGCCACCACGGTTGATTTGATCCTTATTCCGGCCCTCCACCACGAGATTGCCTTCTGCGGTCATGCGCACCATATCGCCAGTACGATAGAAGCCATCGGCGGTGAATGCGCGTGCATTATGTTCGGGGGCCTTGTAATAACCGCGAATGGTATAAGGGCCGCGCGTGAGCAGATGACCAATGTCGCCAGCGGCGACCGGCTGATCTTCATCGTCGACGATGCGGATTTCATCATCGGCTGAAATGGGTCTGCCCTGGCTATGCAGCAACACCTCTAATGGGTCATCCAGCCGGGTGTAGTTGACCAAGCCTTCAGCCATGCCAAACACCTGTTGTAAGGTTACCCCCAGCTCGCCGATGACACGTTGTGCCATGGCACTGTTGAACCGCGCACCGCCCACCTGCAGCAGTTTTAAATGGCGCAGATCAGGCTGGCTGCGTTTGATGGCATCGAGCCAGACCGGCACCAGTGGCGGTACCAGGGCGACAATGCTGACTTGTTGGCGCGTCATCCATGCCAGTGCAATATCCGGGCTGGGGTGGGCACACATCACGACACAACCGCCTGCATACAAAGTGCCGAGTGAGCCGGGTGAACTGAGTGCAAAATTATGTCCGGCCGGGATCACGCTCAGGTAGACGCTGTCTGGCGTTAACTGGCAAATGTCTGCACTGGCACGCACACTGTACAGATAGTCGTCATGGGTGCGCGGGATCAGCTTGGGCGTGCCCGTACTGCCGCCAGACAGTTGTAAAAATGCAATTTCTTCGGCACCTGGGCCTGCCGGCAGTTCGCCTGGTTGCGTGGGTAAGTCCGTTAAAGTATGAAACTCTTGGGCCTCACCCAGCACAATAATATGCTTGAGGCTTGGGCTATTGGCTTGTACCTCGCGTGCCAGTGGGCGATAGTCAAAGTGCTCGGCGCGGTCGGCAATGATATAGGCCACGGCCTCGGCATGTTGGCAAAAGTAGCTGATTTCTAGCTGACGATGTGCCGGTAATGCAAACACGGGCACGGCACCCAAGCGGAACAGTGCAAAAATAGTGGCGATAAATTCTGCACAATTGGGTAGTTGCACCACCACGCGGTCACCATGGCCAATGCCCAGGTTGTGAAAGCCATGTGCGAGGCGCATGACTTCGGCCCCCAGTGCGCTATAGCTCCAGCGCCGGGTGTCACTGACCACTGCCAGTTTGTCGCCATATTTTGCGACGCGTGTTGCCAGCATTTCAGAGAATGTCTCACCGCGCCAATAGCCTTGCGCTCGGTAGTGGGCCGCGGTTTCTGGCGGCCATGGCGTGCAATGGGTCAGCATCAGTAAGCTCCTTCTTGCACCATGCCCAGCGCATTCAGCATGGTTTTGAATTTAGCCGTGGTTTCGGCCAGTTCGTGCTGTGGCTCTGAGTCGGCAACGACTCCGGCACCGGCAAACAGGCGCACATGCTGGCCATTGACCTTGGCGCAGCGCAAGGTGACGATCCACTCACCGTTACCGGCGGCATCGCACCAGCCGACCATGCCGGAATAAAAACCACGGTCAAAGCCTTCCAGCTTGGCGATGAGTTCACGTGCCTGGGTGAATGGGTAGCCGCACACTGCGGGTGTCGGGTGTAAGCTGGCGGCTAACGCTAGGGCGCTGGCTGCTGGGGTAGATAACTCACCATGGATGTCGCTGGATAAATGCCACATGGTTTCGGTGTGAATCGCAGAGGGCCGCGCAGGCACCGATAGCATTTTGCAATAGGGTCTGAGGGCTTTTGCCACGGTATCTGCCACTACTTTGTGCTCGTGCAAGTCTTTGTCTGATTGCAGCAAGCCCAGGCTGCGTTTGAGGTCTGCGCGGTTATCTTTCACTCGTGGAATCGAGCCAGCTAAAGGGTTGGAGCGTACATATTTTCCCTGGCGACTCAGTAATAATTCGGGGCTGGCGCCTATCAGTGTGCCTTGACCGTTTGCCCCGAGGTTAACGGCAAAGGTATAGCCTAGCGCATTGCTCCATGCCAGACGCTGTAATAATGCCTGCATATCTACAGGTTGCTGTGTGGTCAGTTCCAGCGTCCGCGCCAGCACTACTTTGCTCAGATGCTTATCGCGGATTTGGCTGACGGCGGCCGCTACACCATCTGCGTATTTTTCAGGTGCCGGGGTCGGTGTGACCTGGCCATCGGTTGCGCGCGGTGGAGGCAAGTAGCCTTCTCTGGCCAGTGGGCCAGCATGCACAATTTGTTTTGGAATAAACAGGCAGGCTGCTTGATGGGTATCAAACGGAATGGCACCGACCACAATCGGATCAGGATGGCCATTTTTCTGTGCCTGCTGTAGGGCAGTGTTCACTGCTGTATTCAGTTCGGCCATATTGCTGGTTGCCGGAATAGTGGCATAGCATCCTTCGGCCATCATGGTTTGTTCTGGCGTGGTAAAGAAAAACGGCGTGTCCTGGCGATAGCGTAGCAACAGTTTTTCTGCTTGCGGGTCGCCTACCAGTCCTCTGAAAATATCATTCATATGGCTATCCTCATGTGAGTTAGATGAAAATTACGTTTTAGGCTGCAGATGGTTTGTGATTGCCGGGGGCAGGCTTGGGGCCGGAGAGCATTTGAATGCGCCCCGCCAGCATGATCGTGACCGAGGTCAGGCCCACTGCCAGCCAGCCAGCATGGCCATAGCCGCTGAGGCTGCCATCTGGCAATTGTGTAATGATGAGGCCACCAACCAGTGCCGCTGCGCCACATGCCAGCTCTTGGATAGCGGCATTGAGCGACATAAAAGTGCCACGTAACGGGGGATGAATGGCCGAAATAGTGATTGCCATAGCAGGAATGGCACGGCCGGTGCCTATCATGAAAAATGCTGTGCTGCACAACAACACCCAGCCAAGCGCCACCACAGGTAAATGGGTTTGCAGCAGGATAGGCAGCATTGAAAGGGTTGCGATCAGGCGGTAGGTCTGTACTTTTCCCCAGCGGTCGGCCAGGCGGCCAATCTGGCGAGCGCTTAAAAAGCTGGCCAGGCCACCCAGCATGTAGACCCATGGCATTTGCGTCATGCTCAGGCCCACATTGCCGGTTAAGTACAAGGTCAGGTAAGGGATCACGGTAAAGGTCGAAAATGCGCCCAGTGCCATAAACAGTAATCCGGTGAGGTGATTGCTGTTGGCCAGCACGGCTTGCATATTGCGCGCGGCCTGCCGCCAGTGGCGTTGCATGGCCGCTGGCTTGGGCAGGCTGGGGATATGTCGCATGGCCAATAACAAAAACAGGCCTGCGACGCTGCCGATCACCACAAATGGTGCTTGCCAGCCGATGCTGTTGGTTAAAAATAAGGAGGTGGGCACGCCGAGCACCATGGCGGCCGCTGTGCCGGACATCACCGTGCCGCTGGCTTGACCGCGCCGCTCAAACGGGATCAGGTCAGCTACCAGTGTTTGCAGCATGGCGCCCAGCACGCCACCAAATATACCTGCCAGGCCACGGGTGATCAGTAGTGTCTGGTAGTCTGGCGCCAGCGCACATGACAACGTCGCCAGTACAAACAAGCTAAATAGCACCAGCAGGATATTTTTGCGTTCAAACAGGTCGACAAAGGTGGCAGCCACCAGGCCGCTGACGGCAGCGGTTAAAGTGTAAATAGACAATAGCCAGGCAAATTGTGCGGTGTTGATATCCAGTGCGGACATCAGCGCCGGGCCAATGGGCATCATGATCACAAAGTCGAGAATGTGGGAAAACTGGATACCAGCCAGTGTGAACAGCAAGCGCTTTTCTTGCTGCGGACTGAGTGGGCTACTTGCCATAGGCGGCTGACTGCTGGTCATGATTTCTGTCTCGACGAATTGGATGGGTGATGGATGTATAAAGTCATCGCCATCACGATTTTTAATTGATGAGAATAATTCTCATTCGTGATAATGATACACCAAGCACCAATTATTATTTTTTGTTAAAACAAGAAAGATGTTTGCGCAACACCATGTTATGCAGGTATCGCGCACGAGTGTTGGGATCAGTCAGAGGTGAGAGGGGGTGGCCTGTGCAAGCCATTGTGCACATAAAAAAGGCCCGATACGGGCCTTTTTGTTGAGGTCAACCTGATGAATTACTTTGTTTGCTGGCTGTTAAATGCCGTCATTAAATTGCGATAGTCAGGAATATGGTTAGCGCACAATGCGCCCAGGCCTTCAATATCATGACGCCAGTCGCGGTGTAGCTCGCAGGCCACGCCAAACCAGGTCATCATTTGCGCTCCGGCGGCCTCCATGCGGCGCCATGCAGCATCTCGCGTCAGTTCGTTAAAGGTGCCGGAGGCATCGGCCACCACAAAAACCTCAAAACCTTCTGCAATCGCAGACAAGGCAGGGAAAGCCACGCAGACTTCAGTGACCACGCCAGCGATAATCAATTGCTTTTTACCGGTGGCTTTAATCGCTTTGACGAAGTCTTCGTTATCCCAGGCATTGATCTGACCAGGGCGGGCAATATAAGGCGCATCTGGAAACAGCGCTTTTAACTCTGGCATCAATGGGCCATTGGGGCCGCTTTCAAAGCTGGTGGTTAAAATGGTCGGCAGGTTAAAAAACTTGGCGGCATCGGCTAATGCCAGCACGTTGTTTTTAAAGCGGTCTGGTTCAATATCACGCACCAGCGATAATAAGCCCGCCTGGTGGTCTACCAGTAAAACCACTGCATTGTCACGGTCCAGGCGTACATAAGGTTTGTTGTTCATGGTGAATATCCTCTCAATGGATTTAGTCGGGTGGAGATCACGGCCGTCAGCGTAAAGTGTGAATACTGACGACCGTGTTTCCTTTTTTAAAATGTTGGACTACTTTGCAAGCCATTATGCAGTGGCAAAAAGGCCCTGGTTAAAGTCATTAATCGCCTGGTCAATTTCTTCCCAGCTGTTCATGACAAACGGGCCATGGCCCACTACCGGCTCATTCAGCGGTTCACCGTTGAGTAACAGTAACACGGTATCCTGCTGCGCCTGCAATACCAGCTCATTGCCTTCGCGCTGCATTACGGCCAGCTCGGCTGGGCGGATGGTATGCACTTCACCGGTTTTTACCGCGCCATGCAGCACAAAAATGGCGGTGGTGTGACCTTCTGGCAGCGTGAAGGTGGTGCGTGTTCCGGCATTCAGGCGTACATCCCACACATTCATCGGGCTGAAGGTATTGGCTGGGCCTTTCTGGCCAGCATATTCACCGGCAATCACGCGCACTTTGCCTGCCTCTGCTGGCAATGCGACCTCAGGAATCTGGTCGCGGGTAATGCCTTGATAGCCGGGTGCGGTCATTTTGTCCTTGGCCGGCAGGTTGACCCACAACTGGATCATTTCAAACGGGCCACCCGTGCGTGCATAGTCATCGCCGTGATATTCCTCATGAATAATGCCTTTGCCTGCAGTCATCCACTGCACTTCACCCGGGCCGATGGTGCCACCGGCGTTGGTAGAGTCGTGGTGTGAGACCTGGCCATCGTAAACAATGGTCACGGTTTCAAAGCCACGGTGCGGGTGCTGGCCAACGCCACGGCGTTGTGTGGTGGCTTCAAAGCTGGCAGGCCCGGCGTAATCCATTAACAGGAAAGGTGAAATGTCATTGGCAATGTCACGGTAAGAAAAAATGCTTTGTACCGGAAAGCCGTCACCCACCCAATGGTTGCCGTTGCTACGTTTGATAAAAGCCAGTTTTTTCATGATGATTTCCTTTCAGCGCTGTGTGCGTGTTTGCATGGTTCACACTATAAACAGATGACTTTTACAGCACTAGATGGTTAAATATAAAATTACTTTTCATTTAAATGAACAATAGCACCATGGACTTTAATGAAGCGGCAGTGTTTGTGAAAGTAGTGCAGGCGGGCAGTTTTAGTGCAGCGGCCCGTCAATTGGGTTTGCCAACCTCTACCATTAGCACGCGGGTGGCGCGGTTAGAGCAACGGCTGGGGGTGACCTTGTTACAGCGTACGACACGTCGCTTAAATCTGACAGAGGCTGGCGCCCTGTATTTTGAGCATGCTTCTACTGGCCTGGGCTATTTGCTGGAGGCTGAAGCCGCGCTGGATGAAGCGCGTCAGCAACCACAAGGGGTATTAAAGGTGACAGCACCTGCCGATTTGGGTGACGCCTTGCTGGGGGGGCTGGTGGCGCAGACGCAGCAAATCTATCCTGCTTTGTCGCTAGAGTTGATGCTGACAGAGCGTTATGTTGACCTGGTGGCAGAAGGCGTGGATGTGGCGATTCGCACTGGCGAGCTGCGTGACTCCAGCTTGATTGCCAAATCACTGGGCACCATACAGTGGGCCATGTTTGCCAGCCCGCAGTATTTGCAGTCTGCCGGGCAGGTGACAACGCCTGCAGATCTTGGCCAGCAGCAAACGGTGCAATTTACACCGATGGGGCGTCATCACTGGGATTTGCAACAAGGGACGACGTCGCTCCGGGTACCTTTGGATGGGCGTACGCTGGTGAATAGTATCGGCGTGGTGCAGGCTATGGCAGAAAACGGGCAGGGCGTTGCCTTGTTGCCTACCTTTATCTGCCAGCCTACGGTACAGGCGGGGCGCTTGCAACGGGTGTTGCCAGCATGGCGCGGGCAAGCAGATGCGGTGCATCTGGTCTACCCCAAGCAACGCTTTATGCCGCCCAAATTGCGCGCATTTATTGATTTGGCAGTGACCGAGCTCAAACCGCTGTTTGTTGCTTAGATTAGGAGCCAATTACAACAAGAAGGAGTCAATATGGTGAAAAGTGTGGCAACAGCGACGGCGTTATCAGGCGCGAGTGTGGTGATCACCCACCGCGTCAGTCCGGTGTTTCAACGCGAGTACGAAGCGTGGTTAAACGAAATTGGCCCACTGTGTCGGTCTTCTGAAGGGGTGCTTGACTGGCACATTATCCGGCCCGTGGCAGGTTACACCGACACTTATTCGGTGATGATACGCTACCAAACAGAGCAACATCTCAAACAATGGCTAGACTCGCCAGTGCGCAAGACATTAATCGCCAAGGTCAGCCACTTGCTGGTGGGGGAGGATAGTTACCAGGTGAATAGCGGCCTCGATTTTCTGTTTATGCAAGGCACGCAGTTGCCTGCCAAACCACCTGTGCGCTGGAAGCAGTTTTTACTGACGTGGTCGGCTATTTTTCCGTTGGTGAGTGTGCTGCCACTATTGGTGGTGCCGTTGCTCGATGCGGGTGGTCTCCCGCACAGCCGCGTGCTGCATACCTTTGTGGTGACGGCTGTGGTGGTCGCACTGATGGTGTACGTTGTGATGCCACGCTATACCAGGCTGGTGTGGCATTGGTTGCATGGCTGACATTTCTTTGCATATTTTCGATTAAAAACCACACTCTGTATGGTGTTTTTTCCTGAATTTGGGCGCATGATGACAAATGTAAACTAAAGTATCAACCTGCAATAACCGTTGTTAATAGACTAACAATCATATACATAGGGGATACGTGCGTTGAATACCACGGCGGAATCATCAGCATTGCACGCAGAAATTGTGGGCATGCTGTATGCAAACAATCGCAGATCACTGATGGCAGCCATCGTGGTCATGATTGCGCTTTTGCTTGTGCAACGGCACCTGATCGACCACGTCATTCTGGCATTGTGGTCTAGCATTTTTTTGGTGGCTTATGGTATCCGCGCCTACCTCACTTATCAATACGAAAAAGATCATCAACGCGAGTTGCACAGCCGCCTGTGGTTACAGTGGTTTCGCGCCAGCACCTGTTTTTGCGGGCTGGCCTGGGGCTTGGGCGGCATTTTACTGTTTCCCGAAAGCGACACCGCACATCAGGCGTTTTTGATTTTTGCCTTGGTTGGGGTGTCCGGTGCGGGCATCATTATTTATTCAGTCGATACCTTAAGTACTAACCTGTTTAGCGGCGGCATTGTGCTCTTCATGATTCCGCGCTTTTTGATTCATGGCAGTTCAGTCTCGCTGGCACTCGCCGTGTTGTTTATGGTGTATGTGTTTTATGTGACGGTGGCTGGCCGCAGCCTGGCAAACAGCCTGCGCGAAAATATCTCGTTGCGCATCGCCTCTAATCTGGATAATAAAAAAGTACATCAACTGGCTTATTACGACTTTTTGACCGGTTTGCCGAATCGCCGCCTGCTCACAGACCGCCTCAACCAGGCCTTTGCACGCTGCGTGCGCCACCAGAGCTATGGTGCCGTGTTGTGCCTGGATTTAAATAATTTTAAAGGTTTGAACGATAGCAAAGGCCATCAGGCGGGCGATGAATTATTGCAGCAAGTCGCGTTTCGCTTGCAGCAGTGTTTGCGCAAAAAAGACACCATCGCGCGCATGGGTGGCGATGAGTTTATTGCCGTGCTGGATGAGTTATCTACCGACAAGGCAGAAGCGGTTGCTGCCGCGCAAGCCACCGCTGAAAAAATGATGGCGGTATTTTCGCAACCCTTTGAGTTGCAAAACAGTAAATACCGCACGGCCCCCAGCATCGGTATTTGTATGTTTGTGGGCGATTTGTATAAAGAAGACGAAGTGTTACGGCGCGCTGATATTGCCATGTATCAGGCCAAAAAGTCCGATAACCTTAACAGTATTCAAATGTATGACGAGGCGGTGCACCCGGCGGTTGAAATGCGCGCCACACTTGAGAATGAGCTGGCATTTGCCCTGCAGGGCCAGCAGTTTTTATTGTATTACCAGGTGCAAGTGAATCATTTGCAGCAACCAACGGGCGCAGAAGTGTTGTTGCGCTGGCAGCACCCGACACTGGGCATGATTCCGCCCGACCAGTTTATTCCGATTGCCGAAGAAACCGGCGAAATTGTGTCGATTGGGCAATGGGTACTGGCGCAAGCGTGTGCGCAACTCAAACATTGGTCACAGTCTGCGCATACGGCCAAACTTAAATTGTCGGTCAATGTGAGCGCCATACAATTTAGTCAGCCAGAGTTTGTGCAGATGGTGAAAGAGACGGTGCTGGCCAGTGGCTGTGACGCGAAATGCCTGCGTTTAGAGCTGACCGAAAGCCTGATTGTAAAAAACATTGATGAGGTGATTGAAAAAATTAATGCGTTAAAAGTATTGGGCATTACTTTTTCGCTGGATGATTTTGGCATCGGCCAGTCTTCGTTATCGGTATTGAAACGTTTACCGCTAGACGAGTTAAAGATAGACCGTAGCTTTATTAAAGATATTGTTCACAACAACTACGATTCGTTTATTGTGCAAACCATCATCAATATGGCTAAAAACCTGAGCCACAGTGTGATTGCTGAAGGGGTAGAAATGCAGCAGCAAATGGTCATGTTGCAAACCATGGGCTGCCATGCTTTTCAGGGTTACCTGTTTAGCCGTCCGTTGCCGTTGCAGGAGTTTGAGGCCAGTTTGCAAGCAGCCTCAGGCGGCGCTAATGTGTCGTTAACCACACGTTCGCGCAAGGCCTTGCGCAGCCGGCTCAGCTAAACCTTGATCCACTCTTCGCCCTGGCTTAACCAGCGCTGCAAATGTGCCGACACCGCAGCCGGGTCGCGTTGCAATAGTTGATTCGCCGTAGTTTTGGCGGTTTCCAGCAGTGCCACATCTCGTTCTAAATCGGCAATTTTAAGCATGGGCACGCCACTCTGGCGCGTGCCCAGTAACTCACCCGGGCCACGAATATGTAAATCGGCCTGGGCAATCTGAAAACCATCACTGCTTTCAAAAATCACCTTTAAACGCTGTTTGCCAATCTGCGAACATTGTTGTTTGCTATAAAGCAAAATGCAGGTGCTTTTGGCCGCACCGCGGCCAACGCGGCCACGTAGCTGATGCAATTGGCTTAAACCCATGCGCTCGGCATGCTCAATCACCATTAAGCTCGCATTCGGAACATCAACGCCGACTTCAATGACGGTGGTTGCCACCAGCAGGTGAATCTCGTTGGCAGAAAATGCCTGCATTACCGCCTGTTTTTCGGCGGGTTTCATACGGCCGTGTACCAGGCCGACTTTAAGCTCTGGAAAAGCCTGTTGCATGTAAGCAAAGGTGTCGTTTGCTGTTTGCAACTGCAACACTTCTGACTCTTCAATTAACGGGCACACCCAATACGCCTGGTGGCCCTGGGCGCAGGCCTCATGTACGCGCTGCAAAATTTCTTCGCGCCTGTCGTCGGCCACCAGTTTGGTCACAATAGGCGTGCGGCCCGGTGGCAACTCGTCAATTACCGAGACATCGAGGTCGGCATAATAGCTCATGGATAAGGTGCGCGGAATCGGGGTGGCGGACATCATGAGCTGGTGTGGTTCCAGTTGACTGCTCTGGCCTTTTTTGCGTAATGCCAGCCGTTGGCCGACGCCAAAACGATGTTGCTCATCAACAATCGCCAGGCCTAACTGTTTAAATTGTACGTCATCCTGAAACAGCGCATGTGTGCCTACGGCCAGCATGGCTTCACCGCTAGCAATCAGCGATAGTGATTGCTCACGCATTTTTTTATGTTGGCTGCCGGTGAGCCAGGCCACGGTGATACCCAGTGGTTGCAGCCAGTCACAGAGCTTTTTGTAATGTTGCTCGGCCAAAATCTCGGTGGGGGCCATCATGGCCACTTGCCAGCCGCGTTCAATTAATTGCAACGCAGCCAGGCAGGCAACAATGGTTTTTCCGCTGCCTACATCGCCTTGCAGCAGGCGTTGCATCGGGTGTGGTTGCGCCAGGTCATGCTCAATTTCGGCCACTACTTTTTGTTGGGCAGCAGTGAGTGCAAATGGCAGGTTGGCCAGCAGCCGGGCCACCAGGGTTTGTGATGAGGAGATCGCCGGCGCGCGTGATTGCTTGCGGCGGGCATAATGCTGTCGCATCGACAATTGCTGTGCCAGCAGTTCATCATAGGCCAGGCGTTGCCAGGCCGGGTGCGTGCGGTCTTCTAGTGAGGCCAGTGCAACTTCTGGCTTGGGTTGATGCAGTAATTGCAGGCTGCTGGCAAAATCGGGCAACTGCATGGATTGGTATACCCAGCCGGGCAGGGTTTCTTGCAAGTGTTCTGTTTTTAACACCAGATTGACCGCCTTGCGAATCGCGGTTTGACCCAGGCCAGCGGTGGTCGGGTAGACCGGGGTCAGTGCGCTGTTGATCGGCGTGTCTTCACCGACCTTGCGCTGGGTCGGGTGTACCATCTCATAGCCGAAAAAACCGGCTCGCACCTCGCCAAACACACGCAAACGCTGGCCGGTTTGCATCACAGCCACCTGGCTAGGGTAAAAGTGCAGAAAGCGCAGGTTGATGACACCGCTATCATCCTGCAGCCTGACATTGAGCATTTTGCGCGGTTTGTAACTGACTTCGTTATGCACCACGACACCTTCAATTTGTGTCTGCTCGCCCAGGCGTAAATCGCGGATGGCGGTGATGCGGGTTTCGTCAAGATACCGCAGCGGCAAATGCAGCAACAGCGCTTGGGCAGACTGGATGCCAAGCTTCGCCAGCTGGCTGCACAAGGCAGGCGAAAAGCCTTTGATTTCGCTCAAGGGACGCATGGCAGTCTTAGGTGCGATTACTGGATACGTTGTTCCAGCTGGTTACCTTTGACCCGGTTGATGCGCACGATTTGCTGAATCTTGCGCAGGTTGCGGATCAGGGTCGCCAGGTGCACGCGGTTATGCACCTGCACCGTAAAGTTCACATTCGAGTATTGGCTGCCATCGCTGGCCTCGACACTGACATTGTCAATGTTGGCGTCCGCGTTGGAGATGGTGGCCGCAATTTTGGCCAGCATGCCGCGTTCATCGACTACCGTAATACGTAAGTTGACGCTGAATAGTTTTTTCGGGTCGGCATCCCACTCCACATCCAGCCATTTTTCCGGGTCCAGCCTGAACTTGCGAATCGCCGGACAATCGTGGGTGTGGATGACCAGGCCTTTGTCTTTATTGATAAAGCCCAGAATCGGGTCGCCAGGAATCGGGCGGCAGCAAGGCGCAAACTGTACCGCCATGCCTTCTGAGCCGCGGATAGTAATGGTATCCAGCACTTTGCCGGATTTTTCTTCAGCATCTGCAGGATGCGCCAATAGCTGATGTGCGACCATCAGGCTGTTGCGTTTGCCAAGGCCGATGTCGGTCAAAATAGTCTGGCGGGTTTTGCTGCCGTAGTCGTTCATGACTTTTTGCCACTGCTTGTCGCTAATCTCGGCCGGTTCTATATGCATCGCCCGCAAGGCGACATTGAGCATACGTTCGCCCAGCTGTGCCGACTCTTCTACCTTCACGGTTTTGAGGTAATGGCGGATATGCGAACGCGCTTTGCCAGTGACGACATAATTGAGCCAGGCCGGGTTGGGTTTTGCCAGTGGCGCCGTGATGATTTCTACATGGTCACCATTGCGCATTTCGGTACGCAGCGGTGCCAGCTCATTATTAATTTTAACGGCGACGCAGCTATTACCTACGTCTGAGTGTACCGCATAGGCAAAGTCGACCGCAGTCGAGCCACGCGGTAAGGCCATGATGTTGCCTTTAGGCGTAAACACATAGACCTCGTCCGGGAACAGATCAACTTTAAAGTTTTCTAAAAACTCGTGGCTGTCGTCACTTTCGGTTTGAATCTCGACCAGTCGTTGCAGCCACTGATGCGTTTGCTGTTGCAGCTTGGTCAGGTGTGCATCGGTAGTTTTATACAACCAATGCGCAGCCACGCCCGCATCGGCAATGTTGTGCATTTCCTGGCTACGGATTTGCACTTCAATCGGCGTGCCAAACGGGCCAAACAGTGTGGTGTGCAAAGACTGGTAGCCGTTTGCTTTAGGGATGGCAATATAGTCTTTAAAGCGGCCTGGAATAGGTTTATAGAGCGCATGCAAGGCGCCCAGTGCCAGATAGCAGGCAGCCGTATCTTTAACGATGACACGAAAACCATAAATGTCGCCAATTTGCGACAATTTCATCGATTTTTCGGCCATTTTCTTGTAAATGCTGTAAAGGTGTTTTTCGCGACCCTCTACATCATACTCAATATGGTATTGCTTTAGCTGGTTCTGAATCGCTTCGAGAATCTTGCTGATGACTTCTTTACGGTTGCCGCGCGCCAGGCGAATCGCCTTATCAATCACGCGGTGGCGGTTAGGGTAGAGATATTTGAGGCTAAGGTCTTCCAGCTCGTGGAAAATCGGGTTTAGGCCAAGCCGGTTGGCAATCGGCGCGTAAATATCCAGTGTTTCGCGCGCGATGCGTTTTTGCTTTTCTGGCCGCATGGCCTCCAGCGTTTGCATGTTGTGCAGCCGGTCGGCCAGTTTGACCAGAATCACGCGCACATCCTGGCTCATGGCCAGCAGCATTTTGCGGAAATTTTCGGCTTGCGCCTGAGTGGCCGTTTGCAGCTCAACCTTATCAAGCTTGGTCAGGCCGTCGACCAGGTCAGCTACCTGTTTGCCAAAGCGCTCGGCAATCGCCGCACTGTCTACTTCGGTATCTTCGACCACGTCATGCAGCAAGGCCGCAAGCAGGGTAGGCAAGTCGAGATGCAACTGGGCCAAAATACAGGCCACTGCGATGGGGTGGGTGATATAGGGTTCGCCGGTCTTGCGGGTTTGACCGGCATGCGCCTGCTCGGCATAGCGATACGCTTGCCAGACCAGTTGCACTTCTTCTTCGTTGAGGTACTTGCGGATCAGCTGGGTAAGGGGGGAGTCCTCACGGTCAGCCGGGAGCAAGTCCACTTCTTCCAGGGGAGACCTGGACTTGCGATGGGCAGAATCGCCTTGGCTGTGGGGCATAGCTGTTTATGCTTGGCCCTTTTTCTCTAACAGTTCTACACCGATCTTGCCGGCGGCAATTTCACGCAGTGCAATCACGGTTGGTTTGTCTTTTTGCGAGTAACCACTAACTAATGGGTCTGAGCCGTTGGCCAGTTGTCTGGCGCGATAAGCGGCCACCAATGTCAATTGAAAACGGTTTGAGATGTTGTCCAAGCAATCATCGACAGTAATACGTGCCATAAAAACCTCTTAATATTTGAGCCTGCATGCAGCGCATGCGCGCCGCTCGGTCAGGTAAGTGATTGAATCAATGACGCGTGGCAGGTTACCTGGCGGTTTAACTGCAAGCGCTGGGCGCGAACAATCGCCATCAGATCCTGCAAGGCCACGTCAAAATTATCATTAATTGTAACATAATCAAACTCATGCACGTGACGCATCTCCTCACGCGCGGCGGCCAGCCGTTGCGTAATGACCGCTTCGCTGTCCTGGCCACGATTATTCAGGCGGTGTGCCAATGCGTCAATTGAGGGCGGCAAAATAAAAATGGAGGTGACTTTGGGAAAAAGGGTACGAATCTGTTGTGCCCCTTGCCAGTCGATTTCGAGAATGACATCACGCCCGGCGGCCAAGGCATTCTCGACCTCACTTTGCGCAGTGCCATAGCGCGCACTGTGTACATGCGCGCTTTCGAGAAAGCCGCCGCTATTCAACATAGCCATAAACTCCGGCTCAGGCACAAAGTGATAGTGGATGCCATCTTCTTCACCCGGGCGCGGCGTGCGCGTGGTATGCGAGACCGATAACTTTAATAGCGGGTCTTGCGCCAGCATGGCACGTACCAGGCTGGTTTTGCCGGCACCAGAGGCGGCAGAAATTACAAATAAATGGCCATGGCTCATGAGGCACACCATTCAGGGTTAGGCAGTGAAGAAAATACGGATTTCAGCCCTTCGCTCCAGCCCTTGCGGACATGGGCGTAATACGGGTCATCTTCCGTCAGTCGTTGCCGACAATCGGCGCTAAAGGTGTCAGTGCGGTATATCATCAAATCAATCGGTAAGGCCACAGAAACATTGCTGCGGATGGTGGAGTCAAATGAAATCAGCACGCATTTTACCGCATCTGTGACATTGGTTTGATGTTTGATGACACGATCAATAATTGGCTTGCCGTATTTGGTCTCGCCAATTTGCAGGTAAGGCGTATCTGCGGTGGCCTCAATAAAATTACCGGCGGCATACACATTAAACAAGCGGGGTTTTTCGCCCTTGATTTGCCCGGTGACCAGAATGCTGGCACTAAAATCTATGTTGTGTTCTTTGAGCGCTTTGCCATCGCGCTGATGCACGGCGCGCATGGCGGCTCCCACCACGCTGGCGGCTTCAAACAGCGATTGCACATTGTGCAGGTGCGCATGTGGCTCAGGCGATTTAAGCTGTTCGCGGCACAGGTTGACCACAGACTGCGTAATGGCCAGATTGCCCGCCGTGAGCAGCACAATCATGCGTTCGCCAGGCACTTCAAATACATGCATCTTGGGCGCAATCGCTACCTGGTCAACACCTGCATTGGTGCGGGTGTCAGACGCTAACACCAAGCCTTGTTCCAGCAAAATACCGACACAATAGGTCATAACAATGAGTGGAGTAAAAGTGAATATTAAAAAGTCATCATAGCATGCGCAGCCGCTACTGCTGTTGCGCGGCCTGCGCCTGCGTTTGCAGTTGTTGCCTATGCTGTTCACGCTGTTTGTCCGTCAGACCGGTGTGCTGGTTGACGTTAACCATGCTCGCCATGCCTTCTATGCCGCCACCGATACGCGAGCCGGTGACCGGGCTGGCGCTACGGTAGTCTAGGCCTACAGCCAGCCTGACATGCGCCTCGTTGACCAAGGTACCATTTGATACATCCAGGCCCAGCCATTGATCTTGCTGCCAGACATCAACCCAGGCATGGGTTTGCATCAGATTGCCGTTTTCGGTAAACAGGTAGCCGCTGACATAGCGCGCAGGTAAGCCAAGTTGATGGCAGCAGCCAATAAACGCGTGGGCATGATCCTGACAAACGCCTTTGCCTAACCTAAAGGCCGTGGCCGCAGGCGTATCGACCTGCGTCGCCCCCGGAATGTACTGCATCTGTGCCCGCAAGGCCTGCATCATGTCTGTCAGTGGCGCACCGGCAAATGGGCGCGCAAAGGCAGCCATGGCGGTGTCCGCCTGCGTTAACGGCGTATCACGCAAATAAACCGCCATCGGCAGTGTTTGCTCTGGTGCGGTTGTCGCCACGCCGGTGTCTACCTCACCCGACACTGAGATTAACAGGGCCTGATGCGGCTGGTCGATCACCAGGGTGTGTGCCAAATTACCAAAGGCATCTTCAAATGCTGTGAGTTGTCCGTTGACCTTGATCTGCCAGTCAATCACGCGCTGCCCAAGACCGTCGCGCGGCGTCAGGCGCAACTGCTGAATGGTGTATTGCACCATCTCGCTATACACGTACTGTGTCTGATGTTCGATCTTGAGCAACATGTGCTTGTCTTTATAAAAGTAAAAAGCGCAGCGCTGCCCTCGAACAGTCTGCGCACATAAAGGTGCATGGCAATCTAGTGAGACATATCAGGCCGTGGCATTTAAAAAGTTGCGCTGGATTTCTTCACCCAGCTTGCGGTTGGCCAGAATAAACTCATCCAAAAAGTGGTGCACGCCATCTTTTACAATATCCAGCATGCGACCATAGTGCAGTTTGGCATGCATTTGCCCGGCCAGGCGTTCGGCCTCGGTTTGGCGGCTACCGGCCACCTGGCGCAGAATCGGCATGATTTCAGCGTAGCAGGCATGCAATGAGCGTGGCATGTCTTCGCGCAAAATCAGTAACTCTGAGACTTTCATCGGCTCAATCGCATCCCGGTAAACCTTTTGGTAAGCCTGAAAAGCAGAGACTGAGCGCAATACTGCGCTCCACTCGTAGTAATCCACCGCGCCATCATTGGCTTCTTGCATCGGGATTAAGAACTCATATTTCACATCAAGCAGGCGCGCGGTATTGTCAGCGCGCTCCATAAACGTGCCCAGGCGCACAAAGCTAAACGCTTCATCGCGCAACATGGTGCCAAAGCAGACGCCGCGGAACAAATGCGAGCGACTTTTGACCCATTCGCAAAACTCACTTAACCCCGTTTGCGTCAGGTCTTGTTTAATATATTGGCCAAACTCCAGCCACAAGGTGTTCATGTTTTCCCAGGTTTCGGTGGTCATGGCCACGCGTACCGCACGCGCGTTTTCACGTGCCCCGCGCAGCGAGCTGTAAATACTCGACGGATTATTGCTGTCCATCACCAGGTGTTTAATCACATTGCTGGCATTGAGTTCTTTGTAGGTGCTGTCGTAAATATCGCGAATCCCGGCAATTTCCAGCACCGTATCCCACAGCTCTTCTTCATTGCTGCTGTCAGAAGGCAGTAGCGACATGTTGTATGTCACATCCAGCACGCGTGCCACGTTTTCGGTGCGCTCAATATAACGTGCCATCCAATATAAATGCTCTGCGGTACGACTTAACATATCACGGCCTCTTGATTCACTTGTTGGGCAGCCATTTGCGACTGCGAAGTTTCTACACTGATGTCATCGCGTTCCAGTACCCAGGTATCTTTGGTGCCGCCGCCTTGTGAGGAGTTGACCACCAATGAGCCCTCTTTGAGGGCCACGCGCGACAAGCCGCCTGGCACCACGCTGACCGTTTTGCCAGACAGCACAAACGGGCGTAAATCAACATGCCGCGGCGCAATGCCTTGTTCGACCAGCGTCGGGCAGGTAGACAGTGCCAGTGTTGGTTGCGCAATATAATTAGATGGCTTGGAAACGATGCGTAACCTGAACTCTTCGATTTCCTGCTTGCTGGCAGTCGGGCCCACCAGCATGCCGTAGCCGCCGGAGCCTTGCACCTCTTTTACGACCAGCTCGGGCAGATGATCCAGCACGTAGGCTAGATCATCTTCCTTGCTGAGTTGATACGTAGGCACGTTCTGCAGGATGGGAGATTCACCCAGATAGAACTTAATCATCTCCGGCACGTAAACATACGTCGCCTTATCATCAGCTACGCCGGTGCCTACGGCGTTGGCTAACGTGACGCCACCATTGCGGTAGACGGAGAGCAGACCTGGCACGCCCAACAGGGAGTCGGGCTTGAACACCAGAGGGTCAAGGAAGTCGTCGTCGATGCGGCGGTAAATCACGTCCACCCTTTGCGGGCCTTGCGTGGTGCGCATGTAGACGGCGTTATTGCGGACAAACAAATCCTGGCCTTCCACCAGCTCGATACCCATTTGCTGGGCGAGGAAGGCATGTTCAAAGTAGGCGCTGTTATAAGCACCGGGTGAAAGTAACACCACGGTCGGGTCAGTGACACCGGTTTGTGCCACCGAGCGCAAATTATTGAGCAACACATGCGGGTAATGTTCGACCGGCGCAATCGGATATTTTTTAAATAAATCCGGGAACAGCCGCATCATCATTTTGCGGTCTTCCAGCATGTAAGACACGCCTGATGGTGTGCGCAAATTATCTTCCAGCACATAAAACTGCGATTCACTGGTGCGCACCAGGTCGATGCCTGCCACATGCGCGTAGACCTGGTTAGGCACCGTCACGCCCACCATTTCTGGCCGGTATTGCGAGTTGGTTAAAATGCTGTGCGGCACAATGCCAGCTTTGATGATTTCCTGCTCATGATAAATATCATGCAAAAACATATTGAGTGCGCGCACACGTTGTACCGCGCCTTTGGCCAAATGCGCCCATTCACTGGCTGAAATCATGCGTGGAATCACATCAAATGGAATCAGGCGCTCGGCACCATCTTCTTCACCATAGACGTTAAAGGTAATACCCACGCGGCGAAACAACACTTCAGCTTCGGCGCGCTTGGCTGCCAGCTGTTGTGTGGGTACATCACTTAACCAGCGGTTATACGCTTGGTAGATGGCCCGGACATTGCCCCCATAGCCCTGCATTTCATCAAAAAACTTTTTGGCGGATTGCGTCATGATGCTGGACCTTTGCCTTACTTGTAAAAATCAATTAAATAAGAGCAAGCCGTGTGCCAGCAATAAATACTGTTTTAAATCATATGGTTGAAGTTTTAACGGTGTTGTTACAAAAACAAAACGCACCATAGCGGTGCGTTTTTGAATCACGATTTTGGTGCAGCGCGAGCTGTTTATTCAATGTTTTGAATTTGCTCGCGCATTTGCTCTATCAGTACTTTCAGTTGCATAGAGACTTGTGTAGTTTCAATCGCGACTGATTTTGAGCCCAGTGTATTGGCTTCACGGTTCATTTCCTGCATCAAAAAGTCCAACTTTTTACCCATGGCGCCGCCAGCAGTGAGAATACGGTCCATTTCAACAATGTGTGATTGCAGGCGTGCCAATTCTTCATCTACATCAATGCGCTGTGCATACAGCACGATTTCCTGGCGCACGCGGTCGTCATCTGCCTGCATCGCTTCGCGCAGCTTGGCGGTCAGTTTTTCCTGATACTGGCTCACCAGCGCGGGCAACAGTGGTTTAACAATGCTGATTTGCTCACGCACGCCTTGCAGGCGGTCTAGCAACACTTGCTTGAGCTTTTCGCCCTCGCGCGCTCGCGCAGCAATCAACTCATCAATGCCCTGCGACAACCCGCTTTGTACACTTTGTGCCATGGCCTCGGCATCTGCCGCTTCAGTTTGCAGGACGCCTGGTAGTTTAAATACATCAACCAGGTTGATGGCTTGTGATTGTGGAAAGTGTTGTTGCAAATCTTTTAGCGTTTGTGCAATCTGCGTCACCATGGCCGGGTTGAGTGCGAGCGTGGTCGCTGCTGCGTCACTTTTGAGGCTCATCCGGCACTCAATTTTGCCGCGGCCAAGCCGGGTTTGCAGTTGCTCGCGAATCTGTGCTTCAAACTGGCGCAAGCTGTCTTCGATTTTGACATTGAGCTCCAGATAGCGATGATTAACCGCCCGTAGCTCAATCAGCAGCAAGCCGCCAGAAAACCGGGCTTCGCTCGCAGCAAAGCCGGTCATGCTTAAAATGGGTTGATTGTGAGTGGTTTTTTTTGCAGTCATTTTCGTAGTACCTTGGTGTCCTCGGGCAAACTGGGCGATTGTATCAAATGCGCTATTGATATGCGAAAATAGCACACAGACAAAAAGAAACACGCCATATTTGGCTGCTAGTACAGGGCGATTACTGCCCGTTACTGCGCCAGAATGCGGTGTTTCCCTTAATAAAAGCCATGATTGTGACGTTAAAGCGTTAGTGAAGCTCTCTAATAAATTTGATTTTGCCTTGCCGGTCGGCACTGCGCTGCATGACTACACCATTACCCGGGTGTTGAGTCTGGGCGGGTTTAGCTTCGTCTATCTGGCGCAAGACCCGCAAAAAAACACGGTTGCTATTAAAGAATATATGCCGGTGACACTGGCAGAGCGTGACGAACACACGCATATTCGCTCCAATGGCAAAAACGAAGCCGCCTACAAACATGGCATGAAGTGCTTTTTTGAAGAAGGGCTGGCGCTGGCCAATATCGAGCATAAAAATATTGTGCGCGTTAAAAACTTCTTTCGTGCCAATAACACGGTTTACATGGTGATGAAATACGAGCGCGGCAAGTCGCTGCAAGACTACATCATGGCGTTGTCGCAGCCAGTGCCCGAAAGCTTTTTGATCCGCATGTTTGTCGAGTTGCTCAATGGTTTGCGTGAGGTGCATACGCGCAAATTGCTGCATCTTGATATTAAACCGGCCAATATTTATATCCGCCTTGATGGCTCACCTGTGCTGCTGGACTTCGGATCGGCCCGCCAGGCCTTGTCGGAGGTGACGCTGGCGCCGACTTACACGCCGGGCTTCGCGCCGCCAGAGCAATATATAGACCGCAAGCACCTGGGCCCATGGAGTGATATTTACAGCATAGGCGCTAGTATGTACGCCTGCTTGCAGCGCGCTTCGCCGGTGGCGGCTAATGTACGGCTGAAAGACGATGCGCTGGTGCCTGCAACAGAGCTCGGTAAACAGATATACTCTGAAAAATTACTGACAATTATTGATGAATGCATGCAGCTGGATTATTTGTCGCGGCCGCAAAGCGTGTTCTCATTACAGAAAAAAATGATCGGCATCCGCGTGGTAGAAGATCCGCGTGGGTCGCTGGTGGATAAAATCATCAAGGTACTGACCAAACCGCTATGAAATTCACCATTGCACAAGGTAGCCGCCAGGGGCCGCGGCCATATAATCAGGACAGGCTGGCATATTCTTACCATCGACACGCCATTTTTATGGTGTTGGCCGACGGCATGGGAGGTCATCAGCATGGTGATGTCGCGGCAGAAATCGCGGTAAAAACCATGATCGAGGCCTTTCAGCGCGAATCTCAGCCTTTAATTACGCAGCCTGCGCAATTTTTGCGCGAGCAAATTGCCCAGGCACATGACGTGATTGAAAATGTGCGTTTGCAAAAGCGCTTGCTCGAGTCACCACGTACCACCATTGTGGTTGCACTGATTCAGCACAATAAATTGTTTTGTGCGCATGTGGGTGACTCTCGCTTGTATTTATATCGCAACGGCCTGGTGGAACATCAAACCGAAGACCACTCGGTGGTGCAGTCTTTGTTGCGTGAAGGCAAAATCACAGTGGATGACATAGATCATCATCCGCACCGCAATAAAATTTATAATTGCGTTGGTGGCGAACGCGCGCCCAAAGTGGAGCTGGCGGCGCCGATTGCGCTACGTGAAGGCGATGTGATTATGCTGTGCTCGGATGGCGTGTGGAACACGGTGTCAGACATTGGCATGGCACAGCATATGCTGGCCGCAGATATTAACGATGGCGTCAGCAGGTTGTTAGATGATGCGGATGCTGCAAGTATCACCGTTGGCGATAATATGAGCGCCATTGCCCTGCAGTGGGGGCAGCGTGTGACCAGCCCGCTGACCATTTCGACACTGGATTTGCCGGTTGACGTGACCACTACTATGATGAACGAAACCACGGCACCGCCCAGCCAATATGCGCTGGACCTGACCGATGACGAAATTGAAAAGGCCATTGCCGAAATACAGGAAGCGCTGGGCAGAACCCGGCAACATGTTAAATAATAGAAAGTTGTAAACCATGATCAGACCTAGCCAGCGCGCTAACGACCAATTGCGTGCCATTGAAATTATTCGCCATTACACCAAGCACGCCGAAGGCTCTGTGCTAGTAAAGTTTGGTGATACGCATGTGCTGTGTACTGCCAGCGTAGAAGAAAAAGTGCCTGGATTTTTAAAGGGCAAAGGCCAGGGCTGGGTCACGGCTGAATACGGCATGCTGCCACGATCCACAGGCTCTCGCATGGACCGTGAAGCGGCGCGCGGCAAACAGACTGGCCGCACACAAGAAATTCAGCGCCTGATTGGCCGCAGCCTGCGCGCGGTGATTGACCTGCAAAAACTGGGCGAGCGCACCATCCATTTTGACTGTGACGTGATCCAGGCCGATGGCGGCACCCGCACCGCCAGCATTACCGGCGCCTATGTGGCCATGGTTGATGCTGTATCGACCTTGCTGCAAAAAGGCCTGCTGACGGAGACCCCGATCAAGGACTCTGTGGGTGCGATTTCGGTGGGCGTCTACCAAAGCACGCCTGTACTCGATTTGGATTACATCGAAGACTCAGATTGCGATACTGATATGAACGTGGTGATGACTGGCAATGGCGGCTTTGTTGAAATTCAGGGTACGGCCGAAGGTGAGCCGTTTAGCCGCGACAGCATGAACCAGATGCTGGATTTAGCTGCCAAAGGCATTGTTGAGTTATCCAAACTGCAGCAACAGGCATTGGCACAAGGCTAAACATGGCGTTGCCGTTGAATAAACTGGTGATTGCCTCTGGCAATAAAGGCAAAATCCGCGAAATTGCGCATGTGCTGGCGCCGCTTAATATCGAGGTCATCTCGCAAGCCGAATTTAGTGTGCCGGAGTGCCCCGAGCCCTACGGCACCTTTATTGAAAACGCCCTGGCCAAAGCGCGCCATGCCAGCCAGCATACTGGTTTGCCGGCACTGGCTGATGATTCAGGTTTATGTGTGCATGCTTTGCAAGGTGCGCCGGGCGTGCTTTCGGCACGTTATGCCGGGCCGCAACCAGCCAACAGCCTGCTCACGCAAGATGAACGTAACAACGATAAATTACTCACAGTAATGTCACGTGAGAGTGACCGCCGTGCCTATTTTTATAGCGTGCTGGTTTTGGTGCGTTCACCGCAAGACCCGCAGCCCATGATTGCCGATGGCGCATGGCAAGGTGAAATTTTGCGCGAGTTTCGCGGCAGTGACGGTTTTGGCTACGACCCGCTGTTTATGGATCTGGCAACGCGCAAAACCGTGGCCGAATTGCCACTAGAAGTAAAAAGCAAAATGAGCCATCGCGGGCTAGCGCTGGTAAAATTGCTGCAAGCGTTAGAGATGAGTAAATAGATGACAAATGAGTGGCCAAAATGGGTGCGTGACGATGGTTCGGTGGTTTCCTGCACCGAAAAGGTCAAAGTCATGTCCGAAAATTTTGATGAACTCAAACAGATCGCGCAGGATGCCCTTGAAGATGGCTTGCTGATGGAAGTCAGCGAAGCGCAGATGCGCCAAGCGCTGCACGCACTCGTCGATACCTTATTCAATCCATACAACAAACCCTAGGCTAGTCAGGCTCTTCAAGCATGGCTAGTGCCTCGCCCCAACACATCCTTCAAGACGTCTTCGGTTATTCGCAGTTTCGTCACCAGCAGCAAGCCATCGTCGAGCATGTGATTGGCGGGCAAGATGCGCTGGTGCTGATGCCCACCGGTGGCGGCAAATCGTTGTGCTACCAGATACCGGCACTGGCACGGGAAGGCCTGGCCATTGTCGTTTCGCCTTTAATCGCCCTCATGCAAGACCAGGTTGAAGCTTTGCAACAACTAGGCGTCAATGCCGCCTTTTTAAACTCCAGTTTAAGCGCAGAAGACAACAGCCGCATCACACGCCAGGTGGTTAGCGGCGAAATCAAGCTACTATACGTCGCCCCCGAGCGGCTCATGGTTAGCAGTTTTTTAAGCCTGCTCGATGAAGTGCAGCAACATGTTGGCCTGGCCCTGTTTGCCATCGACGAGGCGCATTGCGTCTCGCAATGGGGACATGATTTCAGGCCTGAATACCGCCAGCTCACCGTGCTGCATGAGCGTTTTCCTGACGTGCCACGTATCGCGCTCACGGCCACGGCGGATGCGCCGACGCGGGCCGAAATTGTCAGTCAGCTTAACCTCGAAAACGCTGCCCAGTTTGTCTCCAGCTTCGACCGGCCAAACATTCGTTACCACGTCGGCATTAAACAGAACGGTCGTCAGCAATTACTCACTTTTCTTGAGCGTGAGCACGCCAACGATGCTGGCATTATCTATTGCCTGTCGCGCAAAAAAGTCGAAGATACCGCGGCCTGGCTGGTTGAAAAAGGTTGGTCGGCCTTGCCTTACCATGCAGGGTTGCCAGCGCAATTACGCGAGCATCACCAGCGGCGCTTTCTGCGTGAAGAGGGTATCGTCATGGTCGCGACCATTGCATTTGGCATGGGCATAGACAAACCCAACGTGCGTTTTGTCGCTCACTTAGACTTACCAAAAAGCATGGAAGGCTATTACCAGGAGACGGGTAGAGCCGGGCGTGATGGCCAGCCAGCCAATGCCTGGATGGTCTACGGCATGGGCGATGTCGTCTCCATGCGGCAAATGCTAGACGGCGGTGAGGCCTCCGCTGAACGCAAACGCCTAGAGCGCTTAAAACTAGATGCCTTGCTCGGCTACTGCGAATCCACTGCTTGCCGCCACCAAACCATCTTGCGCTACTTTGGCGAAAGTCATCCAGGCGCCTGCGAGCAATGCGATAATTGCCTGCACCCGGTGGAAACCTGGCAAGCCACCCAAGTCGCACAAATGGCACTTTCCTGCGTATTTCGTACTGGTCAACGATTCGGCGTCGGCCATTTAATAGATGTACTCACTGGCAAAGGCACCCCGCAAGTTGAGCGCTTTGGCCACGACAAAGTCAGCACCTTTGGCATTGGTAAAACCCTCAATCAAGCACAATGGAGCGGTGTGTATCGCCAATTGATCGCCGCTGGCATGCTCGAAGCCGACATGGCCGCATATGGCGGCTTAAAACTCACCGAAGCTGCAAGGCCAGTGCTCAAAGGTGAGCAAGAAGTCTGGCTACGTCGCGACGCTGAACCAGAAAAGCGCATGAGCAAAGCCGAACGCAGCGCCCGTGCCAAAGAAGCGTTTGAGGGTGCTAATGATGATCCGCTCTGGCAAGCACTGAAAGCCAAACGACTGGAACTGGCAAGAGAGCAGGGCGTACCACCGTATGTGATTTTTCACGATAGTACACTGTTGGAAATTCATAACCGCAAACCTCAAACCCTGGATGCAATGGGGCAGATTAGCGGCATCGGGCAAGCAAAACTGCAGAAATATGGGGATGCGTTTTTGCAGGTGTTGGAAGAGTGATCGGTGTGATCGCGATGTATTAAGGGCGCACCTGAATGGCTGCGCCCTCAGTATTCTGCCCTTAGGTGCTCAAAAGCTTAGCTTTTCTTTTGTCTTGCAAATAGCCCAAAACATGCGAGCCCTGCCAAAAATAAAGCGTAGCTTTCTGGTTCAGGGACTGTTGCAGCAATAAATTGGGCAGAAGTGATACCGTATTGCCATGTACCACCATACAGAGGCATAGGTGCGGCGTTGTAACCGATATCTGTCGCAATATTAGTTCCTGTTGTCGATGAGTTTAATGTAGCTGTCCAGACATAGGTATCAAACAAGCCATTAAAATTAATGGAGGCAAGCGGCCCCATGTGTATTGAACTGGTGCTTTCGTTTAAGCTAGATCCGTTACCCACTTCTGTGCCTTGTTGCAAAAAGCGCCAGGAATAGTCTGAATAGCGCACTCCGCCATCAACCGAATCTAACCCTAGAATTGCAAACATAGAGTCACCCATGCTGGCAGAAAAAACATTCCCTGCCGAGGTTGTGAGTGTAAAAGTGACGCTATCACCTATATTGATATTAGAGCCAAAATCGCCGGATACAGCTTGAAACTGGTTAGAGGCCAGTGCCTCGTAATTGAAGCTATAACTTGCTGCATATGCGCCTGTGGTGATTAAGGATAATGCGAGCGCCGCTGATAGTTTTAAAACGCTAAACCTGATACTCATAATTCCCTCCTGATGGTCTTTTAATAATCGTGTTGCCAACTTCTTTTATAAATATTGAGAATTTTGACAAGGGTATTAAGTTAATTCATTTTAAAAAGTTTCGTCAATAGTCAATTTGGGTGATTATGAACCTCATGATGTGGTTGGCTTGACGTGATCCTCAATCTTTCAAGTCTTCTTTGCGAGTAAAATGTCGGCATGATCCCGATTTATCCCGCCAATAGTCTCAAAGACGCGCCCTTACAAGGTGAAATCACATTAAGTGGCCTCACCAATCCGCCGCCGCTTTCGCTATATATCCATATTCCCTGGTGCGTGCGCAAATGTCCATATTGTGACTTTAACTCGCATGAGTCGCGGCAGGAGATTCCAGAGGCGGCGTATGTGGATGCACTGATTGCTGACTTGGAACAAGCCACGCCGCTGGTGTGGGGGCGCAAAATTCGCAGTATTTTCTTTGGCGGCGGCACGCCGAGCATTTTTTCAGCTGAAGCGATTGATAAAATTCTGAGCCATGTGCGCATGCTGACGCCGTTAGAATATGGTGCGGAGGTAACGCTTGAGGCTAACCCTGGCACGGTAGATGTCGCCAACTTTAAGGGTTACCGCGATGCAGGCGTGAACAGGGTTTCACTGGGTATTCAGAGTTTTCAGCCAAATTATCTAAAAGCCCTGGGGCGTATTCATGACCGTGAGCAGGCGTTTGCTGCGGCTGAATTGGCGTTGAATACCTTTGATAAGGTGAATCTGGATGTGATGTATGCATTGCCGGAGCAAACGCTGGAAGACGCATTGAAAGATGCCGAAACTGCCTGCCAGATTAAACCGGCGCATTTGTCGTTTTATCACCTGACGCTGGAACCCAACACGCCATTTCACCGCACGCCACCGAGTTTGCCGGATGACGATACCAGCGCCACCATGCAGGAAGAAATCGAAAAGGTGCTCGGCAGCCATGGCTACCAGCACTATGAAACCTCAGGCTTTGCCCAGCCGGGCCAGCAGTGTGTGCATAACCTCAATTACTGGACGTTTGGCGATTATTTGGGCATTGGTGCTGGCGCACATTCTAAATTGAGCTTTCACGACAAGATTATTCGCCAGAGTCGGCATAAGCACCCGAAGCGCTACTTGGAAGCTGCACCACAAGGGCAGGCGGTGGATAGCGAGTGGGTGATTGGCCGTGAAGATTTGGCGTTTGAATTTATGATGAATGCGTTGCGCTTGGTGAATGGTGTGGAGGCTGAGTTATTTCAGCAGCGTACGGGATTGCCATTACGCGCTATTCAGGCACAGTTGCTGGAAGCGCAACAAAAGGGATTGTTGCAGCAGGAGGGGGGCGTGATTGCACCGACGTTGCAGGGGCAGCGGTTTTTGAATGAGTTATTGGGGATGTTTTTGCCGGAATAGGGGTGAGCTCTTCTTTTGTTGTCATTCTGGCGTGGTGTGATTGCAATAAAAGGTTGTTCTTTAATTGGTAGTCGTAGGGTGAGTATTGATGTCCACGCGGTTGTGGTTGTTTGTGATGTTTCTTTTCGCTTTTACAGCGAGTTACTTTTCTTTGCTTGCCCAAAGAACAAGTAACCAAAAGAAATGCACCCTAGCTTCCGCTTATTTCCTGCGTTGCTCTCCAAAACAAGCGGTCACGAAACTCGACCTGGCAGCTCACAAAATACGTGAGCTGCTGCGGGACTCGAACAGTCGCTCCCTTTTTCCTTGTTTTGGCTGCGCTACTCGGCGCGGCAGATAGGGGCCCATAAAACCACACGCTTGCCCTTTGGTGAGATTCTTTGCATTGCCTACCGCGCCGATTATCGAGAAAAACCCAATGATTGGGAGTTTCAGCTTTGAAGTACAAAATTATCTAGCGCCCTGAATTTAACAGGCTCTACTGAATTCCCAGCGTGGTGGGGTTAACGGGCCCCTATCTGACGCGCCGAGTAGCGCAATCAGCGTGGGAGTATTCGGCCAGCGGCTGTTTGAGTTCCGCGGTGGCTTGCGTTGTTTGCAAGCCGCTAGGGCGAGTTTCGTTGGCCGCCCATGCTGATGAGCAACGCAGGAAATAAGCGGAAGCTAGGGTGTCTTGTTCTTTGCCTTCTTTCTTATGGACAAGCATAAGAAAGAACGGTCGCCTAAAGGCGAAATAAATGATTCATTAATCCAGCTATCCAGCAATTAAGAGTGACACTCATTTGAGTAGGCTACAAAAGACTTACCGCTTATCCCGCTGCTCTTCCAAAACACCCCAAACCAAACTCAACACCAGCAACAAAATCGCACTCGCTACAATTACCGCTAACTGTGGTGCCTGATAAAGCTTCCTCACTGGCGTCCTCGCAATTGCCCGAGCATTAGCCTCATAAGTCTCAAATACATGGGTCTTTAAGGCGGCAATCCGTCCCGTCAAATGCCCCACAGAAAAAGAATATCCTTTTAACGAGACTTCTTTTGGCAGACTCAATGCAGGCAAATGCCAGCTTGAAGATGTTTGCTGTGCTTCTTGCGTAAGTTGCACACTCATCACCAGGCCCGGTGTGACAAAAGCCTCAGTATCGACTTCATCGGCTTTTTTAATCCGGTGCGTGAGGGTATGTAGGGTTTGTGCATTGGGCACAGCGATGAGTTGTGCGGTGTCACTGCGTTCATCTGGGCGCAACAAAATGCCGCGACTGCGGCTTAAGGTAATGGATTGCTGCACAAAGCGTTGTTGCAGCACCGGACTTTGCGGGTAGAGTTTGGCGGCCAGGCTGTTGACGCTTTCGCCGGGCAATAGCGGCCACAACATGGCTTGTTCGTGTTTGGGGTTGGCGATGCCAAGCGCTGCATGTGTTGGCTGGCTCGCCAATAGGCTGAAGGCTAATAGCAGCCCCATCATCACCGGGTATGATTTGCACTTACTCGGTTGATGGTGGCTGTGGGTCATCAGCTGCCTAATTGTTGCCTGGCTTGGGCGATGGCGCGGCGCACTTGTTCTGGCGCGGTGCCGCCGGTGTGGTTGCGGCTGGCGACGGAGCCTTCTAGTGTGAGCACTTCAAAGACGTCGTCGCTGATGGTGTTACTAAAGGCTTGCAGTTCAGCCAGGCTGAACTCGGCCAGGTCACGGCCTGATTCCACACCGGCTTTCACGGCGTGAGCGACCACTTCGTGGGCATCACGGAACGGCATGCCTTTTTTCACCAGGTAGTCGGCGAGGTCAGTCGCGGTAGCAAAGCCTTCGAGTGCGGCCTGGCGCATATTGTCGGCTTTCACCGTAATGCCGCGCAGCATATCGGCGTAAATCTGCAAGGTCACCAGCAAGGTGTCGGCGACGTCGAACAAGGGCTCTTTGTCTTCCTGGTTGTCTTTGTTATAGGCCAGTGGCTGGCCTTTCATTAAAGTGAGCAGGCCGATTAAATGCCCATAAACACGGCCGGTTTTGCCACGCACCAGCTCTGGGACGTCAGGGTTTTTCTTTTGTGGCATGATGGAGGAACCGGTACAGAAACGGTCAGCAATATCAATAAAGCCGAAGCGCGGGCTCATCCATAAAATCAACTCTTCAGAAAAGCGCGACAAGTGCATCATGAGCAATGAGGCCGCTGCATTAAATTCAATGGCAAAATCACGGTCAGACACGGCATCGAGCGAGTTTTGGCACACGCTGTCAAAGCCTAATAACTCAGCGACCAGTTCGCGTTTGATTGGGTAGCTGGTGCCTGCCAGTGCGGCGGCGCCTAATGGCAAGCGGTTGATACGCTTGCGCGCATCGGCAAAGCGCTCGGCATCGCGGTTGAGCATTTCAAAATAGGCCATCAGGTGATGACCAAAGGTCACAGGTTGTGCCACTTGCAAATGGGTAAAGCCTGGCATGATGGTGGCGGCATGTTGCTCGGCTAAATCGAGCAGCGAGGTTTGCAGCGCGCGGATGCCTGCAATGCTGTCATCGACCACGCTGCGCAACCACAGGCGCACATCGGTGGCTACCTGGTCGTTGCGTGAGCGGCCAGTATGCAAACGTTTACCGGCGTCGCCGATTTTTTCGGTCAGGCGTCTTTCAATGTTCAGGTGCACATCTTCCAGGTCCAGCAGCCATTCAAACTGGCCGGCATCAATCTCGGCCAGAATCTCACTCAAGCCACGTTTGATGTCTGCTACATCTTGCGCCGAAATAATGCCTTGTGCGCCCAGCATGGTGGCGTGCGCAATCGAGCCTTGAATGTCGAATGTGGCCAGGCGCTTGTCGAAATCGACGGACGCTGTGTAGCGTTTGACCAGCTCGGCCACTGGCTCGTTAAAGCGGCCAGACCAGGCTTGGTCTTTTTGGTGCAAAGATGACTGTGTATTGGGGTTGGACGTTGTCAAAACAAAATTCTTTCTGCCAGAAATTAGGACGCACAGCGCGTGCTTGCGCCAGTGGCACTTAATACTTATGATGCTGGCACGACATTATAAACGAACATCACGCCGTGCGTAAAAGTAGCCGCATCCCCAATTTTCGCAATCTGGGCATACACTTACGTGTGTTGCTGCTGCATCTGTGTTTGCTAGCCTTGCTCACTGTCTATGACGGCCAGTCTGGCTGGAATGCAGCATTGTGGGCTAGTGACCTGGCGCGCATTGGCAGCCAGTGGTTGCCCCCCCTGTTGCTGGTGATGGGCGCACTCACCCTTGCTTACCCTATGATTAGCCGCTGGCCTTACCGACAAGCCTTGGCCGCCCTGTTTTTGCTGGCGATTGGCATCACTGCATTATCCAGCTATGGTTACCAGCGCTGGATTGCGCCATTGAGCGCCGCACAATATTGGCAGGTAATGCTGTTGTGCGTGGCCGATGTGCTGGTGTGTTTGTATTATTTAGACTTATTGCAACGTGCTTATTCGCCTGCGATTGCCGAGGCACGTTTGCAGGCCTTGCAGGCACGTATCCGTCCCCACTTTTTATTTAATAGCCTGAATGCCGCCTTGTCACTGATTCGCAGCCAGCCGCAACGGGCTGAAACGGCGCTGGAAGATATGGCCGAATTGTTTCGCGTATTGATGGCGGATAACCGCGATCTGGTGCCGTTGTCACAAGAAATTGCCCTGTGCCAGCAATACCTGAATATCGAAAAACTACGCTTAGACGAGCGGCTGCAATGTGACTGGCAATTGGCTGATATTCCTGCCGAGATGATGATTCCGCCACTGATTCTGCAACCCTTGCTGGAAAACGCCGTATATCACGGGATAGAGCCGCAATCGCAGGGCGGGGTGGTGGTGATTGAAATCAACATTAGCGGCAAGAGTTTGTTGTTGCGTATCAGCAATCCGCTGCCGCCACGCAGTGACAAGTCTGGCGGCAATAAAATGGCACTTAAAAATATCCGTGAGCGTTTGCGACTGCACTACGACCTGGAGGCGCAATTGCGGCAATATGAGGCCGACCAGCGTTACATCGTAGAAATCGTGATTCCAACGCGTCCGCTGTCCGAGGTTGTGCATGGCTAACCAGCGTTTGCTCATTGTAGATGACGAGCCATTGGCCAGACAGCGTTTGCGCGATTTGGTCGGCGACGTGGGTGGTTATGATGTGGCCGGTGAAGCGGCCAATGGCGTGGAGGCGCTGCGGTTGCTGCAAGATGCTGCAGTGGATATTGTGCTGGTGGATATCCGCATGCCTGTAATGGATGGCATTGAGTTGGCGCAGCATTTGCGCGGCTTGCCACAACCACCCAAGCTGATTTTTACTACTGCGTATGATCATTATGCGGTACAGGCGTTTGAGCTGAACGCCATTGATTATTTGCTTAAACCGATTCGCAGTGAGCGGTTGGCGGCGGCGTTAGCCAAGGCCAGGCCTTTGCAGCAAATGCAATCGCAGGCATTACAAAGCTTGCAACAAACGCATGATCATCTGAGCATTCAAGAGCGCGGCAAGGTGTTACTGATTGCGCTGGCAGACGTGTTGTATTTTCGTGCCGAGTTGAAGTACGTGACGGTGCGCACACGCGACAAAAGCTATTTGCTGGAAACCTCACTCAACCAACTTGAACAAACGTATGCCGCCCAGTTTGTGCGCATTCACCGCAACGCGTTGGTGGCGCGCACGGCGATTAGCGGTTTTGAAAAGCAACGGGTGACTGAGGGCGAAGAGGCCGGAGAAACGGTGTGGGTGGTGCTAATCAAAGGGGTCGCGGACACATTAGTCGTGAGCCGGCGCCACCAGCATGTGATTAAGGCCGCCTAGCGGCGACCTTAATCTTCACTATTTTCTCTTTTGTGCCTGATCAATCACTTTGGCCGCCCAATCTCGGCCGCCCAAGCCAAAGGCAATGGCCAGCGCCAAAAATACGGCACCAAATACAATCACAAACAGCGAGTGGATCAGTTGCATGCCGATGCCAAGTTGCTCCAGCGCAATAAAAATCGCCAGAATCTGGATGCAGTATTCAGCCGAGGTGCTGATAATGAGTGCTTGTTCAAACTTGATGCTATGCAACCAGGCAAACACCAGCCGGTTAATAAAGCGTGCAAACAGCGTGCCAAAAATCACCACCAGAATCGCGACAATAATATGGGGTAAGTAGCTGGCCAGCTCTTTAAGCAACGAGGCAACCTCGGTGAGGCCCAGCGAATTAGCGCCAGTGATGACAAACAGCAAAATGACCAGCCAATACACAACCTGGCTGATGATGCCACTCAGCGTGACTTTGTAATTGGCGCTACGCATAAAGGCTTCGAGGCCGGATTTTTGTGCAAAAGTGTCAAAATGCGAAATCTCAAGAATGCGTTTCACGCCTAATCTGACCGCCTTGGCCACCAGCCAGCCAAAAAATAAAATCACCATGGCAGCGAGCAATTTGGGTACAAAATGGACCAATTCGACCCAGAACTGATTAAGGGAAGAGATGAAAATTTCGAGTTGGTATTGCATGGATAGTCCTCCATATTTATCGTTGAATAGCGACTTTTCTAGCCACTTCGGGTTGCTATGCAGGTGTCAGCATAACTGAATCCGACGGCCTTGTGGAGCAAAAGGTTCATCTGAACACACCATGGGATACCCGCAGAAGTCTGGCGATGACGTGTTAAAATACACTGCTAAATTCATCATAGGTAACATCGTTGTGAGTACACTAAACCCACCTGCCACGCTGGTGATTGCTTCACGCGAGAGTGCTCTCGCTATGTGGCAAGCCAAGCATATTCAAGCCAGATTACAAGCGCTGTATCCGCAATGCGAGGTCAGCATTTTAGGCATGACCACCACGGGCGATCAAATTTTGGATTCACCGCTGTCACGCATAGGCGGCAAGGGCTTGTTTGTTAAAGAGCTTGAAAACGCCTTGGCGGATGGCCGTGCCGATTTAGCCGTGCATAGTATGAAAGATGTGCCTATGCATTTGCCAGACGGCTTTGTGTTGACCGCGACCGGTGAGCGCGAAGACCCGCGCGATGCCTTTGTTTCTAACGACTATGCCAGTCTGGAAGCGTTGCCAGAAGGCAGTGTGGTTGGCACCTCCAGCTTGCGTCGCCAAAGCCAGATACAGGCGCGCTTTCCGCATTTAAAAATCGAATCATTGCGCGGCAATGTGCAAACCCGTTTGCGCAAACTGGATGAAGGCCAATATGCTGCGATTATCCTGGCGGCAGCTGGGCTCATTCGCTTGGATTTGGGTGATCGTATCAAAAGTTTTATTAGTCCGGCAGAGAGTATTCCGGCCGTGGGTCAGGGAGCATTGGGCATCGAAATCAATGTTGACCGCAGTGACCTGATGGCAGTGCTGGCGCCGTTGAATCATGTGGATACTCAATTGTGCGTGGAAGCTGAACGAGGATTCAGCCGTGCGCTCGCAGGGAGTTGCACGGTGCCGCTGGGCGCCTACGCCACCAAACAAGGTGACACCATCACCATGCAAGGTTTTGTCGCCAGCGTCGATGGCAAGCAGATGCTCAAGGAAACCGTCACCGGCCATGCGGCTGAGGCAGAAAAACTAGGCCAGCAATTGGCGCTGAAGCTGGTGGCACGTGGTGCCGATAAAATTCTGGCGACCTTGGATGGGGTGAAATGACCTTGTCCTTGGCCGGGGTGCATATCGCGGTCACGCGGCCACCCGAGCAAGCCACCAAGCTGACTGCGGCGATCACGGCTGCAGGCGGCGCGGTGATTTCCTTTCCGTTGCTGGATATCAAAGGTCTGGAGGACTTAATCGATTTTCATGTAGCGGTCACGCCGCTTAGCCAGTTTGATTGGGCCGTGTTTATCAGCACCAATGCCGTGCAATATGGCATGCCGTTGTTGCAGCAGGCGGGTATTTCGCCCGCGCTTAAATTTGCCGCGATAGGCCCAACGACCGCCGCCAGCTTGCAAGGCTACGGCATCGCAGAAGTGCTGACGCCGCGTGAACGCTTTGATAGTGAAGCCTTGCTGGCGCTACCTGCATTGCAACACATGCAAGAGCAGCGCGTGCTGATTGTACGTGGCGTGGGTGGGCGTGAAGTGTTAGCCGACACCTTAAAGCAGCGTGGCGCAGAGGTGGTGTTCGGTGAATGCTATCGCCGCGTGAATCCGCAAAATAATGCCCAGTTGTTGCAGCAGGCCTATGCCCAAGGTCACTTAGACGGCATTGTCGTTACCAGCACCGAGGCCTTGCGCTTTTTGCTGGCACTGGCGGGTGAGGCTGACTGGTTAAAAGTGACACCTTTATTTGTTAATCATGCACGCATTGCCGAGCAGGCGCGTGCATCAGGTTTGACTGCCTTTAGCGCTGATCAGTCGGGCGATGCCGCTATGCTCAGCCTACTGCAAACACATCTTTCAGCCTGCGCTGGCTAATTTTTTGACTTGCGCCTGCAAGCCATCAGCCCTAAGCCCTAAGCCCGCCAGTATCATCATATAGCTATCAGGTTCCGGCACCGCAGAAACATTGATGCCTGCGCTGTTGATCAAAGTGATCCGCGATTCATGGATGAACATCTGACTTTGTGCGGGTGTGAGTACTAGGCTACCTGCCAGCGCTGGCCTGTGAGCGATGGTTTGCTGAGTAGCACTCGTGCTGTTACTCACGCTGATGACGGCGCCTGAATTCAAGCCTATATCAAATGACTGCCATTCAATCACCGGACGCGGCAACCATCTGTCTATAGGGGTGGCACCGCTGGTGAGTGCTAGCGTGTGCGTGATGTCGAAGAGCACGTTGCTGCCTATTGTCAGGCTGCCGGTCAAGTTCGATAAAGTGATTTCCGGCGCGTAGAGACTAAGGTTATTGAGTGTCAGGTCACCACTTGCAAATAGTGATATTTGGCTGTCAGATTTCAGCCAGCCGCCATCCAGGCTTAAGTTGCCTGTACAGCTTAATGATATGCCGCTGCCTGATGACAGCGCCATATCCCCGGAGCAGTTCGTGTTTGCCAGACTGATTTGTGCACTGGCGTGACTAGCTAGCGGCATACAGGCCAGCAAACAGGATAATACTGACAGGCGTAACATCTCACACTCCTCGACATAAGGCATTGCAGTGTAGCGGGGCAGGCATTGGCGTTGGATGATGCTTTGATGAAGCACAGACTAATCCATGCGCATGATTGTCTTGTATGATGGTGCTTGACAAAACAAACTAAATAACTAATTATATAGTTATATGAAAACAGTGATCCAAGTTCCAGAACCCTGGAACGCTATTTCAGAGCTCTTCGTTGCGCTGGGTGATGCCCACCGGCAACGGATTTTGCTATCGTTCGAAAAAAACGAGCGGCTGACGATTTTGCAAGTCGTTGAGAGTTCGCAACTGAGTCGCACCGCAGTGACACATCATTTAAAAGTGTTGGAGCGCGGCGGTGCGCTGCAGAGCGAGAAAATCGGCCGCGAGGTCTATTTTTGGGTCAATAAATCATTGATGCAGCAAGCGCTACAAAATGTGCTTGATTACATCAAAGACGAAATATAAAAAAGAATTTAATGGGGAGCAAACAATGCTGGTGAGTGTATTAAGGGCGGTGTGTCGTCTGTTGTTTCGTGTGCGCGTGACCGGGCTGGAGAATGTACCGCAGGAAGACAAGCTGTTGATTATTGCCAATCATGAGTCTTTTCTGGATGGCTTGCTGTTAGGCTTGTTTTTACCCAAGCGCGCGACCTTTGTCGTACATACCGGCGTGCTAAAAAATATTTTTTTTCGCTGGTGGTTAAAGCTGACGCCGCATTTGTCTGTTGACCCAGCTAGCCCGCTGGCCATGAAAAAAGTGGTACAGCGCTTAAACGCAGGTGAAAACGTGGTGATTTTCCCTGAAGGGCGCATTACCCTGACCGGCGCCTTGATGAAGGTGTATGACGGCCCTGGATTTGTGGCGGCTAAAACCGGGGTCAAAATTTTGCCGGTGCGGGTTGAAGGCGCCGCTCAGTCTTATTTTGGCCGGTTATCTGATGCACATCCGCGTAAATTATTGCCGCGCGTGACCCTGAAAATTCTGCCCACGACTGAGATCCGCATTGAGCAGCACGGGCATCATGCGCCGTTGAGCGCCAAGCAACGCCGTCGCATTGCAGGCGAAGCCATGCGCAATATCATGCAGCACATGCTGTTTAAAACACAGCAAAGCAAAACGCTGTTTGAGGCCTTTGTCGATACCATGGACAAATATGGCGCCAAAACCCGCATTATCGAAGACCTCAATCAGGTAGAAGATACCTATCAGGAGATGCTTAAGCGCAGCCTGGCGTTGGGGCGAATTGCCAGTAAAGTCAGTGCGCCTAATGAGGCGGTCGGCGTGTTGATGCCTAATATTACCAACACCATGGCGCTGGTACTGGGTATGACGGCTTTTAGAAGAATCCCGGCCATGCTGAACTATACCGCCGGGGCAGATGGCATGCGCAATGCCTGTGTGGCCGCTAATATTCGCACCGTGATCAGTTCGCGCAAATTTATTGCAACGGCCAAGCTGGAAGACACGATCGCGCAAATGAGCGATTTGAATATCGTTTACTTGGAAGACTTGCGTGGCCAGTTTGGCATGCTGGACCGCGCCTGGTTGATGGGCTATGCGCTGCATTACCCACGTGCGGCCATGGAGTCCGCCACGGCGGAAGATACCGCGGTGATATTGTTTACCTCTGGCTCGGAAGGCAAGCCCAAAGGCGTGGTGCACAGCCATAAAAGTATTTTGGCCAACACGCACCAGATTCTGGCAACGCTGGATTTTAGCCCGGCAGATAAGTTCATGATGGCCTTGCCGCTGTTTCATGCGTTTGGCTTTACTGGTGCATTATTGCCTTTATTAAACGGCATCCCGCTGCTGCTGTTTCCATCACCGCTGCAATACAAATTGATCCCGGAAGTGATTTACGACAAAGGCTGCACGGTGTTTTTCTCCACCAGCACGTTTTTGGGCAATTACGCCAAGTATGCGCACCCGTATGATTTTTATAAATTGCGCGTGGTGTTTGCCGGGGCAGAAAAGCTCAACGAAGAAGTACGCAAAATTTATCACGAAAAATTTGGTATCCGTATTTTAGAAGGTTACGGCACGACTGAGTGCGCGCCGGTGGTTGCCGCCAACACGCCGATGGCTAACCGCAATGGCAGTGTCGGCCAGTTTTTTCCAGGCATTGAGTATAAGCTTGCGCCCATCCCCGGCATTGAAAACGGCGGCCTGCTCTCGGTGAAGGGCGACAACATCATGCAGGGCTATTATTTGTACGAAAACCCGGGGGTGCTGGTCGCGCCGCAAGAGGGCTGGTATGAGACGGGTGATGTGGTTGCAGTGGATACAGAAGGCTTTATTCACATCAAAGGCCGCGTGAAGCGCTTTGCCAAAGTGGCTGGTGAAATGGTCTCGCTTGAGGTGGTCGAAAAAATTGCCAACACGGCAGCGCCAGAGCAGCAACACGCCGCGACGACCGTGCCCGATGCTAGTCGCGGTGAAAGCATCGTGTTATTTACCACCGATGCCAAACTCAAACGCGAAGACTTGCAGATTGTGGCCAAAAACCTCGGTGCGCCTGAAATCGCCATTGCGCGTAAATTGGTCGTGGTTGAGCAGATCCCTGTGCTGGGCACGGGCAAAACAGATTATGTGACATTGAAGCAAATGGCGGAGCAAGCAGCATGAGTAACCCTTTCAACTTACTGAGTCAGCAACGCTTCGGCCCTTTTTTTTGGACACAAGGGTTAGGCGCTTTTAATGACAATGTGTTTAAAACTGCCCTCATTACACAAGTGGCGTTTAACACTGCCAGCCTGACCACGCTGGACGGCGCAACATTGGCGACCTTGCTGCCTGGCCTGTTTATTTTGCCGTTTTTTCTGTTTTCGGCTTCGGCCGGACAATTGGCAGACAAGTATGAAAAATCGCAGATTATCCGGCTGGTGAAGGTGCTGGAGATTTGCATCATGCTGTTTGCCAGCATTGGCTTTTTAAGTCGCAGTTTGTTAATGCTGGCGCTGGCATTGTTTTTAATGGGCGTGCATTCCACCTTGTTTGGCCCGGTAAAGTACTCTTATTTGCCGCAGCATTTACAGCCTAATGAGCTGACCGCGGGTAACGGGCTGGTTGAAATGGGTAGTTTTGTGGCTATTTTGCTGGGGCAGGTGCTGGGTGCCTGGTTGGGTAGTTTAGAGCAACATGCTTTGTTTACCAGCTTGAGTGTATTGCTGGTGGCTATTTCAGGCTATCACCTGAGCCGTGGTATTCCATTGTCACGCGCGCCGGTGCCAGAGATGAAAATTAACTGGAACCCGATCACTGAAACCATCAAGAATGTGCGCACATTCTGGGCACAGCAGACCTTGTGGGTGGCAATTGTGGCGATCTCGTGGTTCTGGTTTTTTGGTGCGACCTTGCTGGCGCAGTTTCCTAACCTGGCGAAAAATGTGTTGCAGGGTAGCGAGCGCGATTTTATCAGCCTGTTGTCAATTTTCTCGGTTGGTGTGGGCGTGGGCTCGATCTGGTGTGAAAAACTGTCCAAAGGCAAACAGGAACTGGGCCTGGTCATGTTGGGGGCGGCAGGGATGTCCTTATTTGCCTGGGATTTCGCCACGACCACCAGTAGTATCCAGCAACAGTTATTGGCTAATCCAGTCTTAAGTTTGCATACGCTGGGCGGCGTTGATTATGCGCGTATGTTGCTCGATGTGGCCTTGCTGGGGGTGAGTGGCGGCCTGTATATCGTGCCATTGTATGTATTGCTGCAAAGCCGCGCCGAGGCCGGGTATCAGTCACGCGTAATTGCGGCCAACAATATTATGAATGCCTTGTTTATGGTGCTGTCGGCCGGATTTTCGGTGTTGCTGTTTGGCATGGGTGTCAGCATTCCGCAATTGTTTGCCATTACAGCGGCAGTCAATGTGCTGGTGGCTATTTATCTGTGTTTTCGCCAACCGGAATATTGGCACAGCGTGCGTGATTATCTTGCCGGGTTGAGAGGGTAATCATGCGTCGTATCGTGGGTGTGGGGTTAGGCCTGATCTCGTCGTTGGCCTGTAGCGAACCTGGTAGCGATAGGCTGGGTTTATATGCACAAGACCAATTTCAAACCGTGAATGGTAGTTGCCAGCAATGCCAGGCATTGCCACAAGGGTTATGGTATTTTCGTAACGACACTTTTGCGCTGCCGCAGGCTGGCTTGTCTGTTTCAAGTTACCACGCGAATAAACGCGGCGCCGACGATGTGCTGGCATTAAATCCACTGGCGTTACCAGCGTTAGTGTGGACGGGTGCCAGCCAGCATTGGTCACGCCTCACGCTGAATGCAGATGCAACAGCGGTGACCACGGCCGAGGGTGAGCGCCTCCAGTTTAATTTAGTACCTAAAATCGCCACTAATCGCGCCTACTGGAATGCCGAGACCAGCCACTTTATTAGCCAGGGCCCGCTTTCTGTGCGCGGCGAATTGGATGGCCAAACACTGGTGGCCCGCACCGTCTGGCCGCAGCGGTTTAAGCTCGATTTAATGGCGAGCACACAGCCTTTGCAAGCAGGTGAGAGTCTGCAGTCACTGGTGCAGTTTGCCAATGGCGGCGCCCGCAGTCCGCATCAAAGCCGTTTGTTATGGGAGAAGTCGCCCGGTGCAGCACAACAGTCGTCCGGCAAAGCGGCGTTAGGCATTTTGCTCAACGGCGCACAAGGCGATGACGATGAGGCGCATGGCGGGCATTTTGCATTGGCCACCGGGCGGGTGGGGGCTGATGGCGCTTATGATACGTGGCTGGTGAATAATTATTACAACCTGGCCAGCAACAGTGAAAAAGGCATTATTGCCGGGGTGACGCCGTTTGATAAATATATGGGCGACCTCAATAGCGGGCAATCCTTTTATCGTCCTTCGTATATGCTGGTAGCGGTGTTTAGCCAGCCAGAGATTCCCAGCAAATTCAGGCCCTCAACAATCGCGTTTTCCAGCACTTTTACCGCAATGACTTTGTCTATGAGCACGCCCGTGAAAACTGTGCAGGCATCAGCATAGACGCTTTGCGCAACCTGGGTTGGCAAGTGCCGGTGCGTGGTGTCGAAAGCCTGCTCAAAGCCAGCGCTGCTTACTGGTATGTGGCCGCCACTGAGCGCAGCTTGCAAAAAGGCCGTGCTATTTATGATTACCTCAATACCGAAATGACCCGGCTATTCCCAGCTGTCGCCTTTGATGCAATAGGCAATGACCTGCTCAATATTGCACGTACTGGCGATCAGTCAACATTAACTTCAGGCACCATGCAAGCCATGACCACACAGCTGGAAGCGATCTATTTTGTGCGCATCCCGCAAATCCCTTCCAGCCGGGCGTATGGCCTGGCGCCGGTATATAGCTTTGCGCAATACCTGCAACAGGCCCCGGCGGATAGAAGCCAGTGGCAAATTATCCCGGTGACGCCGAATCCGTTACCTGAGAACTTGAAGCAAGGATTGGTGCGTAAGCCAGCAATGCCCTCAATCGTCCCGCTACCGGCCATCTTATTTTTAATTGGAGGTGTGGGGTTCGGTTGGGTCTTGATTAAATTACTTTGGCAGTTGATCAGGCGGTCACTTCCTACAGCAAAATAAGAGAAGCGCTGATAAGCAGCATTCAAAAAACATTCTTAAATAAAAAGACCAACAACCGTCATGTATTGACCTTTTTATTTAAGGATGAAAAATGAATAAACTATTAATTACTTTATTATTTTCGATGACAGCGCTGGCTGCTAATGCAGCTTCTAGCCGGGACGATGCGGCCACCTTGGGCACTTCGGATAGTCCGCAAGTACAACGGCAACAGCGATCGACTGACAAAGGCCCAACGGGCGTACATCAGGACGGCGTGCCTCACGATGAGAGCAATTTGGGTAATGCGCACAGCCCTCAGGTGCAAGAACAAAATAAACGGACAGACAAAGGGTTGGGCGAGCGGCCTGAAAAAAAGCATAGAAACAAACTGCTAAGAAACAAGGATGACAAAGCGGGCACGACGCAAGGCAACCCTGTGCAGCCGACTGTGCCTGAAGCGGCACCGCCAGCAACAACGAATTAAAGCCATGATGGTTAGTTGGGGTTGCCAATGGCAGCCTCTATGGATGTCTAACGGTTACGTTGTGCTTTAAATAGATTCATGCTGCTATTTTTAAATCACATAAAACATTGTTTAATGTGTTCAATCAATCACAAAGAGTAAGCGCATGAAAATCGCCTTTAATCGAAAACTCATTCTCACTGCCATCATTTGTTTATTGCTCTATCAGGTTGGCACCTGGATTACCATCGTGGCCGGTGCCGTGTGGGGCGCTGGGGCGGCGGTGATTGTTGCCGTGGTGTCTTATCTCTGTGCACGGCTGGCTAAACGCGGCGCGAGCAGTACGATCTGGTTCTTAATCCCCACCTTGTTGTTTACGGTGATTCCGTTACTGGCAAAAGCCTGGAGTTTGTTCACCAGCCAGACGGGTATTGTCGATATGCTGGTCGATTTAGTGCCATTACTGGTGGGGTTTGTGATTCCGGTAGGCTTGCTGTCAGTGGTGTATCTAGACTTGCGCAAAAAGTCTGTTTTGCCTGAGTAGCTTTGGCCTTGCGCTAACAATCGCGAATAACCCGTTATAATCACACGCTTGAATCAATCTGATTAAGCAACCATGCAATCAAGTTACTTCGGCAAGCCACGTTCCACTTCAAAATTATGGGCCATTGGACATTGGTTTGGCCCTTATGCACCGCTCATTGTCATGTTTATCAGCGGATTGCTGCTGCTTTCCCTCTCGCGTTTAGGCCTGGTGGCCTGGAAGTGGGAGCGCGTGCAGGCCACGGGTGAGCTGTGCCAAATTTTACTGCAAGGTGTGCGTGTTGATGTAATTCAGTTAGGCTTGCTGGCACTGATTCCTGTCTTGTTATCGCCGATATTAGCGCTCCCTAAGTTGTTCAAAGTATGGCGTGGATTTACGTTCTGGTGGGTGTTGCTGTCATTGGTGCTGTTGGTGTTTCTCGAAGCCGCCACGCCTGGCTTTATTCTCGAATATGATGTGCGGCCTAACCGTATTTTTGTCGAATATCTAAAATATCCGCACGAGGTATTTGGCATGCTGTGGCAGGGCTTTAAGCTGGAGCTGTTGTTTGGCTTGGTGATGACGGTGATTGCCTTTGCACTGGTGCGCAAACTGCTCAAGCCATGGCGCAAAGCGCAGGTAAAATGGTCTGGACCCGCCGTGTGGCTGGTGTGGCCACTGCTGTTGGTATTGACCGTGCTTGGTATTCGTTCAACGCTGACGCACCGCCCCGCCAACCCGGCGCTGTTTGCAATTACGCAAGACAGCATGGTCAACAGCCTCATTTTGAACTCGACTTATTCGGTCTTTTACGCGGCTTATAGTTTGCAACACGAAGCAAAGTCGAGTGCGATTTATGGCAAGATGCCGCGCGAACAAGTCTTTGCCTTAACCGGCGCACAAGACACTGATATTCCAACGCTGACGACACTGGTGCCTGGCGTTAAACGCGACAAACCATTGAACCTGGTGATTTTGCTGCAAGAGAGCTTGGGCGCAGGTTTTGTGGAGTCACTGGGTGGCAAGCCGGTGACGCCAAATCTGGAAAAACTCAAAGCAGATGGTATCTGGTTCACACACTTGTATGCGACCGGCACCCGCTCGGTGCGTGGTATTGAGGCAGTTGTCACTGGCTTTCAACCGACGCCCTCTGACAGCACTGTCAAACTGGATTTAAGCCAGAAGAACTTTTTTACATTGGCATCGTTGCTATCTAAGCGAGGTTATTTGACCGAGTTTATTTATGGTGGTGAAGCGCATTTTGACAATATGCGCAGCTTTTTCATGGGCAATGGTTTTCAGCAAATCACGGACCAGCCCGACTTTCAAAATCCGGTATTTGTCGCCAGCTGGGGTGCCTCGGATGAAGACCTGCTGAATAAAACCCATGAGCAACTGATGGCGCACCATGCCAGTGGCAAACCATTCTTTACCCTGGCTTTCAGCTCTTCTAACCATGCGCCGTTTGACTACCCGGATGGCCGGATTAAGCTCTATGAGCAACCCAAGGCGACTGACAACAATGCCGTGAAATATGCCGATTACGCGATTGGTGAGTTCTTTAAAAAAGCCAAAGCCAGCCCTTACTGGAACGATACCGTATTCTTGATCGTGGCCGACCACGATATCCGCGTACGCGGTGATTCGCTGGTGCCTATCGAGCATTTTCATATCCCGGCCCTGATTTTAGGCGGTGCAGTCCAGCCTAAAACAGTCGATGTGATTGCCAGCCAGATTGACTTGCCAGTGACGGTGTTGTCACTCATGGGTATAGAGGCGCAGCACCCGATGACGGGTCATGACTTGTCTAATGTGAGTGCTTACTACCGTGGCCGCGCTTTAATGCAGTACAACTATAACTTTGGCTGGATGCAGCAGCTGGGGCCAGAGGCCGCAGAAAATGCAGTTGTGGTGTTGCGTGAAGGTAAGCCGCCAGCATTTGGTCGCTACGATCTTGCCAGCAAGCAGTTGCAAAATACGGCCGCCCCTGCCGACGGGACCGCCTTCGCAGAGCGAGCACTGGCGAATAGCCTGTTGCCTGCGCTGTTGTATCAAGAACAACGTTATCGCTTGCCAGAGTAGAGCTCGTTTTGAAGAAGACACAACCCTCCATGCTCACGCGCCAGGTCATGATTGATGGCCTGAAATACATCGCTTCTGGCCGCTTCTGGCTCAAAAACAGTCATTTACCAGCGATTAACCATACCATTCCTGATGACTTCACCGGCCTGTGCGTTGCCAGTAATGCAGACCCGGCGACAGACAGCTATGTGCTGGAGCAGTTGCAGGCAATCGGCGTTAAGCGGGTGCGGCTGGACATGAGTGATGATGATGCACGGCCGTTTCAGGAACGTTTTTTACGACGATTATTGGCTGCTGGTTTCTCAGTCACTTTACATGCCGTGCAGCCTTATGAGGCAGCCAAAAATATGCGCAGCCATGAGGTGCAGGCACGCTGGAAGCAGTTTATCGGTGAGTTGCTGCAAGGCTACGCGACAGGCATTGCCGCGCTGGAAATTGGCAATACGGTTAATCGCAAAAAGTGGGCTGGTTACGACATGCCGGGCTTTATGCTTGCCTGGCAAATTGCCTATGACCTGGCCAGAGAGTATCAGGTGGTGGTGGTTGGCCCGAATATTCAGGACTTTGAGCCCCTGTATAACATCAGCCTGCTGAAAACGCTGGGCGAAGACCGTCGATTGCCCGATGTGCATAGTAATAACCTGTTTGTGGAGCGGGTGATCGAGCCTGAGTTGGCAGATTTTCGTATGTTGAGGCATAAGTGGACGCGTTGCCTCAAATTTAACCTGATTAAAAAAGCCAAGTTGCTACAAAAAATCGGTGATGATATGGGCGTACCAACGCTGGTGTCGCCGGTCGCGTTTTGGGCTATTTTCCGCATCAAGCGCCGTTTGCCGGATGGTGCGCAGAAGCAGGCTGATTATGTGACGCGCTATTTCACATTGCTGGCTGCCTCGGGTGCCCTGAGGCACGCCAACTGGGGTGCGTTTATTTGCCACCGCGAGGGCTTGATTGATGATGGCCTGATGGATGCTGATTATCCTGCACTGGAGCGAGTGGCTTATTACAAATCAGCAGATGGCGAGTGTGCGAATTATCGGCAAAACCCGAGTTTTGCTGCCTTTAAAACCGTCAGCCATTGGCTCAATGGGGCGCAATATATTGCGCCAGTCAGCACCGGCAACGGCCTGGAAATCCACCATTTGCAACAGCATGGGCAAACTGTGCATATTGCCTGGACCGTGAATGGTCAATCTGCCTTATTGGACCAGATTTATTCACCGCATAGTTTGCAGCAAGCGCAACTATTTAACCGCGATGGTGAACCAGCGCAGGGTAAACAAATGCTCACCGAGTCGCCGTTATACCTGGTGTGGCCACAAGCTGAACAGATTGTCTTGCGCACGCCACGCCCCGTATTAAGCGGCACCGTGATTCACGCGCATATCGCCGGTCAGCAGTATTTCCCGATTGAAGAGGGTGATTGGCGCGGCATGATCTTGGCCGCCAATGCCGAGCAAGCACAACAGTTATGGCAGGCCTGGCATCCAGAAACCTTACTGCCGCCAGCTAAAGAGAATGCTTTGCGTCATGCCAGAAATGCCATCTGGTCACTGCCGGATCCGCGCGATGCCGCGCAACAGGTCACCGTTAAAAAACCGGTGCGCATGTACTGGCACAAAACCTGGCTAGATAGGTATAAGCCGAGCAAGGCCAAGCGTAGCTGGAATGGCGCCATGGAGTTGTTACGGCGCGGGGTTAGCACCGCAATGCCGCTTGCCTACATTGAGCATGCCAATGATCCTACATTGCGCCGCAATTTTTATATGTGTGCTTTTGTGCCGCACCAGTTCGCCATTTCAAAAGCCTTTTTGGCGTTTAAAAACGGTGACAGCCATTTTGAAGGCATTGCTGCCGACACCTTGTATCACGCCTTTGCCCGTTTCTGTTTGCATATGCATAACTCAGGTATTTATTTCCGTGATTTCTCTGGTGGTAATATTCTGGTGCAAAAGCACGCAGATGAATTGCGCTTTGTGCTGATAGACACTGCGCGTTTGCAGGCGACAGCCACTGCAACCATGATCAAGCAGCGCCTGGCTGACTTAACGCGTGCCTTGCATAAACTGCATTGGGAGGGCCGCAAGCAGTTTTTGCAAATGTACCTGGGCATGACTGGGCGACGCCTGGGCTGGCAATTTTTGTGGCCGTTTTATTTGTATGATTTTAAAGTGTCACTGAAAAAAACCATTGGCCGTAAAGGCATGCGCAAGCTATTGCGCTATATCAAATCCCGTTTCGCTTAAAGGCTGTATCAGGCCATACTCATGAAAATCATGAATGCATGTTGCGTAGTTTAATCACGACAACGGCGCCTAGCAGTTTTAATATGGTCACACGTTGATAGCAATCGCTAAAACGAATTTAAGATCAAGGAGAAATGACTATGTGGACTAAACCAGCTGCTACCGAAATGCGTTTCGGTTTTGAAGTAACTATGTACGTTATGAACAAATAATTTGTTCTTAATGGCATAAACGGGCGCTTTAGCGCCCGTTTTTATTTTCTGCACCGCACATTTTCGGTTAGTTTAGTAATTGATCTGGCCAGACAAATACCAGCCGGTCTGGTTGTCCTTGTTGGCAATGCGCCCCAAGTCGATGTAAGCACCGGTGATTGAAACGTTGCGATGTGGGAACCAGGTCATAAAAATATCCTGCGCGCTATTTTCCTGGTAAACAGACAGGTTATCCGGCTTGTAGCGTATTTCACTACCAATAAGCCAGTTGTCCGAGAGCATGACGGCGGCAGACACTGCCGGGTAAACACGATAACTGTCGTGCTTGTCACCGCCAAAGCCGAGCAGGCCAAACTGGTTGGCCTTGGTTGCATGCAGATTGGCGTTGAGTAACAGGTTGTAACCATTGATGGCGCCTAAAAACAGCTTACTGGCGGCAATGTAGTAATCAACACCGCTGCGGTCTTTGGCGCCAAGCGCCTTGGGCACAGCATTAAAGTTTTCGTTATATTTATACTGCGCGCCGACCGATATTTGCGGCAGCCAGCTGTCTTGTTCGTAAACCGCGTCACCCAATACACGCACTTTTACCCCCAGCGTATTCAGGCGAATCTGTGCTCCGGGCACGGTATCACCCAGGCCAAAACGTGCCTGACTGCCACTGACCTCGACACGATTGAAAAGCCCCAGCGCAACACCGGTGGTGTTGAGTGTAAAGTCGCCTCTGGTTTCGGCATGGGTGTAAAACATTGAGCCGCCGATCTGTTTGTCGGTGCCATAGCCGCTAATTACCGCCCATGGCATTAATCCGCCACCGGCTGCGCCTTCAATTTGGGTCACGCCACCCGTGGCTAACAGGCGGTCACCGGCGTGGGCGGTGAGTGATGTTGCACAGATGAGTGCGGCGGCTTGCATGAAGTGTGTTAAAAGTGAATAAGGCGCGTGCATGGGGCTGACTTCTTTAATTTTGATTATCGCATTATGTAATTATTGCAATAAATGTAATTGTCGAAACAACGTTGATAAGCCAGTGTTTATTATCGTTTGGCGCCGACTGCGCGCGCGTTAATATGTGAGTATTGGCCCAAAGTATTGAGAGAATGTAATGCGTTTTTTTGTGATGATGATAGTTACTGTGGTGACTGTTGCGGGGTGCGTGGCGCAGCCTAAGCCTGAGGCAAGCCTGTACCAACGTATCGGTGGCCTGCCTATGCTCACCAGAATTTCTAACCAGACGCTGGATATTGTGAGTAAAGACCCAGAAACCAATCGATCGTTTGAAGGCGTGAAAATGAAAACGCTGAAAGAAAGCCTGACAAATTTTTTGTGTGTGAAAACAGGCGGCGATTGTGTGTATGAGGGCGAAACCATGAAAAAATCGCATGCTGATGCCAATATCACCACTGCCGAATTTGAGCGCATGGTGGAAGTGATGCGTGAGCGCATGGATATCAATGGGGTGGGCACCAAAGAAAAAAATGAATTGCTGCGCATCCTCGCGCCCATGAAGCGTGATGTAGTGGCTAATTAGGAGTGAATATGAAGCGTTTTCTTATCATGCTTGCAGTAGTGTGTCTGAGTCGCTGGAGTGACGCCGCCGAAGTCAAAATCATGGTCACCGATGCTGCAGGTAAACCGGTGGCGGAGGCTGTGGTCGCTCTTTATGATGGCAAGACCACTGTGTTGCCTGCTGGTGCAGGTGGCAAAATTGTACAGAAAAACAAGATGTTTAATCCCAGGGTGACGATTGTGCAAACCGGCACCAGAATCAACTTTCCCAATGAGGATACGGTCAGGCATCATGTCTATTCGTTCTCGCCCGCCAAAAAATTTGAGTTAAAGCTGTATTCTGGTGTCCCGACTGACCCGGTATTGTTTGACCAGGCTGGTGTTGTGACGCTGGGGTGCAACATTCATGATTCTATGGTAGGGTACATCTATATTGTAGATACGCCTTTTTTTGCCAAAACTGATGACAATGGCAAAGCGGTGCTCAAATTAAACGATGGTCAATATAGCTATCAAGCGTGGCTGCCGGGGCAAACCAAGCCCGCTGCAGAACAAAAACTGAAAATAGAGGGTGCGACCGAGATTAAAATCGCCCTCCCGTAAAATTTCCCTGCATGATCAAGTTTAAACATATACGCTCACGTATCGCCTTCACCTTTCTGACGGTGGTGGTTGCTATTCAATTGGCCGGGCTGATTCCGCTTAAATATGCGTTGGTGAAACACGCCAATGCGCTGGCTGAAGAGCAGATCAATGTGGGTGAGCGCGTGTTTGTGAGCTTGCTGCAGCACAATACTCAAAGCTTGAAGCAGGCAACACAGGTGCTGGCGGCCGATTTTGCGTTTAGGGAGGCGATAGCCACTAATGATGCCGGCACGATAGAGTCAGCATTGGAAAGCTATCAGGGGCGTATTCATGCCCAAATTGCTTACTACATCAGCAACAATGACGATTTGGTGATAGGCACCACGGATAATGAACAAACGCTGTTTGGGTCAAATGCCAAAGAAGATGCCAGACAGGCGCTGCTGGAGAACCAAAGTGGCACACTCAAGTTTGATATTGTTGAAGGCAAGCCGTACCAGTTGATTACGGTGCCGGTGAAAGCACCTGAGACCATAGGCTGGATTGTGATGGGGTTTGCAGTCGATGGTCGGCTAGCTAGCCAGATCAAGCAGTTGACACACCTCGATGTCACTTTCGTGCAAAAAACGCGTCAACGCGACTGGCAGCTGGTGAGCGGCACCTCAACCAGCCAGCTCTCTAATTTGCTGGTAAAAACAGTGGCTGATATTTATCGCCAAAAGCTGTCATTGCACCGGGTTGACCTCAATGGCCAGGCCTATCATTTAAAAATCCGTTCGCTGCACGAAACCAAAGACGATGCCTTATTGGTAGTGTTGCAAGGCTCGGTTGAGCCATTCACACAGGATTTGAACACACTGTTCAAGGTGATGATTGTTTTAACCTTTATTGGCGTGCTGATTTTTGCAGTGCTCATTTGGTATGTGTCGCGCAAAACCACAGAGCCGATCGCGGCATTGGTCAAAGACGCCGATAATATTGCCATTGGCGACTACGAAAAAGAAATCCAGGTTGATAGCACCGATGAAGTCGGCCATTTGGCCAAGGCGCTTAACAGCATGCGCGAGGCGGTGTTGCAACGCTCATTGCGTATCCAGCGGCTGGCATTTAACGATGAATTGACTGGTCTTTCTAACCGCCTGGCGTTTAATCAGGGCGTGCACCAAGCCATCATGACACATGCTGACAGCCAGCAAAAAATGAGTGTCATCCTGATTAATATCCACCGCTTCAAACCGATTAATCAAACCTTGGGGCGTGATTTTGGTGATGACTTGTTGCGCCACGTGGGTCAGGTATTAAAGCAAAATGTGCTGGGCGAGCAGGATATGGTGGCGCGCCTGGATGCGGATGAATTTGCCGTGCTATTGCAGCACACAGACCAGGCCAAAGCCACGCGCTATGCCGACAAAATTCAGCAGGTGTTTGAGCGGCCCGTGAGTGTGCAGGGGCAGGCGATTGATGTGCGCACCGGCATTGGCATTGCCTTGTACCCGGATCACGGGCTGGATGAGGAGTCGTTGCTCAATCATGCTGAAACCGCCTTGCAGGAATCTAGGGCCAAAAAATCGCCGTGGATTGTCTATAACACGGCGCTGGAAATTGACCAGTCAGAAACCTTGACCCTGATTTCGGATTTAAAAGAGGCCATCCAGCACGACCAGTTATTGCTATATATCCAGCCCAAGATTGATGTGACGACGCGTCGCGCATTGGGTGGCGAAGCCCTGATCCGTTGGGTACATCCTGAAAAAGGCATGATTTTCCCAGACCAGTTTATCCCGTTTGCCGAGCAAACTGGCGTCATCAGTGACATCACAAACTGGATGCTGCTGCGCGCCTGCCAGGTATTGGCCGGTTTTAAAAAGCAAGGCTTACACATTACGCTGGCGGTTAACTTATCTACGCGCGACCTCAACAATATGGAGTTGCCAGAGCAGATTGGCCATTTACTGTCATCACATGGCCTGGATGCCAAAGCGCTGAAGCTGGAAATTACCGAAGGCAGTTTGATGCAGGACCCTGAACGTGCCGAAGTGGTGGTGAAAAAACTGGCTGCCATGGGGCTGCATCTGTCGATTGATGATTTCGGTACGGGCTACTCATCGCTGGCCTATTTGCGTCAATTGCCGGTACAAGAGCTCAAAATTGACCGATCATTTGTCATGTTTATGGACAAAAATAGCAGTGACGCCAGTATTGTGAAATCGACCATAGACCTGGCGCACAATATGGGCCTGATTGTGGTGGCTGAGGGCATCGAGAATGAGGTCGTGCTGAACCAATTGGCCCGTTTGGGGTGCAATGAAGGTCAGGGCTACTTTATTGGTAAGCCGATGCCGGAAAAAGATTTTTCTATCTGGCTGGAGCGCTGGGAAGGGCAAAACGAGATCGACATTGATATTGGCGATGAGCTGTCATACGCGATTAATCCGCTAGACATCGACCCGCAGGCACAAGATCCTTTCAAGCTGGATAATCTCGGTTAGGTCGTGTTGTTGATGCACAAGCCTCACTTTATGGTGAGGCTTTTTATTTGGTGATCAGTTTTATTGATGGGTGTGATCAAAACATTCAACTTTATTTCACAAAATATCGCGCTTATGATGGTCACCTAACCCCATAGGAGATTGAGATGAGCCAGATCAGAATGCATAAAAAAGCCAATTTTATTGTTCATTATATGATCAATTATTTTTACAAATAAGTCTTAAATATGTTGCTATTAAATAGCGTGCTATTTATAATCGAGAGTATGAATGAGGTCGTGAAAAATAAAACACCGGTATTGCAAGAGCAGTTATGCTTTTCGGTATATTCGCTATCACTGGCGATTAACAAGGTTTACCGGCCGCTGTTAAAAAAGCTGGATCTCACTTATTCACAGTATCTGGTCATGCTGGTATTGTGGGAGGGCGATCAGCGTACGGTGAGTGATATTGGCGAGCAGCTGTTTTTAGATTCTGCCACCTTAACGCCTTTATTAAAGCGGTTGGAAATCGCTGCGCTGGTGCAACGGATACGCTCCAGCCAGGATGAGCGCCAGGTGATTATTTGCCTGACCGAACAAGGGTGGCAGTTGCGCCAGCAAGCGGCAGGCATTATGGATGATATGCTATGTGCGATGGGGTGTTCGCTGCAAGAGCTTGGTGAATTACGCGAGCGCCTGAATAGCTTGCGTAATCATTTGGTTCAGCATGTTGCCTAAGCCCCGGGCAAGTTAAAAAGCGGGTGTTCATTTTTTTAATATTTAAGTAGTGCGCTATTTAATTTTGTGTGATCTTTTTTAATAGTCGTTTTTAAATTTGAGTGAAAGGGAATGAAAATGAAAATAAACGCAATCCTCAGCGTGTTGTTTGCAGCCACGTTTGCCGTCGCTAATCCAGTACTGGCCGATGAAAAACCCGTTACTGAGCAACTGGTTGATACCTTAACCACGCTGTCTGGCGGCCCGCATGCAGGGTTTCGTGCCAACCATGCCAAAGGCGTGATGGTCGAGGGCACCTTTACACCGACTGCCCAGGCAGCCGCAATCAGTCAGGCCGCGCATTTTCAGAAAGCATCGCCGGTGCTGGTGCGTTTTTCTGATGCGACCGGCGTGCCTAATATCCCCGACGCCAATGGCAATGCTTTCCCTAAAGGCATCGCGATTCGCTTTCAATTGCCGGATGGCACAGCCACTGACATTGTGAGTATTTCGGTGAATGGGTTTCCGGCAGCCACCCCTGAGGACTTTTTGGGTTTGTTAAATGCGGTACGTGATTCACAAGCGAGTACGGCCAAACCTAGTCCGGTTGAACAATTTCTAGGCGCACATCCGGCCGCACTTAAATTTGTCACCACGCCCAAACCGGCCCCTGTGAGTTTTGCTACACAGCCGTTTTTTGGCGTGAATGCGTTTCAGTTTACCAATGCAGCGGGTAAGGCTGTGTATGGGCGCTACCAGATTGTGCCGGTGGCTGGTGCACAGTATTTGGATCAGGCGGCGGCTGACAAAGCGGCACCAGATTACCTGATGACAGACATTGTTGAGCGCGTGCAGGCAAAAGGAGTGCAGTATAAATTATTGCTGCAATTGGCTGAGCCGACTGACGCAGTGAATAATGCGACAGTGGTGTGGCCTGATAGCCGCAAAACGGTAGAGCTGGGTACGCTCACGCTGAATAAATCGGTGGCAGACAGCAAAGCAGCAGAAAAGCCGATTATGTTTAACCCGTTGCAACTGACCGATGGTATTGCGCCGAGTCAGGACCCTATCTTGCTGGCGCGACCAACTGCTTATGCGGTGAGTTTTGGCAGACGCTTAGCGCATTAAATGATTAGCATGAATCATGCGCGGCCGGGGTTAAAGGCCGCGCATTTTTTAAGGGGCTGTTAGTTGGCCACAAACGTAATCGCTTTGCCATTAATACAATAGCGTAGCCCACTCTCTGTTTTGCCATCCGGGAACACATGCCCCAGGTGCGCGTCACACACATTACATTTCACCTCAATGCGCTGCATGTCGTGGCTCTCATCGGCAAAATAAGCAATCGCATTCGTCGCCAGGGGTTGGTCAAACGACGGCCAGCCAGAAGCAGAATCAAATTTTTGCCCGGAATCAAACAGCACTTGCGTGCAGCAGGAGCAGGCATAGCGCCCTGGCGTAAAGGCGACACACATTTCAGAAGAAAACGGCCGCTCGGTGGCACTGAGGCGGGTAATAGCGAACACCTCATCATCCAGAATCTCGCGCCAGGCACGTATCGATTTTTGCAGTTTATGATCAGGTGCCAGGTTACCTTCTCTGGCCAGTTTAAGAATATCTTTCCATTTCAACATGATGTTTATCCATTAGCTTGTGATGCACGGCACAGACGACAAGAAATGCTTAACCAGTGGTTTCCCATGTCTTTTTCAAACATGCTCCCGCACCACTGGCAGGTAGACTACAGACTATCGAGTATATCATTATCGCAATGCTTCGCCAGGCAGGAGACTTCCCTTGATCGTTAGACCCAGACCCCATTTGTTTGAACTGTTTTTTATCATCAAAGGCTCGATTGTGCTCAGAATCATGCCGTTGCTGATATTCGTGGCGACCTTGTCTGCCGCCGTGGTGTCTGTGTATACCTTCAGGCCGGACTGGCTGCCCAAGCTTGATGGCGGTCCATTTGCGTTGCTGGGCATTACCTTGTCTATTTTTCTCGCTTTTAGAAACAACGCCTGTTATGAGCGCTGGTGGGAGGCGAGAAAGATTTGGGGTGAGTTTATGCTCACCGCCAGAAACTTAAGCCGCCTGAGCCAGATTCTGGATGAGCCGGATGGCAGCATCAGTGTTGCCCGCAAGCAATTGCTGGAATATAACATTGCTTACGCCCATGCCTTGCTGATGCAACTGCGGCCAGGTGATCAATTGCCCAAAATCATCAAGCGCTTGCCACCGGCGCAGGCCAGTGCATTCAGCCAGAGCAAAAACCCGCCGGAAGTTATTTTGCGCGCCATGGAGCGGATCTTGATTGACGCTTTGCGTGAGGGGTGCATTCAGCCCATTCAATTTAACTTGCTGGAAGAGTTAATTCAGAAGCTGGCGTTTACCCAGGCCGCCTGTGAGCGCATTCAAAATACGCCGATTCCGTTTGGCTACACTTTGCTGTTGCATCGCACGGCTTACACCTTTTGCTTTTTGATGCCGTTTTGTTTTGCCAACACACTGGGCTGGGCAACGCCATTTGTCACCGCATTGGCGGCTTACACGCTGTTTGGGCTGGATGCTTTAGGCAACGAACTGGAGGAGCCATTCGCACCGATTGCCAATGCATTACCGATTAATGCGCTCACGGAGATGATTGAGTTAGAACTCAGAGAGGCGCTTGGGGATGAAACACTGCCAGCGCCGCCTGTCGCAAAAGAGTTTGTGTTGATGTAGCCGATATGACTAGAGCGACTCTAAGCACTTAAGCAACGCGCCGGGGTCCTCTTTACTCAAGTGGCGAAGCGTAGAGTCGGCGCTATTCTAAACTCAAGAGTGATAGCGGGTAGCGCTTAAGCTCTGTGTCTCTATGGCCGGTTTGTCGTGCGCTATCAGATCCGCCAGCACCTGGCCTGAGCCGCAGGCCATGGTCCAGCCCAAGGTGCCGTGGCCGGTGTTCAGCCAGACATTCGTATGCATGCTACCTGCCTGGCCGATGATGGGCGTGCCATCTGGTGTCATTGGGCGCAAGCCAGTCCAGAATTCAGCTTGTGACACCTCTCCTGCATGCGGAAATAATCCGTTTAATACCATGGCCAGGGTTTCGCGGCGCCGTGGGTTAAGTCTTAAATCAAACCCTGCCAGCTCTGCCATGCCGCCGACGCGAATGCGTTGGTCAAAGCGCGTAATGGCGACTTTGTAGGTTTCATCCATGACGGTGGACACGGGCGCTGCATCGCTATTCACGATAGGGACAGTTAATGAATAGCCTTTCACCGGGTAGACTGGCACATTCAGCCCCAAGGTTTGCGCGAGTTGGCGCGAGTAGCTGCCTAGGGCAATCACATAGTGGTCTGCAGCCAGAGTTTCGCTACCAGCATCGGTGTTGATTTCCACGCCTTGTAATTGATTTTGCTGCGTGATCAGGCGCCGGATGGTTGCGCTTTGCCTAAATTGCACGCCAAGTGCCTGTGCCTTTGCCGCCAGTCGTTTGGTAAATAACTGGCAGTCGCCGGTTTCGTCACCGGGCAAATACAAGCCACCCAGCAACTGATCTTTGACGTGTACCAGTGCAGGCTCGATATGTGTGCAGCCGTCAGGGTCCAAATGCTGAAAAGGCACGCCCATGCGGCTGAGCACGGCGATATCTTTGGCCTCAGCGGCGAGTTGTTTTTGGGTGCGAAACACTTGCAGGGTGCCGCGGCTGCGTTCTTCGTAGTGAATCCCGGTGTTGGTGCGCAACGTGCGCAGGCAGTCGCGGCTATATTCCGCCAAGCGCACCATGCGTGATTTATTGAGGTCATAGCGCTCGGTTGAGCAGTTGCTTAAAAACTGCGCGATCCATTGCAACTGCCATAGGCTGAAGTCGGGCTTGATACTGAGGGGGGCGTGGCGTTGCAGCAGCCATTTGAGTGCTTTGAGAGGCACATCCGGCCCAGCCCAGGGCGCCGCATAGCCAGGGGAGATCTGGCCGGCATTGGCAAAGCTGGTTTCGAGGCCGACGCTTGGCTGACGGTCGATCACGGTGACTTCAAACCCTTTTAATGCCAGGTAGTAAGCGCTTGTGACACCAATTACACCAGAACCCAGCACTAACACACGCATGAAAACACTCCTACGACTGCCGCTGACAAGATCACTTGGGCAAATAAAGCACTGGAATCATATTACCAAACTTGAAAGTCGTCTGTGCGGAATACTCGTGTAAGTCGTGTGTTAAGAGGCGAGAGATTCTAGCGCTTGCACCATCACCATCGCTGGGTTGCAAGGCTGCTCCCACGTGGCAGATTGCGCAGCAATTTCTACCATGCCGGTGGGGCTGGTGACATTCACTTCGGTTAAATAATCACCAATCACATCCAGGCCGACTAAAAACAGGCCGTGTTGTTTGAGGGTTGCACCCACGCTTTGAGCAATTTCTTGATCGCGTGCGCTTAACGGTTGCGCAACCCCTTTGCCACCAGCGGCGAGGTTGCCGCGGGTTTCGCCGGTTTTTGGGATGCGGGCAAGCGCATACGGTAATGGCTGGCCGTTGATGATCAGGATGCGTTTGTCGCCTTTGGTAATCTCGGGAATATAGCGTTGCACCATGATAGTTTGTGTTTCAAATTGGGTCAGCGTTTCGAGGATGGCGTAAATATTGGGATCCTCTTTACGTAACCTGAAAATGCCGCTACCGCCCATGCCATCGAGTGGTTTGACGATGATGTCGTCATGCTCGGCCAAAAATGCCAGTATTTTTTCTTGTTTGCTGGTGACGATAAATGGCGGTGCAAATTGCGCGAAGCGGGCGACCGATAGTTTTTCGTTCCAGCCACGAATGGCCGCCGGGTCGTTAATGATGCGTGCGCCTTGTTGTTGCGCCAGCTCCAGCAAATAGGTGCTGTAGAGATATTCGTTATCAAACGGCGGGTCTTTGCGCATGAGCACAGCGTCAAAACTGTGCGGTGCTTGCGTGGTTTTGTCGCCGGTTAGCCAACTGCCATCTGCATTAAACACAAAGGTTTGTGCATCTACCTTGACCACTTGTTGCTGACTATGCCAGTCATGCTGCTCACACACATAGAGCACGTGGCCGCGTGCTTGCGCGGCGCGCATGATGGCGAGGCTGGTATCTTTATAGCTTTTGAGGGATGCCAGCGGGTCAAGAATAAACAGCAGTTTCATCGTGCGCCTCGGGTGAATTATGCGTTAAGCGGATCGTTTTCCTGTAGCTCCATACCTGCGGCTAACAAGGCCAGTCGTGCGACCACGCCATAAGCATAAAAGCGGTTAGGCGGCGCATCGGGGGCGCCAGCACAGTCGGGCAGGGTACAGGGCTTTTCAAATGCGAGCGGCACAAAATGCATGCCAGGCGCATTAAGGTTTTCATCGACGCCACGGTCGGTGTGTACGCGGTAAAAACCACCAATCACGAAGTGATCCATCATGTAAACCACGGGTTCGGCCACAGCATCGTTAATATTCTCAAAGGTATACACGCCTTCTTGAATCATCACTTCAGACACTTGCATGCCTTCTTTAATCACTGACATTTTATTGCGCGCTTTGCGGTTTAGGTCACGTACTTCGTCTGCCGATTTAACGCTCATAATACCCATGCCGTAGGTGCCGGCATCGGCTTTGACGATGGCAAACGGGGCATGTGTGATGCCGTATTCGTCATATTTGGCTTGGATTTTCTTTAGAATAGCATCGACTTTGTCAGCCAGTAAATCTTCACCGACGCGAGCATGAAAATCAATGCCGCTGGCGGTGTCAAAGTACGGGTTTAGCAACCAGGGGTCGATCTCAAGCAGTTGCGAGAACTCATCAACCACTTTGTCATAGGCAGCAAAATGCTGCGATTTGCGGCGGGTAAACCAGCCTGCGTGCAGTGGTGGAATCAGGTTTTGTTCGAGATTTTGCAGCATGTCAGGCACACCACCGGACAAATCGTTATTGAGCAAAATGGCACAGCTATCAAAAGCCGGGTAATCCACACCTTCAAAAGTAGCTGCTTTGAGTTGCAGGCGGTTTTTCACGCGCACCAGTGGCTCCAGAATTAACGGCAGGCCGTCATGGGTTTCAAGCCGGGTAATCTCGGTGATGTCTGCTGACAGGCTGCCGATGCGTACTTCCATGCCGGCGGCTTTTAGAATGTTGCATAGCTCAACCACGTTGCGCAAATAGTAGGTGTTGCGGGTATGGTTTTCTGGAATCAGCAATAAACGACGTGCGTCAGGGCAAATTTTTTCAACCGCGACTTGTGCCGCTTGCACCGCCAGGCTTAAAAATTCTGGATTGAGGTTGTTAAAGCCACCAGGGAACAGGTTGGTATCGACCGGCGCAATTTTAAAACCGGCATTACGCAGGTCTACGCTGGCATAAAACGGGGCAGGAATCTCCTGCCATTTGCTACGAAACCAATGCTCAATGTCTGGCATCGCCTGCAACACGCGTTTTTCTAGCGTATAGAGTGGGCCGCTCAAAGCCGTTGTTAAGTGTGGAACCATGGTTGCTCCTGTGTTTGTTATTGTTGGCCGGATAACGGCTCTGCTTATGATGCTTGTTCGATCACGGCGTGCGCTTGCTGGTCTGCATGGTAGCTGCTGCGTACCATGGGGCCGCTGGCCGCGTTGTCAAAGCCCAGGCTGTCGGCTTGCTGTTTAAACCAGTCGAAAGTTTGCGGCGTGACATAGCGCAACACGGGTAAATGATGCACGCTGGGTTGCAGATATTGCCCCAAGGTGAGCATGCTGACGTTGTGCGCACGCAAGTCGCGCATCACTTCAATAATCTCTTCGTCGGTTTCGCCCAGGCCCAGCATCAGGCCAGACTTGGTCGGCACGTGCGGGTACATTTGGCTAAATTGTTTGAGCAGATCGAGTGAGTGCTGATAATCAGACCCAGGGCGTGCCTGTTTGTAAAGGCGTGGCACGGTTTCCAGGTTGTGGTTCATCACATCTGGTGGCGCTTCGCGCAAAATTTTAAGCGACACATCCAGGCGGCCACGAAAGTCGGGCACTAAAATCTCGATTTTAATCTGTGGCGAGTGTGCGCGAATGGCACGAATACAATCAACAAAGTGCTGCGCACCACCATCTGGCAGGTCGTCGCGGTCTACCGAGGTTACCACCACATAGCGCAGTTTCATCTGCGCGATGGTGCGCGCCAGGTTTTCTGGCTCATTTTGGTCTGGTGGTAGCGGTTTGCCGTGCGCGACATCGCAAAATGGGCAACGACGGGTGCAAATGTCACCCAAAATCATAAAGGTGGCTGTGCCACCACTAAAGCACTCACCAATATTGGGGCAACTGGCTTCTTCACACACGGTGTGCAGGTTGTTGTCGCGCAGCACCTGTTTGATTTCCTGAAAGCGTGCCGAATCGGGCACTTTCATGCGTATCCATTCCGGCTTGCGCAGCATAGGTTGCGGCACGATTTTAATCGGGATGCGCGCCGTTTTGGCGGCGTCTATTTCTTTGACGCCTGCCACCTTTTTGGCCGGGCGCACGCTTGCCGGATGTTCTTGGTTGGAATTATCTGACATGCGTCAGTTTCTCTTTCAATCGTTGGGTTAAATCCGCTGCAATGTCTGTCATGGTCAGCGCGATATTTAAGTCCCGGGTTTGCGTCATTTGCATGCCAGCATAACCACAAGGGTCAATGTCGGCAAACGGTTGTAGATTCATTTCTATATTTAAACTCAGGCCATGATAGCAGCACTGGTTTTTGAGGCGTAAACCCAGCGAGGCGATTTTTTGACCCGCGACATAGACGCCGGGCGCATCTGCACGCGCTTCAGCGACAATCTGGTGTGCAGCCAAAAAATCTATCAGGCTGTTTTCCAAGATGGAGACGAGTTGCCGCACATTCAAGTGGCTGCGTGCGAGATCAATCAGGCAGTAAATGATTAATTGCCCGGGTCCGTGATAAGTGATTTTGCCGCCACGGTCTACATTGACCACCGGGATATTGTTTTGCGGCAGGCGTACGCCGCGGCGGTTGAGGCCCAGGGTATACACCGGCGGATGTTCAGTCACCCATAATTGGTCTGGGGTGTCTTGGCTGCGCTGCGCGGTGAATGCCTGCATGTCAGCCAGCGTGGCCGCATAATCAGTTAAACCCAGCTGACGGATTTGCAGGGCAGGCATGGATGTACGAGGAGGTTACAACGTGACCTTGACCATCGGGTGCGCGGTCAGGCTACGATAAATATCGTCCAGTTGAGGTTTGGAGACAACATACACCAGACAGGTCAGGCTTAAATATTTGCCATTGCTGCTACTGCGCATCTCAATCAAACTGGCATCAAAGTCTGGCAGATGTGTCTGGATGACGCGGGTGATTTCCAGCGTAAAGTCGTCATGGGTTTCGCCCATGACTTTGATCGGAAAGTGGGTGGGAAACTCAATCAGGGTTTCTTCCGCTGCCGGCGTTGGTTCTTGCTGGGTCATGGGGTCACCTACCTTTTTGCTACGCTTTATTACTGCAAGGACTGATTACTGTAAATACAGGCGGACCTGGTCGATCATGCGTGAGAAAATATTACTGGCTTCAACGGCATGCACGGTTACCAGCGGCACGCTATGCACGACTTTGCCACCCAGGCTGAAATCGACAGCACCCACTGTTTGCTGCGCTTTTAATGGCGCTTGTAGTGGTTTTGCAATACGCAGATTCGCCTTCATATTGGCATATTCGCCTTGCGGTAAGGTTAAATACACTGGTCGGGCCACGGTTAAGTCAACTTCGCTTTCGGTGCCTTTCCAGACTTTTTGGCGCGTGATGGCTTTGCTTGCTGCATAAATCAGCTTGGACTCATAAAACTGGAAACCAAAATTAAGTAATTTTTGGCTTTCAGCGGCACGCACATTATCAGAGGTGGTGCCGAGCACGACAGAAATCAAGCGGAAGTCACTGCGTTTGGCAGAGGAGATCAGGCAATAACCGGCAGATTCAGTGTGGCCGGTTTTCATGCCATCCACGCTTGGGTCAATAAACAACAAACGGTTGCGGTTAGGCTGCGTAATGTTGTTATAGGTATAAGACTTTTGCGAATACAGGCGGGCATAATCCTGTGGATAGTCGCGAATCAAGGCATTGGCCAATACTGATAAATCGCGTGCCGTGGTCGTATGGGTTGGGTCTGGCAGGCCTGTGGCATTCACAAAGTGGCTATTTTTCATGCCCAGTGCGGCCGCTTTTTTATTCATTAGCGAGGCAAACAGCTCTTCACTACCGGCAATGCCCTCTGCCAGCGTAATCGCGGCATCATTGCCTGACTGAATGATCAGGCCATGCAATAACTCATCCACCGTAACGGTCATGGTGGTGTCGATAAACATTTTAGAGCCTTCGACCTTCCAGGCCTTTTGGCTGACTGGCAACGTTTGTGTCAATGCCAACCGTTTTTGCTTGACCGCTTCAAACGTCAGGTAAGCTGTCATCACTTTAGTCAAAGACGCAGGTTCAACCGGCATGTCCGGGTTGTTTGCGGCTAACAGGCTGCCGGTATTGGCATCACGCAGCACAAAGGCTTTGGCCGCCAAAGTTGGTGTCGGTACGTTGCCAGTGATGGCTTCTGCCGCCACGGTCAATAATGGAATAGAAAGCAAAACAGCAATACAAGAGCGCCACATGGTCATCATTTAACGAGAAAAATCTTAATGAGTAAAAACGGTTGCCGGGAAAATGCTACCGCGAAAATATCAGTGCAGGTAACTGCAATTTGTCACGCATCTGACTGGCGGCCTGCGCTGCTAATGCGTGATCTGGATAAGGCCCCAGCACAATCTGGAACATTTTTCCATTATACACTTTGTTGAGCAGGGATTGTGTTTCGGGCAGGGCGCTGAAAATACGCTGTTGCAGACGGTCTGCATTTTCTTCCTGGCCAAAAGCGCCTACTTGCAGATAGATACCACTGGTTTCCAGTGTGGTCACCGGGCTGGTGGTGACGGTGGTCACTGCGGGGGGTGGCAAGGGGGTGACATTGCTGCTCACTGGCTGTGCCGCAGCCGGTTGCGACGGCGTTGGCTGACTAGGGTCAATCAGCGAAATCTGCACCTGGGCCGAGCCGTGGCGAATAATATCCAGTTGTTTGGCTGCTGCATAAGAGAGGTCAATAATGCGGTCGCGGCCAAAAGGGCCCCGGTCATTCACGCGCGCCATCAGCGTTTTGCCATTACTCAGATTGGTGATGCGCACATAGCTGGGAATCGGCAGGGTTCTGTGCGCAGCGGTTAATTTGAACATGTCATAGGGTTCGCCGCTGGCCGTTTTGCGGCCATGAAACTTTTTGCCATACCATGACGCATGCCCGGTTTGTGTGAATGGCGTGCTGATGTCAGACATCGGCGTCATGGTTTCACCATTGACGATATAAGGTTTGGTGGTGCCTTTGACAATGGGCTCCAGCTTGGGGGTCACCGTGGTTTCGAGCGGTGTGTTCGGGTCTATGCCGTCAGTTGGATTGCCGGTGGTTTCCGGTTTAGGGTCAATATTAATGACCTTGGGGCCGCCAATCACCGAGCCATTGACCGGTGGATTATTCACAGATGGCGATGATGGCGCGCTGGCAGCAGGCCTAGTCGCAGGCGGCACGGCGGGGGCAGTTTGCCGCGGCGGCATGCTGCTGCTACAAGCGACCAGCCAGGTCGTCAGCGTGATGATGCATAGCCGTTGCAAGTGAAAAAACATCCTGATCCTTAACCTATTTGCGTGCCTAGTCGGTGGCGACCAGGCGTTTGTGCGATTGAACGCTCATCAGCAAGCCCAGGCTCAGGCCCAGGGTGAGTAGTGAGGTGCCGCCGTAACTGACCAGCGGTAATGGAATGCCGACCACAGGTAAAATGCCGCTTACCATGCCCATATTCACAAAGCAGTAAGTGAAAAAGGTGGCGGCGATGCTGCCAGCCAGCAAGCGTGAAAAAGTACTTTTGGCTTGTGACGCGATGATGAAGGCGCGGCCGATAATGATGGTGAACAACAGTAATAACAGGCTGCAGCCCACCAGGCCAAACTCTTCGGCAAACACGGCAAAAATAAAGTCGGTGGTTCTTTCGGGCACGAAATCCAGCTGTGATTGCGTGCCATTGAGCCAGCCTTTGCCGGTCGTGCCGCCAGAGCCAATCGCAATGGTTGCCTGAATAATATGGTAACCGGCGCCTAGTGGATCCTGGCTCGGGTCAATCAGAATCTCTACCCGGCGGCGCTGATAATCATGCAGCATAGACCACAAAATGGGCAGGGCGGCACCGAATGCCACCACGCTGCCAAAAATAAACTTCCAGCTCAGGCCTGCCAAAAAGATGACATAAAAGCCTGATGCAAACACCAGGGTGGCGGTGCCCAGGTCGGGCTGTTTGGCAATTAGCAACACCGGGGTGAGCAAAATCACGCCAGCGACAATGTAGTCGGCTGTGCGCAGCATGGTTTCGCGTTTGGAGAAGTACCATGACAGCATGATAGGCACTGCCAGTTTCATCAGCTCTGACGGTTGGATTTTGGTCACGCCCAGATTTAGCCAGCGCCGTGCGCCGTGGCTGATGTCGCCGACCAGTGCGACCGCAATCAGCAAGGCCAGCCCCAACAGGTAAGCGGGCAGTGCAATGCGTTCTATATGTTGTGGCTGTGTGTTTGCGACCAGAAACATCACGCCTAGCATGACCACAATATTGATGAGCTGTGCATTGACCTTGAGCAGCGACTGGCCCGAGGCGCTATAAAGCACCATCAGCGCCACCACCAGCACCATGAGCACGGTGGCGAGCAAAATGGAGTCGATATGGCGTATAAAATGGCCTATCCATTGTCTAATCATGAGGTTCCTCCTCGACTTCTGGCGCGTTGACGACGGTGGCTTCTGCAGCCGCTTGTGCCGCTGCTGCCGGGTCAACCGGTACTTTGCCCAGCAAATAGTAATCCATCACCTTGCGTGCAATTGGGCCCGCTGTTGAGCCGCCATGGCTGCCGTTTTCAACAATCACGGCCACGGCAATTTTGGGGTCTTCAGCCGGGGCGTAGGCGATAAACCAGGCATGGTCGCGGTGGCGTTCAGCAATCAATTTTTCGTTGTATTTCTCGTTTTGCTTAATGCCGACCACTTGCGCGGTGCCGGTTTTGGCGGCGATGTCATAGCCGGCATTCGCACCCACTGCAGCGGCCGTGCCGCCCGGGCGGGTGACGTCCATCATGCCCAGCTTCACAATCTCCAGATTTTGCGGGTTCAGATTGAGCTGGTCGGCAAGCGTATGCGGCAGCATGTTCACCTGGTTGGTTTTGCTGTTGACTATCGCGTTGACCAAATGCGGGCGAATCGCTTTGCCGTTGTTGGCCAGGGTGGCGGTGGCATAGGCCAACTGCATGGGTGTGACCAGCGTATAGCCCTGACCAATGCCAACGATGACGGTTTCACCCATATACCAGGGTTGCTTATAGCGCCTTTGCTTCCAGGCCGGCGTGGGCAACAAACCAGACAATTCACCTTGAATGTCGATATTGGTTTTTTCACCAAAGCCAAAATGGCGGACAAAGTCGGTCAGGCGCTCAATGCCTAGCTCCACTGCCAAGCCATAAAAAAAGGTGTCGCAAGAAACCGTGATGGCTCTGCGCATATCCACCGCGCCATGGCCTGATGGTTTCCAGTCACGGTAACGATGGCGGCTGTTGGGCAGCGTGAAATAACCAGGGTCGCTAATGGCAAATGGCGGCTGACGTTTACCTGACTCTAGCCCCGCCATTGCCACAAACGGCTTGAAAGTCGAGCCGGGCGGGTAAATACCCTTTAGGGCACGGTTAATCAGGGGTTTGTCTAGCGAGTTATTCAGCAGATTCCAGTTGTCAAAATCAATGCCATCGACAAACAGGTTGGCATCAAATGACGGCATGCTCACCATAGACAAGACTTCGCCGGTTTTCGGCTGGATTGCCACCAATGCGCCGCGGCGTCCGGCAAACTCATGCTCGGCAATCTCCTGCATTTTGGCGTCCATAGACAGCACAATATTGTTGCCTGAGGTGGGCGATGCGCTCGAGAGCACACGCACCGCGCGGCCATCGGCATCAATTTCTACCTGCTGAAAGCCGGTCACGCCATGCAAGTCTGCTTCGTAAGCTTGTTCTACCCCGGCTTTGCCGATGTGCTCGGTGCCTTTGTAATTAGAGAGCTGGTTGCTCTCTTTTAACTGCTTGAGGTCGTTTTCATTGATGCGGCTAATATAGCCAATACCATGCGTGCCCAATGTGCCATAGGGATAATGGCGGAACAGCCGTGACTTGAGTTCAACGCCAGGAAAGCGGAAGCGATTAACGGCAAATTTGGCGGCTTCGTATTCATTTAGGTGGGTGCGAATCGGGATACTTTCAAAAGTATGGCTTTGCGCGCGCAACTTTTTAAAGCGTTTTAAATCGGTGGCAGAAATCTCGACGAGGGAGCCCAGTTCGGTAATGGTGTCTTGCAGGCCGTCGGTTTTAGACGGGGTGATTTCTAGCGTGTAGACAAAAAAGTTATGCGCCAGAATAATGCCGTTGCGGTCTGAAATCAGGCCGCGGTTAGGCGTGATCGGCACAATTGAAATGCGGTTGTTTTCCGCCAGCGTTTGATAATAATCGTAGCGGAAAACCTGCAAAAAATAGAAACGACCAAGCAGCGCAGAAAAGGCGCTGAGAACCAGTAATATCAGAAAAACCAGACGAACCCGGAACTTGTGCTGTTCGTTTTGATGGTTTTTGAGTTCGGTGCTATACCCCATTGCTTATAACTTTTTCGGGCGGGTCAGTTCGCCAAACCAGATAATCATGCACTGCCACAGAATCAGGTCGGACAACACGGGCAGGCCATAGGTCCAGTCTGGCAGCTCGCCACCAGCAAACAGCTTAAGCAGTAAAATCAGCCCGCGTTGTACGCCAAACAGAAAGATCACGTACAAGTAGAGTTGCCAGCGGTTAAATAGCACCAGGCGCCGCTGGTAAATCAGGCCGAGAAAGGCGGTGATGGCAAAGGTCAGGGCGTGTTGGCCCAGCAGGCTGCCAGTGGATAAGTCGACCAATAGCCCGGCAAACCAGACCCAGCCGATGTTGCAGTGATAGGGCGCTTGCAGCACCCAGTAAATCATGATGACCAGTAAAAAGTCAGGGCGAATAATGATACCGGCGTTAGACCATGGATAGAGCTGAAAGATTAGCCCGATGAGCATGGTGAACAGAAAAGTGCCGAATTTAACCGGTTTCATGGGTGCTCCGGTGCTGCAGGCGCGAGTGTGTTGCCCTGGGTCGTATTGCCAGTGGGGGTGCCGGTTTCTGGGCCTGGGGTGACGGCGGGCGTCGCTGCTCCCGGCTCAGAGCTTGGTGCGTCCAGCACTGGCGTTTCGGTGGCCGGGTGTGGGTCAACCGCTGCATTGTTTTTTTGCAACACCTCAACCACAGACTGATCCAGGTGCTGCGCGTTATTGCGCGGTAGCACCTGCCTGTTTTCGCTGGATTGATTAATGGCTGGCGACTCAGGCACTTTAAGAATCAGCACGTGCTTATGATTATTGACGCCTGCAATCGGGCGGCTGATGATTTTTGCAAACGGCGAGTCCTGGCTTTGTTTGATTTGTGTGACCACGGCTACCGCCAGGCCCGCCGGATAAACGCCATCAATACCCGAGGTGACCAGCTTGTCGCCGACTTTAATATCGACACTGGTTGGCAAGTAGGGAATATCCAGTGTGTTGCGTTTGCCTTCGCCAAATGCAATCGCGCGCAACTGGTTGCGTTCAATCTGAATCGGAATCGACAGTTTTTTGTCGGTAATCAGCGTCACTTCGCTGGTAAACGTATACACACGTGTAATTTGGCCAACCACGCCTTGTTCATCAACCACGGCTTGGCCAGGTGTAATGTGGTGGCGGCTACCGCGGTTAAGGGTGATGATGTTGCTGAACGGGTCACGCCCCATGTGCAGCACCTCGCCCAGTGTGGCTTGTGGAATGATGGGCGCATCGCCAGCCAGCAGCGTGCGCAAATGTGCATTTTCGGCGTCGACAGTGGCTAGGCGTTGCAGCGCCGCATTGTCTATCAGCGACTGCTGCTTGAGCGTAAAGTTATCTTGAATAAGCTGGTTGTGCGAGGTGAAGTAGGTGTTGATATTGCGCCCCCACTCATTGGGCGCGCTGGCCAGCACCTCTAGCGGATGCAAAGCAGTGCTGAACCATTGTCTGACCTGGCTCAAATAGTCAAAGCGCGCATCTACCGCCATCATCACCAATGACAGCGTGCAAAAAAACATCAGGCGTGAAAAGGGCTTTGGTCCCTGGATAAAAAAAGCCGGGGACTCCTGCGGGTCAAGCTGTTGGTGTATGCCTTTTAGCATAATCGGGTGCGCGCCATCGTTGCCCCGAATTATTCGCTAGCAAAAACGTTGCCCAGTTTGTCCATTTCTTCCAGTGCGCGACCGCAACCGCGTGCGACGCAGGTCAGCGGGTCTTCAGCCACAATGACCGGCAGGCCGGTTTCTTCCACCAGCAGGCGATCCAGATCACGTAGCAAGGCGCCGCCGCCAGTCAGTACCATACCTTTTTCAGCAATGTCGGCCCCCAGTTCTGGTGGTGTTTGCTCCAGGGCGGATTTCACTGCGCCGACGATAGAGTTCAGTGGCTCAGTCAGGGCTTCGAGGATTTCGTTGCTGGAAATGGTGAATTTACGTGGCAAGCCTTCTGCCAGGTTGCGGCCAGTGACTTCCATTTCGAGCACTTCAGAGCCCGGGAAGGCAGAGCCGATTCTTTTTTTGATCGCTTCAGCGGTTGGCTCTGAAATCTGCATGCCGTAGTTACGGCGGATGTAGTCAATAATCGCCTGGTCAAACTTGTCACCGCCCACGCGTTCAGATTTGGCATACACAATGCCGCCAAGTGAAATCACGCCGACTTCAGTGGTGCCGCCGCCAATATCTACCACCATAGAGCCGGTTGCTTCGGCCACTGGCATGTCCGCACCAATGGCTGCTGCCATCGGTTCTTCAATCAAAAATACCTGCTTGGCGCCTGCACGCTCGGCAGACTCTTTAATGGCGCGGCGTTCAACTTGCGTTGAGCCAACCGGCACACAGATGATGATGCGTGGGCTAGGTGAAAACCAGCGTGATTCGTGTACTTTACGGATAAAAAACTTGAGCATTTGCTCGGTGATGGTGAAGTCGGCAATCACGCCGTCTTTCATCGGGCGAATCGCCTGAATGTTGGCCGGTGCGCGACCCAGCATGCTTTTTGCATCTGAACCCACTGCCAGAAGTACCTTTTTACCGTTGGGGCCACCTTCGGTACGAATCGCCACCACCGATGGTTCATCCAGTACTACGCCCTTACCACGCACGTAGATCAGGGTGTTGGCGGTGCCAAGGTCAATGGCAAGGTCATTGGAGAAGTAGCTGTTGATTGAACCGAACATGTTTTATCCTGTGAAGTTTCCGACTTTAGAGCTGCGCGCTGAGTGCGGCATAAAATCAAGGTATAATAGCGCAAAACGCACATGAAATTAAGATGTGCTTTCAAAATCTTACAGACAATTAACCCGACATGGCACTGAATCTAGATGATATCAAGCGTATCGCTCACTTAGCCCGTATTGAGGTCAGTGACAGTGAAGCGCAAGAAACCCTGAACAAACTTTCCGGCATCCTCGGTTTGATCGAGCAAATGCAGGCGGTCGACACCACGGGGATCGTTCCTATGTCGCACTCGCAAGATGTGACGCAACGTCTGCGTGAAGACGTGGTCACCCAAACCAACCAGCGCGAACTGTTTCAATCGATTGCCCCGGCCACGCAGGATGGCCTGTACCTGGTGCCTAAAGTGATTGAATAAGTACATTTTCTACGCAACCTTACGCGTTTTTAACTATTAGATACAGCCGCTATGATTAACAGCAGTCTTAAACAGCTGGGCCAGCAATTGGTCAGCAAACAAGTTTCCAGTGTCGAGTTGACGCAAACCTATTTGCAGCGCATGGCGCAGTTCAATCCGGCCATCAATGCCTATGTCACCATGGATGAAGAAAAAACCCTGGCGCAGGCCAAGGCGGCTGATGCTCGCATTGCCGCCGGTGACTTCGGGCCATTAACGGGTATTCCGCTCGCGCAAAAAGATATTTTTTGTGCCAAAGGCTGGCGCACGACCTGTAGCTCCAAAATGCTGGAGACGTTTATTTCTCCGTATGACGCGCATGTCATCAGCCAGTTTGATGCCGCCGGTGCAGTCAATTTGGGTAAAACCAATATGGACGAATTCGCCATGGGTTCATCTAACGAAACCAGCTATTTTGGTGGCGTGAAAAACCCGTGGGATTTCGACCGTGTGCCAGGCGGTAGTTCAGGTGGTTCTGCCGCAGCGGTTGCGGCCCGCTTGTGCGCGGCAGCGACGGGCACCGATACCGGCGGTTCTATTCGCCAGCCAGCGTCGCTCTGTGGCTTTACCGGCCTTAAACCTACCTATGGCCTGGTGTCACGTTACGGCATGATTGCATTTGCTTCCTCACTCGATCAGGCGGGCCCGATGGCTAAGTCAGCAGAAGACTGTGCCTTGATGCTCAACGTCATGGCCGGCTTTGACGCGCGTGATTCCACCAGTGTCAATCGCGAAAAAGAAGATTACACGCGTGGCCTGGCGAATGTGACTGGTGACCAGCCACTTAAAGGCCTGCGTATCGGCTTGCCTAAAGAATACTTTGCAGAAGGCCTGAGTGCAGACGTGGCCAAGGTGATTGAAACGGCGATTGCTGAATACAAAAAACTGGGTGCAGAGATTGTAGACGTCAGTTTGCCTAACAATAACTTGTCTATTCCCGTGTATTACGTGCTGGCCCCTGCTGAGGCCTCAAGCAACCTGTCACGCTTTGACGGCGTGCGTTATGGCCACCGCGCGGCCGAATACAACGACCTGCTGGAAATGTACATGAAGTCGCGTGCTGAAGGCTTTGGTGCCGAGGTCAAACGCCGTATTTTGATTGGTACTTATGTATTGAGCGCTGGTTATTACGACGCTTATTACCTCAAAGCACAGCAAATCCGCCGCCTGATTGCGCAGGATTTTGTTGAGGCATTCAAGCACTGTGATGTGATCATGGGGCCTGCTGCGCCTTCGACAGCCTTTAAATCCGGGGAGAAGACCAGCGACCCGGTTGCTATGTACCTCGAAGATCTGTACACCATTGCGGTCAATTTGGCGGGGTTGCCAGGCATGAGTATTCCAGCCGGTTTTGCAGCCAGTGCAGAAGGCAAGCCATTACCAGTAGGTTTACAGATTATCGGTAATTATTTTGATGAGGCGCGCATGCTGGAGATCGGCCACGCTTATCAACAAGTCACGGATTGGCATACGCAAATGCCTGAAGGAATCGCATAATGCAGTGGGAAGTCGTCATCGGGTTGGAAACTCATACTCAGTTACAAACTAAGTCCAAACAGTTTAGCGGCGCTTCGACTACCTATGGTGCTGAGCCCAATACGCAGGCCTGTGAAGTGAGCATCGCTTTGCCGGGTGTCTTGCCTGTGCTCAATAAAGAAGCCGTCGAATGTGCCATCAAGTTTGGTTTGGCGATTGATGCTGAAATGGCCCCGCGCAGCGTGTTTTCGCGCAAGAATTACTTTTATCCTGATTTGCCCAAAGGCTACCAGATCAGCCAGTTTGAGTTGCCGGTGGTTGGTAAAGGCAAAATCACCATTCAGGTGCCTGCGACTAAAAATACCGAAGCTTACGAAAAAGTGATCAATATCACGCGTGCGCATCTAGAAGAAGATGCAGGTAAATCTGTACACGGCGCTGTTGAAGGCATGTCGGGGATTGACCTGAACCGCGCCGGGACGCCATTGCTGGAAATCGTGACTGAGCCTGACATGCGTAGCGCCGCTGAAGCGGTGGCGTATGCCAAAAAACTGCATGAGCTAGTGCAGTGGATTGGAATCTGTGACGGCAACATGCAAGAAGGCAGTTTTCGCTGTGATGTGAACGTGTCTGTGCGCCCCAAAGGCACTGAAAAGTTGGGCACGCGCCGTGAAATCAAAAACCTCAACTCGTTTAAGTTCATGCAGCAGGCGATTGAGTACGAAACACAGTGGCAGATTGAAACGCTGGAAGACGGTGGCACTATTCAGCAAGCCACCGTGCTGTTTAACCCGGATACGGGCGAAACACGCGCCATGCGTAGCAAGGAAGAGGCTAACGATTATCGCTACTTCCCTGACCCCGACTTGTTGCCATTGGAAGTGACCGAGGCTGACAAAGCGCGGGTAAAAGCGCTGATGCCGGAGTTGCCGCAAACCTTGCAGGCCCGCTTTATCAGTGAGTATCAACTCTCTAGTTACGATGCAAACGCGCTGACGGCATCACGCAGTTTAGCTAATTATTTTGTGGCCGCTGTTGAGTCAGGCGCAGAGCCTAAGCAGGCAGCGAACTGGATCATGGGCGCATTATCCGCCAAGCTCAATGCCGAAGAAAAAACCGTTGCCGATAGTCCGCTGTCTGCGGTGCAGTTGGCGGCTTTATTGAAGCGAATTGCTGATAACACCATCTCTAACAATGCAGCCAAGCAAGTATTTGAGGGGCTGTGGGCAGGCGAAGGTGAAGTCGATGCCATTATTGAGGCTAAAGGCCTCAAGCAGGTGTCTGACACTGGCGCGATTGAAGCGATTATTAACGACGTGTTGGCTGCTAATCAGGCCATGGTCGATGAATACAAAGCCGGTAAAGAGAAAGCTTTTAATGCATTGGTGGGCCAATGTATGAAAGCCTCTAAGGGCAAAGCCAACCCGGCACAAGTGAACGAGCTGCTCAAAGCCAAACTGGATTAAGTGTGTCATCCTGCTGCTATGTGGCAGGATGATATTCACTGGCCTTTACTCTTCTTCAAGCCAGTTGTTATTAATGGCGATCAAATCTGGCAGGCATTGCAGCATGGCGTCGACCACTGCCGGGTCAAAGTGCTTGCCACGATTGGCCTCAATTTCTGCCACGGCATCTTCTACTGGCCACGCCTCTTTGTAGGGACGCTTGTTCAGCAGGGCATCAAATACGTCGGCGACTGCCACAATGCGCGCTTCTAGCGGAATGTCTTCGCCTGTTAAGCCAAATGGATAACCGCTACCATCCCATTTTTCATGGTGGTAGAGCGCTACCGAGTGAGCCAGCTTGATCAGCGGAGAAGTCGAGTTATCCAGTATTTTGGCCCCCATTTCGGGGTGTTTTCGCATCAATGTCAGCTCTTCGTCATTGAGCTTGCCCGGTTTAAGCAACACATAGTCTGGAATACCAATTTTGCCTATGTCGTGCATGGGGGCGGCATGAATCAATTGCTCAGAAAAATGCGGGTCCATGCCCATTTGCAATGCCAGTCTGCCAGAGACGTGGCTCATACGCATGACATGCATGCCGGTTTCATTGTCTTTAAATTCTGCTGCACGGCCCAGGCGCTGGATCAGTTCCAGGTGTGTACGTTTAAGCTCATCGATATGCACCAGCGATAAGTGTGTTTTAACCCGCGCGCGTACCAGCGCGGGTGAAATCGGTTTGTTGATGTAATCCACGCCGCCCGCTGCAAAGCCTTCTGACTCGTCAGCCTCTTCTGCCAGGGCCGTGACAAAAATCACCGGAATAGTGTGTGTTTCCCGGTCAGTTTTTAACTGGCGGCAGACTTCAAATCCGGTCATGCCTGGCATCATCACGTCCAGCAAAATCAGGCCCGGTTTTTCTTTTTTGACTAACTCTAACGCGTCCATGCCGTTTTTGGCAAAGCTTAGCCGGTAGTCGTCCTGTAGCACCTGTTTTAGCACTTTTAGGTTGAGCGGTTCATCATCCACAATCAAAATTTTTGCTTGTTTCAGTGTGTGGTCCGTCATGAAAAGGCCTCCTTGGTCTGGATTGCCAGTAGCCGATCAATATGTACCGTTGCTTGTTCAAAGTCAAAGTCATTTAGCAACTGGGCAATGTTGTGCATTGCCTGGCGCCACTCAGCGGGGGCATGCTGCACAATCTGGCTGGCCAATGCATCATCCAGTTCGTTCATGGCTACCCGTGTACGCAGTGCATTCAGCCACTCCAGCAGTTGCCCTGCAGGCAGCGATGCTTCGCTATTAGCTGTGGCTACAGTGTGGGGTGCTAGCAGCGGCGCGATAGCGGTATGCAGTGATTGTAGGTGTGTGTGCAACTCTGCCACCAGTGCGGTGCAGTGTGGCCAAGCATCTGCAGTGAGTTGCTCCAGCGCGTGGTAACTCTCTTGCAGATGCGGCAGTGCGAGGTTGGCGCTCACGCCTTTATTGGCATGGGCCATTTGTTTGACTGCAGCGAGGTCTTTGGCGGCGATCGCTTGCGTGAGGCTGGTCATGTGCTGACGTGACGCTTGCACGTAAAGGTGAAGCTCATTGAGATAGGTGTGCTGGTCGCCCCACAGCAAGCTGCCTTTTTTAAGGTCAAAATGGGCTGTTGTCTGGGCGGGTGCTGTGGCGTCAATTGCCATCGGCGCAAGCTGTAACACGCGCTGAATTTCTGCCAATAACAAGGGCAGTTCTATCGGTTTTGAAGCAAAACCATCCATGCCAGCGTCTGCTGCTGCCTGCCGGTCTTGCTCAAGTACACTGGCCGTCAGTGCAATAATCGGCGTTCTGGCTCGGCCAGAGTGTTGTTCTAATGCACGAATCTGCATGCTGGCGCTCAGACCGTCCATAATTGGCATTTGGACATCCATCAAAATCACGTCGTATGGCTGGGCCTGCCAGGCGTCTACCACCTCTTGGCCGTTGCTGGCCAAGGTGAGTTGGTGGCCTTGTTTTTCCAGCACAATGTTGAGCAGCCTGCGGTTTTGTTCAACATCATCTGCAGCGAGAATATTGAGCTTAGGTAATGCCAGCGCGAGCGCGTTAGGTGACGCCGCGTTTTCTGGGGCGTGACCCGTGGCGAGTGGCAAAATCACCGAAAAACAGCTGCCATTGCCAATTTTGCTACTGGCGGTGATGCGGCCGCCCATCAGCTCTACCAATTGCTTGCTAATCGTGGTGCCCAAGCCTGTGCCACCAAAGCGGCGGCTCATCGACGCATCTGCCTGTGTAAACGGCTCAAAAATCACATCCAGCCTATCTTCATCAATGCCAATGCCGGTATCTATAATGTCAAACTGCACTTCGTCTTGTGCTGTTAGGTGCACCTTAAGCTCAACATGACCGCTTTCTGTGAATTTAATCGCGTTGCCCAGCAGATTGGTCAGCACCTGGCGTATGCGATGCTCAGCACCTTTGTAGTAACCTTCGATGTGCGGATCTATATTTAATTTGAGGTCGAGGTTCTTTTTGCGCGCTTGCAACCATAGCGATGAAATCAGGCTATCGACCAGTTCGCGCGGTGAAAAATCCACCACTTCTAGCTCGAGCATGCCTTTTTCCAATTTGGCACTGTCTAAAATATCATTGAGTAAATGCAGTAATGACTTCGCCGACTGGCTGATGGTCGATAAATAACTGCGCTGCTCTGCTTGCATGGTTGTATCGAGTAACAACTCGCTAAAGCCGATAATCGAGTTCATCGGCGTACGAATTTCATGGCTCATATTAGCCAAAAAGGTACTTTTAGCATTGGCGGCCTGCTCGGCGGTCTCTTTTGCCCGGCGCATGTCCTGTTCCATTTGTTTGCGCTCGCTGATGTCCATCATAAACATCAGTACTTTCACCACCTTGCCATCCACGTCCCGCACCGGGCTGTAAGAGGCGTTGATCCAGATTTTTTTGCCTGCTTTGCCATAGCGCAAAAATTCGCCATGCACAAACTCACCACGGCGTAGCGAGGTCCACTTTTGTTTATAGATGTCGGTTAAGGCAAAATCGGGCGGGCAAAAAATAGAGTGATGACGGCCTTGAATTTCTGCCAGTTGATAGCCCAGCAGGTCAAGAAAGTGCTCGTTGGCGCTGATGACAAAGCCATCAATGGTAAATTCGGCGACGTTGGTTGAGTAGTTAATCGCGTTAACAATGCCTTCAAATTCGGCATTTTTTTGCTTGGACTCGGTGATGTCTAGCAACACGCCGTCCATTGCATAGGGTATGCCGTCTTTGTTTAACAGCGGCGAGGCCACGGCTGAAATCCATTTTTCACTGCCGCTGCGATCAGTAATCCTGAACTCAACCTCAAAGCTTTCAAGGCGTGCAATCGCCTTTGCTGCAATCGGGCGCACGCGTGCAATATCTTCAGGATGCATTAGCGGTGAAAAGCGCAGCTGCCCACTTAAAAAGTCTTTGGCTGGCCAGCCTGTCATTTGTTGCACGGCGTCACTAATCAGCTGTATGCTCCATTCGCCTGCCAAGCTGACGCGAAAAGTCACGCCCGGAATATTGTTCATCATGGACCGAATCTGCTGATCTTTTTGACGCACGGCCTCTTCAATCGCTTTACGGTGGCTGAGGTCGGTGATAAAGCCGACATAGAGCGTTTCATCGGCTAATTTAACTTCACCAATTGCCAGCCGAATCGGAAACACCGAGCCATCTTTTTTCACAGCGTCCAAATCACTGCCTTCGCTCATGATTTTTGCCTGCGCTGCCGCTTGATAGTTTTTTAAAAAATACAGATGATTCGGGCTGTCAGGGTCTTGCATTAGCATAGAGACGTTTTTGCCTATCATGTCGGCCTTTGCCCAGCCAAACAGCGTTTCAACAGCATTGTTACACGAGATGATTTGCCCGGCGGCATTGATGGTCACAATGCCATCAACGGCTGTATTCAAAATAGTTGATAAGCGTGTTTCGCTGGCCTGAATCGACGCCAGTATTTGCCGGTAGCGGATTAAGGCGTTGACCGCGGTGGCAATGATGCCGATCAAAATAGTGACCAGCGTAATCCCCAGTGCCATGGTGATGGATTGATTGTCATCCGGGTTGAACCCAGGCTGGGCCTTGCCTAAGAACCGCGCAGACGCCATGCCGGTGTAGTGCATGGCGGTGATGGCGCTGCCCATGAGCAGGCCGCCTAGCATAATGCTGACCTTGGGCGGTATTTTGCCTTTCTGGTTTAAAAAGACACCTGTCCACAGTGATAGCGTGGATAAGGCAACAGCCACCACCACAGAAACCAGCACCCATAACAGATCAAACTTGAGCTCAGGCGCCATGCGCATGGCGAGCATGCCGATGTAATGCATGGCGCCAATGCCGGCGCCCACCGCAAATCCGCCTTTAATCAGCTTGCGGTAGTCGATCTGGTTTTCTGCCATCAGGCTCAAGGCGTAGTGCGACGCCAGAATGCCAGGCATCATAGAGACCAGGGTGGCATCCGAGTAGTAAGACACCGGCGTACAAATTTGATAAGCCAGCATGCCGATAAAGTGCATGGCCCAGATGCCTGCCCCTAATGACACCGAGCTGGCGATGATTGAAAATCGACGTGAAACGACAGAGGTTTGTTGCCGTGACAGACGTGTTAATTGCAGGGCCAGAATGGATGAGCCAATGGCGACCACGGCCGACAAAACGACCAGCCAGGCATCGTAGCTGCCAGACAGAAGGGCTGTCGGAGAGCCTTCCCTGAAAAAGAAAATACCATACCAATCCATGCGATTCGCCTTGTGCGTAACTGTGCTTATACTACTTCCCACCTGTAGTCTAACGGGGGCGCAGGTAAAACGAATGCCGGAATAGTTGCAGCTTCTATGCTTAGTTTGCTAAATCAGTTATCGGGTGGATCAATATTGCGCTAATCATGATTGAAAAACCCTGCCGCAGCAGGGTTAATGAGGCTGGGCAGGTGGGTTTAGTGCGCACACAGGGCGTGGCAAATCAGTTGGTAGCAGATGGTCATGAAACCAACCGTCGTGATGACGAAGCTAATCGCAGAGAATACTTTCCACTTCGTTTTGCTCCAAAAGTCCGGGTCAAACGCAGCAATCACAAACACGGTCGGGTTGGTGAAGCCACCAATGGCCACGCACACACAGGCAAAATGGTGCAACTCCACGCCTGCCGCCTTGGCCGCGCCAAAAAAACCCAGGCCAAACAGCGCCATCAGGGCATAGTCCACGTGGGCGCGTATCATGGTTTTGTAGTCGACCAAAAAATCGCCATCTATGCCCTTGATCGGAAACCAGCGCGCAAACGTCATCAGCCACGCTGACAAAATTAAAGCGGTGGTACAGGCCACTGCGCCTATTAACAAAACTTCCATATGATCTCCTTTAGTTCCTGATTGAAATAAATCCCGTATGTTTTTATGGTCGGGTAAAGTGATTGTAGACAGGTCTGTCTATTTGTCAATCCAGGCATATGCAAAACTTTGTTTTACTTGCGTTATCAGGCGTTTTGCCGCACAATCCGTCCCTTGCTAGGGGTCTGTAAATCCTTCATTTATTGAATGTTTTGCAGTGAGAGTTACCCTTCGAACCTGACGCGGTTAATACCGCCGTAGGGAATGCAAACCTCCATATGCATCCTTACGTCTTTTATTTTAAGGATGCCTAATGAACGCCATAGACAAAAATCTACAGTCTAAAAATATCAAGTTCGTCAACGCTGATGCCAAAGTTGACGAAGCCACTACCAAGCCATTTGCCAAATCGCGCAAAATCTATGTTGAAGGTTCCCGCCCTGATATTCAGGTGCCATTCCGTGAAATTTCATTGAGTGATACGCCGTCCAGTTTTGGCGGTGACACTAACCCGCCAGTGGTGGTCTACGACACGTCTGGTCCTTACACCGACCCAACCGTCGAGATTGATATCCGTAACGGTTTGCCTGCTTTGCGTGCAACATGGATCATGGAGCGTGGGGATGTAGAACAACTGGATGGCCCGACCTCAGAATTTGGTCATCAGCGCCTGGTCGACCCTGAGCTGTCACAAATGCGCTTTAACCTGCACCGCAAACCATTGCGCGCCAAAGCTGGCCAAAACGTGAGCCAGATGCACTACGCCCGCCAAGGCGTCATTACACCAGAGATGGAGTTTATTGCCATCCGTGAAAACCAGCGCCGTGAAAATATGAGCGAGCTGCTGCAAACACAGCATCCTGGCCAACATTACGGTGCCAGCATTCCTGCAGTGATTACGCCAGAATTTGTGCGTGACGAAGTCGCGCGCGGCCGTGCGATTATTCCGGCCAACATCAACCACCCGGAAATCGAGCCGATGATTATTGGCCGTAACTTTCTGGTGAAAATTAACGCTAACATTGGTAACTCGGCTTTAGGCTCATCAATCTCAGAAGAAGTAGAGAAAATGGTATGGGGCACGCGTTGGGGCGGTGACACCGTGATGGATTTGTCTACCGGCAAAAATATTCATGAAACACGTGAGTGGATTATCCGTAACTCACCGGTGCCGATTGGTACCGTGCCTATTTACCAGGCGCTGGAAAAAGTCAATGGCAAGGCAGAAGATCTAACTTGGGAAATTTTTCGCGATACGCTGATTGAGCAAGCTGAGCAGGGCGTGGATTACTTCACGATTCACGCCGGTGTGCGTTTGGCCTATATTCCAATGACGGCAAAACGCATGACCGGTATTGTGTCGCGCGGTGGTTCCATCATGGCCAAATGGTGTCTGGCACATCATCAGGAGTCTTTCCTCTACACACACTTTGAGGAAATCTGTGAAATCATGAAGCAATACGATGTGAGCTTCTCACTGGGTGATGGTTTGCGGCCTGGTTCTATCTACGATGCTAACGACGAAGCACAATTTGCCGAGCTGAAAACACTGGGTGAGCTGACCCAAATTGCCTGGAAGCATGACGTACAGTGCATGATCGAAGGCCCGGGCCACGTACCTATGCATCTGATTAAAGAAAACATGGACCTGCAGTTGGAGCACTGTGGCGAAGCCCCGTTCTACACCTTGGGCCCATTGACCACTGACATCGCGCCTGGCTATGACCATATTACCTCTGGCATTGGTGCGGCCATGATCGGCTGGTACGGTTGTGCCATGTTGTGCTATGTGACGCCGAAAGAGCATTTGGGCTTGCCAGACAAAGAAGACGTACGCGTGGGCATCATCACCTACAAAATCGCGGCACATGCGGCTGACCTGGCCAAAGGCCATCCGGGTGCGCAAATTCGTGACAATGCATTGAGTAAAGCGCGCTTTGAGTTCCGCTGGGAAGACCAGTTTAATCTTGGCCTGGACCCGGAGAAAGCCAAGGAATTTCACGACGAAACCTTGCCGCAAGAAGGCGCCAAACAGGCCCACTTTTGCTCAATGTGCGGCCCGCACTTCTGTTCGATGAAAATCACCCAGGATGTGCGTGACTATGCTGATAAATTAGGCGTGGATGAAAAAGAAGCACTGCAAAAAGGCATGCAAGAAAAAGCGATTGAATTCGTGAAAAAGGGCAGCGAAGTTTATCAAAAGGTGTAACAGCTGATTGATGCCCCTAACAAGCCAGCAGCGATGCTGGCTTTTTTAATAGTTATTTGTGGTGTGCAACAGACAACCGCTGCGGCGCTTGCGCCAAAAAGCGCAGGACATAACACGCATCGCGACAACGGTGTTAAGGTATGTCTGTCTGTGTAAAAGAGGTGTGCCATGGCGTTGTTAGAAAGTGTACTCAAAGAGTTGCCAGCCTATTTAGGCAAATTCACCCACATGTTGACGCAGCCATCGCAATTGGTGCATGACCATCTTAAAGCGGAAGATGCCAACGCCAGGCTAGAGCAATCCATCGCATTTTTATTACTATCCTTCACCATTGCGCTGGTGCTGGCGGTGGTGTTTCCTGAAATGACTAGCCCGGTGCAACTGGCGACCGATGATGCAGGCATGGCCGCCCATGCGTTTGCCGCCATCCGCTTATTGTTCGAGCTGTTGGGGTTGTCGGCACTGGCGTATCTGGCGGCCAAGGTGGCGGGCGTACAAAGCGGATTTCAGCGCTTTTTTGGCCTGATGTGTGCGGCTTGTGGCGTCATGCTGGTGACACAGGTGTTTGCTGCCTCGCTGACCAATATCAGCCTGGCTGACCCGGTCACGGCAAAGTCATGGATCCAGCTAGAAAAAGGCATGGTAGACCTCAAACCGCTGATTGAGCAAGGCGTGCTTTGTGCCACCGATGCCCGCAGCGGTGAAATTAGCCCAAATGCGGCCCTAGGTGCGCAATTGCAAACGCAACTGGCCGCCTTGCAGGCTGTGTATCTGCAGGCAACCGACAGGCCGTTATTTAAACTAGCCGCAGGCTTACAATTGCTGGCATTGCTTATTCTGCTCATCTGGTCTGGTCGGCTGTGGGCCATGTATCTCAAAGGCCATGCACTCACTACAGGCAAAACAATATTAGCCACGCTATTATTGGCGTTATTTACCAGCGTGGGCACAGTGGGCTATGAGCTAATGAATGCAGGCAGCACCATGATGGCGCTCTACCGTCATTGCGGCTGACTTATTTGGCAGGTGTTTGCCGCGTTTATCGCCTGATTCTGTGCCGCATTTGCGCGCTATAGTCCATCCTCTAACCAGCGGCTAAAGGCTCCATCATGGCGGACAACCTGCAAAGCAGTATCGTAAGAGATTTTCGGCAAACACTGTTGTGGCCGATACAGTTAATGACCGATCACAGTGCGGGCGCCGTGCACCGTCCCTGGCAACTACTCAAAGCCGCGCCCGACTCGCCCTGGGTCGAGATACAAGACGAATTTTTGCAAGATTCACCGCACCTGAGTGAAACCAGATACCAGGAGTTCGTCACCTTTTTACCGTTTGCCCAGCGCTTTTTATACGGCGAAGGCAAGCATGGCCGCGAATCTGGCGGCTATGGTGAGTCGCCCATTCATATTTTTACCCGCAGTGATATTAGCCAGGTACGAATTACCCTGCAAGGCGAGACCGAGCCATTGTTGTTGCGGGTCTCCCATGTGGAGCTCTATTTCTTTTTTGATATTGATGTCGCCATGCTGGCGTTTGAGGTCACGGCCAAAGACCTGCCATTGCAATCGGCAATGGAGGTAATGTACCGCCTGGGCCGCACCTATCCAAATTACTGGGATGACACTGGCGAAGGCGGACACTGCGCGCAACTGATTGAGTGGCTGGATGCGCAAGGGCAAGTGATTGCGCGCTCAGATTACGAAGACAAGGCGCGTTATCTCGCCTATGTGAAAGAAAACCATGTGCCTTGCGTGTCCTTGCACTGGCTGGCGTTGTTGCATCCGCTGGTGCCACATTATTCAGGCCAGCAGGGTGAGTTACGTTACCGTGAAATTGAGTACCAGCGCATGCCGCTGATGGCGTATTTGTCGTTTGACGATGTGAGCCAGCTTAGTCGTGGCGACCTGATCCGGCTGGGGTTGGTCTGCCAACCCTGGCATTCGGAAACACTGCCGTTTACAGAGCACTTTTTGCAGGAGTTCGAAAAAAATAATTGCTATGACCGCTATTGGGATGAAGCCCGGCAAGACCCGTGGAGCACTACCCGCATCATGTGTACTGGGCAAAACTTTGTCGTGGTGGGCAGCCACCAGCATCGCGTGTTTACCAATGAGCGCACAGGCATCAAGCGTCATTATCAAAACCAGTATTTCTTGCTGTTTTTAATCGCACATTTTCAAAAAGCGGCCTTGCTCATGTTGTCAGACCGCATGGTGCAGGCCATCAGCCGCCTGGATATTCAGAGTGAAGATTCAGTCAAAAATTTCCGTAACCGCATCCGCAATGCCACCGCAGTGTTTTTGCGCTTTACCCATCGCTATTGGTTTGAAAATGTGTCTGATCAGGCCGTGGCCAAAGATCTGTTTGCACTGATGCTGAAACAGCTCGATTCGGTTAACTTGTTTGAAAAGACCCGCCGCCGCATTATGGACATGGCCGAGTATCTTGAAGGTGAAGAAATCAAACGTCAGGCTGATACAGTGGTGCGTTTGACGGTAGTCACTATTTTGGGCCTGATTGGCACCATGACGACAGGTTTGCTGGGCATGAACCTGATTGATCTCACGCAATCCAGCACACTGGAAAAGCTGGCATATTTTTCTATTGTGTTTGTGCCGGTGAGCTTGCTCACGTTTTACACCGTGATTAAATCGAGGCGGTTGTCACTGTTTTTGGATGCACTCTCTAATGAGGGCGCAGGCTTGCGCTATAAATTGGCCAAGTTGCGCAGTGTCTGGATGGGCAAACTGGATGACAGATAAAACCATGTGTTGCCCGGATGGCAAAATCGCTCCGCCCAACAGATGTTAAAAAGTGAATCTTTGCGTTTAAAAACTATCAAATTAAGACCAGCAAATACTGGCAATATTGATAGGAGAACGACATGAGACGCAGACTCTATTTTGTTTTACCCAATATTAGAAGTGCGCAAGCGATGATGAATGAGTTGCTGCTGGAGAGAATCGATGAAAATCATATTCACTTTCATGCAAAAAATGATCAGCTATTAGGCAGCTTGCCCAAGGCCAATGCCGTAGAAAAGTCAGACGTGGTTTATAGTGCGATGGCAGGATTTGTGTTTGGGGCCGTGTTTGGCTTACTGGGCGGTATGCTTGCTTACCTGGTGCCATGGTGGTTTGGCGAGGTTACGCTAATGGTGATCCCATATTGCATGGTGTTGGGTGCCTTGTCATGTGCCGCCTGGGCAGCTGCGGTGGCAACGGCTGCACCCAGTGACCGTCTCAAATCTCATCACACGCAAATTGAGCAGGGCAATATTTTAATGATTGTGTCTGTGCCGTTGCTCAGGTTGAGTGAGGTGCGCCAGCGCCTGATGCGGCATCACCCGGAGGCGATGTATAGCGGAGTATGGCCCGCAGAGCATAGTCTTTTTCCCTAGGTGCGGATCAACACAAAAAAGCCAGCAATGCTGGCTTTTTGATCGTCCATCACTGCTGGTTTGTCAGCAATTAATTGGCCTGCTTTAACCATTCAGGTGTCAATTCAAAACTGCCACCGTCATAACTCACCAGAATTTGCTGGTCTTGAATAGTAAAGCTGATGCTGAGTCCGCGTGCGGCGGCCGCCGCTAATTGCTCGGTGTCTGGCAGGTTAATCACAGTCACATTCTCTAGTTTAAGCATGGCTTTATGGTTTTGGTTCCACCACATCTCGGCGGTTCTGCCGCCATACAATACCTGCACCACGTGCGCCGCGCGGCCACAGGCTTTGCGAATGTCGCGCTCATCGGGCAGGCCCACGCAAATCCAGCGTTTAATCGCCCCGGTCAGGTCTTTTTGCCAGAGGTCGGGTTCGTCATCTTCACTTAAGCCTTTGCCAAACAATAAGGTTTCATCTGCATACAGGGCAAAAGCCAGCAAGCGCACCATCAGCCGCTCATCCGTTTCTGACGGGTGCTTGGCCAGCGTGAGGTGATGTTGCTGGTAATAGTGCCGATCCATGTCAGCGATATTGACTTCGATCTTATAAATGGTGGATTTAAGGGCCATGTGCGAGATTGTTCGTAAAAGTGCTGCGAGTATAACAAACAAGCCGGCCCGCAAGGGTGGCTCAATGTAAGTATCTGACTGGTTACAACAAATGGCTTGCGTGTTTAACTTGTCCGTGTAAAATAAAAATGAAACGTTTTATTTTTATTTTATGACTATCTCGACGACACCGCATCCTCAGGCGGCGATTCAATTGAAAGCCAAAGTTGGCCGCCCCAAGTCTGGCACGGCGCAGGAGCGGCATATCCATTTGCTGGAGCAGGCACTTGAACTGTTTATGACAGAAGGAGTGGCTCGTACCAGTATTGCCCGGATTGCGTCTAGCTGTGGCGTCTCTACGCGCACGATCTATGAGCGCTTCAGTAATAAAGATGAGTTGTTGATTGCTGCGCTCAAGCATATGGTTGAGCAGGATGTGCTGGCCATGGTGCGCACCGATCATTTGCCCGATCAATCGCTGGCCCAGGTATTAACTCATATCAGCCGCCTCATTCTCAATAAGGTGCTGGATCCGCGTATGGTGTCTTTTTTTCGCATCGGCGTCTCTGAAGTGTCGCATTTGCCTGAGTTGGCGCGTGCGGTGAAGTCAGTTGGGCCCGAACGCATACATCAGGTGCTGGCAGACATATTTCGAGGCTATGCCAGCAAAGGTGAGCTGCCTGCTGCGAATTTTTTACGTGCTGCAGAGTCATATTGCGAATTATTAATTGCCGGTCCGCGTAATAAAGCCCTGTTTGGGGTATTGGACGCAGATTGGGATGCTGAAGCGCATATTGCTTTTGTCGTGCAATTATTCTTAAAAGGGTTACAAGGGATGGAAGACAAATGAAGTCAGCTGTCATCAAGTCCGGGCTGCGCTTAAGCTGGATTCTGTTGTGCGTACCGCTCGCCAGTTGCTCGGTGATTGATGAATATATTCGTCCCAAACCGGTTACTGCCGGGCAATGGCAGGCCCCGTTGCCGCATAGTGGCAGTGTGGCGTCATTAAAAGACTGGTGGGCACAATTTAAAGACCCGGTGCTGGACCAGTTGCTGGCCGAGTCGCAAAAAGAAAGTCCTTCGCTAGAAATCGCCTTGGCGAATATCCGCGTGGCTCGCGCCAATGTGTTGTCTGCGCGTGCGCAAGGCATTCCTGACTTAACCAGCACTGGCAGTGTGACCAAGAGCAAAGGCGGTGGTGGTAATGCGGCTTTTCCATCCAGCACCATAGAAATCGACTCGGTATCATTGGATGCCAGCTGGGAGATTGACCTGTTTGGTAAGGTGAAAGCCACCAAGCAAGCTGCCAAAGCCCAACTGCAAGCCAAAAAAATTGCCTGGCATGATGCTCGCCTTAGCCTCGCGGCCGAGGTGGCCAATAATTATGTGAATTATCGTGCCTGCCAGGCATCGGTGCTGGCCTTGCAGCAAGCTTATGATTCGCGTGATGAGACCGCGCGTTTGACAGGCATTTCAGCTAAAGCTGGCTTTTCTGCCCCGTCTGACCTGGCGCTGGCAGAGGCAGCCACGCGCGCCAGCGAGTCGACGCTTGATGGCCAACAGGCGGAATGTGATGGTTTGGTCAAGGCCTTGGTTGAGTTGACCAATATGCCCGAGCCTGCGTTGCGCAGCTTGCTGGCCACCGGCAGTGGCATGCCTGCCCCCGCTGTATTTGATGTGAGCACCTTGCCAGCCAACTTGCTGACCCGCCGCCCGGACCTGGCGATTGATGAGCGTAACCTGGCCGAGGCGAGTGCTAATGTCGGCGTGTCTAAAGCACAGATGTACCCAAGCCTGAGCTTGACCGGCTCGATTGGTTACCGCCGTACTAACTTTAATGGCACGGTCACCCGTACCGATTCGTGGTCTTATGGCCCTTCACTCAAATTGCCTATTTTTGATGGCGGCACCCTGCGTGCAGATTTAGCCGAGGCCAGGGCTAATTTTGACAGCTTGCTGGCAACGTATAAAAAAGATGTGCGCAATGCAGTGAAAGAGGTCGAGCAGGCACTGGTGAATCTGGATAGCGCCAGCCGCCGTGCGCGGTCCGAACAGGCGAGTGCGCAGCAATATCAGCAATATTTTAAAGCGGCTGAAATCAACTGGAAGTCTGGCGGCCTCGACTTGCTGTCACTGGAAGATGCGCGCCGCCAGAAAATTAACGCAGAGCTTAATGTGATTACGCAGCAAAAAAATCAGGTCTTACAGTGGATCGCCTTGTATAAAGCATTTGGCGGCGATTGGCTGGAAACGCAACAAACGGTTAAACCTCCACTGAAACCCATGGAGAAAAGGTAAGCAAGATGGCGAATAAACTGACAAAAAAAAACAAATTTTTAATTATTTCAGCGCTGCTGGTCGGGGTCAGTGTCTGGTTTTGGCAACACCCGTTGCATCAGGCTGAGCTGGCAGAAAAACGTGGTAATCGACAACCAGCGCCGGTCACCAGCCAGCCAGTGGCACGCACTCAGGCCAGCAAAGCCGCGCTGAGTGTAGAGATCACGCAACCAGCGCTGGTGCAATGGCCAATGACATTAGTGCTCAATGGCAGTATCTACCCCTGGCAAGAGGCATTGGTCAGTGCAGAAATTGCAGGCTTGCGCATTCAGCAAGTATTGTCAGACGTGGGCGCGCAGGTAAGTAAAGGGCAGCCACTGGTGTTGCTGGCCGATGATACGGTGAAAGCGGATGTGCAAAAGCAATTGGCCACCGTTGAAAAAGACAAAGCCGCGCTGGCCGAGGCCAAAAGCAATGCAGATCGCGCGCGTGAAATTAAAGACAGCGGCGCGTTATCTGCACAAAAAATTAATGAGTATATGATTGCCGAACAAACCGCCAAGGCAAACCTGGCCTTGTCCGAGGCCGAACTGGAAAACCAGAAAATCCGTTTGCGCCAAACCAAGGTGGTAGCCCCGGATGATGGCGTGATTTCGTCACGCTCTGCCAATTTGGGCAATGTGGTGTCTGCGGGCACTGAATTGTTCCGGCTGGTGCGCCAGGGCCGGATTGAATGGCGCGGTGAGGTGAATGCCGATCAGCAAATGGCCTTGCATGCCGGGCAATCGGTGCGATTGAGCCTGTCGGGCGGCAAAGCGGTGACGGGCAAGGTGCGCCTGATTTCGCCGACGGTTGATAGCAATACACGCAATGCGCTGGTGTATGTGGATATTCCTAAAGACAGTGCCAAACCTGGCATGTATGTGCAGGGTCAGGTCGATATTGGTCAGCAACAAGCGGTAGCTGTGCCATTAAGCGCGGTCACTTATCGTGATGGATTTGCCTATGTGTTTGAATTGACCGCCGCAGATGCACAGGGCTTGCGTAAAGTGATACAACGCAAGGTGCAGACCGGCCGCACACGTGGCGAGCAGGTTGAATTGCTGGCTGGACTCAGTGCAGAAGCGCAGCTGGTCTTGAGCGGAGGTGCTTTTTTAAATGATGGCGACACCGTTAAAGTGGTTGTCATGACCAAGCGCGGGGCTTAAATATGAATTTTTCCGCCTGGTCTATCCGTAACCCGGTGCCTGCGATTTTGCTGTTTGTGGTGCTAAGTTTTCTCGGCCTCAAATCGCTCAACCAGTTAGGCAAGCAAAACTTTCCAGATATCGAGTTGCCGGTCATCACCGTGAGTGCAACGTTGGAAGGCGCTGCACCACCGCAACTGGAAACCGAAGTGGCACGCAAAATTGAAGACAAAATTGCGACCATCGGTGGCATTGAGCATATGACTACTACCATCACCGATGGCAGTGTCAGCATTGCAGTGCAGTTCACCATTGATACCAAGAGTGAAGAAGCACTTAACCTGGTGCGCAATGCGGTGGATAGTGCCCGTTCTGAGTTGCCTGCCGCCGTCACTACACCCACGGTGTCCAAGTTAACGACTTCAGGCAATGCGATTTTGACCTTTGTTGCCTCGGCTGAGAACATGGACGAGGGCGAACTGTCATGGTTTGTTGATAACGAAGTTAGCAAAGCGATGCTGGCGGTGAATGGCGTCGGCAAAATTTCGCGCACCGGCGGGGTTGATCGCGAAGTGCAGGTGAACCTGGAGCCCACTTTGATGGCGGGCTTGGGCGTGGATGTCAGCGATGTGTCGGTACAGCTCAAGCGTGTGCAGCAAGATGCTTCTGGTGGTCGCGGTGATATTGGTGACAATATTCAATCGGTGCGCACGCTTGGTGCGTTGCATAGCGCAGATGAAGTGCGCAATCTCGATATTCCGCTTGGCGATGGCCGTCATATCAAGCTGTCGCAAGTGGCCGAAGTGCTGGACACCTATGCCGAGCGTACCACCTACGCCAGTTATGATGGCAAGCCGGTGATTCGTTTTGAAATCACGCGCAGCAAAGGTACCAGTGAGGTCACGGTGGCCAAAGATGTACGCGCGGCGTTGGCGCAGTTTGAGCAGTTGCATCCGCAAGTAAAAATTGTAGAAGCCTTTAACATGGTCAAGCCGGTTGAGGACAACTACGAGGGCTCCATGCACCTGTTGTATGAAGGGGCGCTGCTGGCGATTCTGGTGGTGTGGTGGTTCTTGCGTGACTGGCGTGCCACGATTATTGCTGCGGTGGCGTTGCCGTTGTCCATGATCCCCACTTTTGCCTTTATGCAGTATTTTGGTTTTTCGCTCAATGTGTTGACCTTGCTCGCCATGGCGTTGGTGGTGGGTATTCTGGTCGATGACGCGATTGTCGAGATTGAAAATATTGTGCGCCATTTGCGCATGGGTAAAACACCGTATCAGGCAGCGATGCAAGCCGCTGATGAAATTGGCTTTGCTGTCATTGCGACTACCTTTACATTGGTGGCGATCTTTTTGCCAACCGCGTTTATGGGTGGTATTCCTGGTAAGTTTTTCAAGCAGTTTGGTATCACGGCCGCCATCGCGATTTTAGGCTCACTGGTGGTGGCACGGTTGTTAACCCCGATGATGTCGGCTTATTTGCTCAAACCGCATGCGGCCCAAGAGGAACAAGACTCTTCTTCCATGCGTGTGTATTTGCGCTGGGTGGCGTGGTGTTTACAGCACCGTAAAACGGTCGTCGCTGGTTTTGTGTTGTTTATTGTTGGCTCGTTAAGCCTGATGCCGTTGTTGCCCAAAGGCTTTGTACCGTCTTCTGATAGCAGCCAGACCAAAGTCAACATTGAGTTGCAACCGGGTACGCCGCTGGCACAAACGCGGCATGTGGTGCAAATGGCCGAGCACATCGTTAAACAGCATCCTGAGGTCAAGGCCGTATTCAGTGCGGCAGGTTCGGCCAGCACGGGCGGTGGCGGGCCAAATGCTTCGCAAAATACCACCGATGTGCGTAAAGGCAGTCTGGTGATTAGCCTGACAGAGCGTGCTGATCGCAAGCAAAAGCAATCCGAGATTGAAGCAGACCTGCGCGAGCGGTTAAAAAACCTGCCCGGCGCTCGGGTGACGGTCGGCATTGGTGAGTCAGGTGAGAAATTGCAAATTACCCTGGCCAGCGACGATGCGAATGCCCTGGCCAGCGCCAGTCAGCAGTTGCAACAGCAATTACGCACTTTAAATGGTGTTGGTAACATTACCTCCAGCGCCAGTTTGCAACGGCCAGAAGTGCAGATTATTCCAGATGTTGATAAAGCTGCGGAGCTGGGCGTGACGGTAGAATCAATTGCGCAAGTCATCCGTGTAGCGACTTCGGGTGATTTCACTAATACCATGCCGAAGTTGAATCTGCCGCAGCGCCAGGTACCGATTCGTGTGCGACTAGGCCCTAGCGTGCGCAGCAGTTTGCAAGAAATTGCCCAGCTGCGTGTGCCTGCCCGTAACGGTAGCGTCAGCTTGGAAACCGTCGCCATCGTGCGCATGGGCAGTGGTCCGCAGCAAATTGACCGCATGGACCGCATGCGCAATGTCACCTTTGATATTGAGCTTAACAAACGCCAGATTGGTGAAGTCATGCGCGAAGTGCAGCAATTGCCTGCCATGCAAAATCTACCGCCTAGCGTCAAACAGCTAGAAGCTGGTGACGCCAAGCGCATGAATGAGTTATTCAGCAGCTTTGGTGGCGCCATGATTATCGGCGTCATGTGCATTTATGTGGTGCTGGTGTTGCTGTTTGGTGATTTTTTGCAACCAGTGACGATTTTGGGTGCTTTGCCGCTATCGTTGGGTGGTGCCTTTTTTGCCTTGCTAGTGACGCATAACAGCTTCTCAATGCCCAGTGTGATTGGCTTGCTGATGCTGATGGGCGTAGTGACCAAGAACTCTATTTTGCTGGTGGAGTACACCATCATGGCGCGAAAAGAGCGTCAATTAAGCCGGTTTGAAGCCATTATCGATGGCTGCCATAAGCGAGCCCGGCCGATTATCATGACCACCATCGCCATGGCGGCTGGCATGATGCCAATTGCCTTGGGCTGGAGTGCAGACCCTAGCTTTAGATCGCCGATGGCGATTACTGTGATTGGTGGGTTGATTACCTCGACCTTGTTGAGTCTGGTGGTGATCCCGGTGTTGTATACCTATGTGGATGATTTGCTGGGGTGGTTGAGAAGGGTGGCGAGATTGGCACGCAAGCATGTTTAATCTTTGTAGGCGTACTGAGAGTTGCGCCTTTTTTGTTGTTGGATGGAGGGGAAAGAGCATTTTTTAATTCTCAACCATATTCACTCCCTCGTCATTTCGGCGTTTGCCTGGAATCCAGGCGTGGTGAGATTGCAGTAAAAGGTTGTTCTTTAGATTGGTCGTTGTAGATACCGTTATAAAAGACAAGCTTTTTGATAGATATTTTTATCGAAAGGCTTGTTTGCTTTGAGCACGGCTTGAGCAATTGCGACGAGCTTGCGCATGATGGCCACGATAATGACTTTTGGCGGTTTTCCAGCCAATTTGAGTCTTTGTATAAAGGGTTGGTAGATATCCAACTTCGCATAGGCACTAACAGCTGGCATGTAAAGCAAACGTCTAAGACTGCCACTTCCCACTTTCGAGATACGTGTTTTACTACGCACAGAGCTGCCTGACTGCCATAATCTTGGCGATAAGCCAGTAAACGCAACGGCCTGCTTTGACGTATTGAATCGCTGTCCATTACCCAGCATCACCAAGAACCAGCTAGATAATCGCTTGCCAATACCTGGAACAGACGTTAACAAAGCGCGCCTACTCTTTAATTCAGGATACTGATCGATATGCTGGTCAATATCCTGTTCCAGTCGAGCGATTTCAGCCGCCAGCCAATCCAGATGGCGCTGTATGCGATGTTTAACCGACGCATGCGCTACTAGCAAGCGATTGGATTCAGCGCGTTGCATATCCTGTAAGGTTTGCAAATCACGAATCATGGCTTGCAAGGAGCGCTCTTCGAGTGGCGGAGGTTGCCATAAAGGCGGGTGCGATGTATCGCAAAACGCTGCGATCAGGGCAGCATCAATGCCATCCGTTTTGTTGCGTTGCAAACGACTTTGTCCAAAGGCATGAATTTGCGCTGGATTGACGACGCTGACGTGATGGCCTGCCTCAAACAGAAACAATGCAACGGCCTCCCAATAGACGCCTGTGGCTTCACAACAAGCATGAATGAGATGAACGTCGTGGCGCTCAAGCCAGGCAGCTAATTCTGCGAAGCCTTGAGGTGAGTTTTGAATCACTTTAGATTTGACTTTACCAAGCCTCAACAATGCGCAATCAACTTTATCTTTAGCGATGTCGAGCCCCAATATCGTAGGCTGTGTAGTGATTAACTGAGTGTTTTCCATAGAATCAACCTTGTGAATGCGGGCTACAACAGAAAGTAATTGCGCCCAAGATACCGTTCGATTTTAAATGATGGAAATTGAAGGCCAAGTGACAATCTACGTTACGGGCTTACATATAGGATGCTTATCCCAAGGGTGGGCTCGTCATCTTAGCCTTCGATTGAGATGCCTCTCAATCATCCTAAATCAGGATAGGGGGATAATACAAGGGTGGGCATTTATGCCCACGCGGGTTTTGTGGTTGTTTGTTAGGTTTCTTTTCGCCTTTTCAGCGAGTTACTTTTCTTTGCTTGCACAAAGAACAAGTAACCAAAAGAAAGTGCACCCCAGCTTCCGCTTGATTCCTGCGTTGCTCGTCAAAGTGGGCGTCCATCGAAACTCGCCCTGACAAGCCACACAAAACGTGGCTTGTTGCGGAGCTCAAACAGACGATGGCCGAAATCTCCCACTTCGCCTGCGCTACTCGGCGCGTCAGATGGGGACCCCGAACACCATGCGACTGCCACCGTAAGCGAATTAAAGAAAAAAGAATCTGGTTTTTGAACCGTCCAAACCTTGACGATGTTACTTAGGTGAGAGAAGTCCCATTCCATCACGCTGAGTAGCGGAGACAAAATAAGAGTAGAGGGAGCGACTGTTTGAGCTCCGCAGCAGCTTGCGGTGTGTGCAAGCTGCTAGGGCGAGTTTCGTGACCGGCTTATTTTGTTGAGCAACGCAAGGGAGCCGCAGGCCGTGATGGCTGGGTGTCGTCCTCTTTGGTTACTTTCTGGGGGACAAGCACCAGAAAGTGACTCGCCGAGAGGCGAAAGAGGTTTATCGAATGAACAACAGAATTTGAGATTCAGTAGATCAGGACTTTAACGAACATTCCACACGTTCAATCACTACCTTTTGCAATTGATCTCTCAAAGTCTTGCTCAATGGCTGCACCTCGGAATCCCTCACTACTTCTCCCCAGTGACTATTCGGAAAGTGTTTATCACCCTCGAATCTCGGCAACACATGCCAATGCATATGTGGCGTTTTATTACCCAAACTCGCCAGGTTGATTTTGTCCGGTTGAATCACCTCACGCACTGCACTCTCAACTGCAAACACCACTTTCATGGTGCGGGCGCGGTCAGCAGGAGGCAGGTCGGTCATTTCTTTAATATGTGCCAGTAGTTCTACACGACAATAAGCTGGGTAATCTGCGTCGTGCAGTAACACTACACGGCAAAAATCATCTTGCCACAGCAGGTCTTGTGACGTGGCAACACAGAGTGGGCAGTCACGCATTTATGAGACGGCCAACATTCTGTCTAAGGTCAATTTGGCCAGTTTAGCTTCGTGTTCTGGCACTTTAATCTGGTTAACCACGTTGCCTTCGGCCAGGTTTTCTAGGCACCAGGCCAGGTGTTGCGGGTCTATGCGTGCCATGGTTGAGCACTCACACACCACATGGCTCATAAACTGCACCAGTTTGTTTTGCGGCTTCATTTCTTCGGCCAGGCGGGTGACTAAATTCAGCTCAGTGCCGACAAGCCACTTGGTGCCTGGTTCGGCTTCACTCACGGTGCGCAAAATATATTCGGTAGAGCCAACATAGTCTGAGTTAATGCATACCTCAAACGCTGTCTCAGGGTGTGAGATCACTTTGCCATCCGGGTGTTGGGCGCGGAACTGGTCGATGTTTTGTTTACGGAACATCTGGTGTACCGAGCAATGACCTTTCCATAACAGGATTTTGGCATCTTTAATTTGTTGCTCGGTGAGGCCGCCCATCGGCAGGTCCGGGTCCCACACTGGCATTTGTTCCAATGGAATGCCCATTTTATGGCCGCTCCAGCGACCCAGGTGCTGGTCTGGGAAGAATAGGATTTTTTCGCGTTGGCTAAAGCCCCATTCGAGGATTTTTGGGGCATTGGTGCTGGTGCAGACGATGCCGCCGTGTTCGCCACAAAAGGCTTTTAAATCGGCTGCCGAGTTGATGTAAGTCACCGGGGTGATGGTTTCATCAAAGTTGAGTACTTTATTCAGCTCGCGGTAACTGCGCTCTACTTTTGCGAGGTTAGCCATGTCTGCCATGGAGCAACCGGCAGCCAGGTCTGGCAATACCACCGTCTGCTCGGGGCGGCTCAGAATATCAGCCACTTCAGCCATGAAGTGCACGCCGAGAAAAACGATGAATTCAGCGTCCAGGCTGTCGCAATATTTAGACAGTTTGAGTGAGTCACCTGAGTAGTCAGCATGGCGATAGACGCTTTCATGCTGGTAGTGGTGGCCTAGGATCACCAGTCGTTTGCCCAGCTTTTCGCGGGCTGCCAAAATACGCGCCTGACAATCATCGTCTTTGGCCGCTTGGAATTTATCAAATTGGATGGTGGCTGTTTGCATGCTTAAAATCTACTTTAAATCGGTGAGCAGGGCTCGGCCCGATAGGATAAAAACGTTATTTTACAGCTGATTAGACTGAATCCCAATCATATTAGTGCCTTATAAAACCAGATTGTGTTTCTCCCCTAGGCGTTGCAAGGCATGGACATTGGTCCAGCTGAAGACTTTTTTGGCGGCCTCGCGCCAGTCTAGCCATTGGTAGCGCGTGTGTTCGTCAGGCGCCAGGGTGACGGCGAGCGTTGACGGCAGGCATAATCCAAACAGGTGCTCGGTGTTTTCGGTCACGCCGGGCGCGTAGCGGTGGCGCCAATGCGGATAAATTTCATAGACATTGCTTGCCTGCCAATCCTGAAAGTCATAGGCCAGTGCATCCAGCCCGGTTTCTTCTTTGACTTCGCGGATAGCCGCCTGATAGGGGGCTTCGCCTGTTTCTAAACTGCCAGTGACCGACTGCCAGAACCCGGCTTTGTCCGCGCGCTCCAGTAATAACACTTGTAAATCAGGCGTGTGAATCAAAATAAGGGCAGAAATCGGAGTTTTGTGATGTTGTGTCATGCAAGTATTGTCTATAAACGCCGTTATATTGTCCATGCTGGTGTGTGATGCAAGCATGGAGTGTTCATATTGAATGCGGTATATTGAGTACAGTATATTTAATACGCTGAAAGATTGCCGTAAGCAGTGCGCACTATTATGATCAAAAAATAAAGTATCTAATATAGGGAATCATCAATGTTGAGGCGGCGGCTAGGCTGGGCATGTGTCATGCTGATGGTGGGTGTGCAACCTTTATATGCCGGGGATGCCACGTCTTCCGGCGCACAATCTATTCCGTCTGTCCCTAACCAGGTTGTGTTGGATCAGTTGTCATTACGCCAGGCAGAGCAACTATTTGCTGGAGGTAACCGTGAGCTGCTCGCGGCCAAGCGCGCAGTAGAAGGCGCAGAGGCAGATACCCTGATCGCGGGGCAACGGCCTAATCCGGTGTTGTCACTGGGATTGTCCAGTGTGAATGTCAATCGTGGCCAGGGTAATCCGAACCAGAATGGCGCCAGCGGCGTCTGGGACAAAACCTATAACTCCGCATTGCAGGTCAGCCAGTTGGTCGAGCGCGGTAATAAGCGTGAGTTGCGGACTGCGGTGGCCGAAAGTGCGGTTAAAGCGTATGGCTTTGATTTAAAAGAAACCTATCGCCAGCAGGCGCTGGCCATGGCCACTGCTTATTATGACCTCAAGCTAGCCCAAGAAACCCTGTTGATTCAGCAAGCCAACGTTGGCTCTTATGACAAAACCTTGCAAGCGGCGCAGTTACGGCTCAAAGCCGGAGATGTCGCGTCGGCAGACGTGGCGCGTATCCGGGTGGATGCTTTGCGCGCCAGCAATGATTTGCGGCAGGCCGAGGCCGACTTGCAAAAAGCCCAAGCCATGCTGGCTTATTTGCTGGGTAAAGACCAGGATGCGGCCAAGCTCTACGTGTCTGACCCCTGGCCTAGCCTGGCTGCGGAACAACTGACGGGGGCAGAAAATAGCTGGTTGCCGCAACGATCAGATGTACAGGCCGCCGATGCACGCATGGAGCAGGCGCAGCAGGCCAGAAAACTGGCCGAATCGCTCAAAACCCGTGACCTGACCTGGTCACTGGCTTATCAACACTTTCCGGGGCAAGAGCCCGGTTCTGCGCCGGACACGCTGGGCGGATCGATCAGTATTCCGCTGTTTACCAATTATCAGTATGAAGGCGAGGCGGCCCGCGCCGAGGTTGGCTATACCAGTGCCATGGAGGCCAAAGAGCAAGTAAGGGCTGCTGCGGTGGCCGAAATGCGCCGGGCCAAGGCTGATTTGCAAGCCGCGGTAGATAAAAACCGTCGTTTTGACCAAAGTATTCTGAGTGAAGCACAAAAAGCGGCAGATGCTGCCGAATTTGCTTATCAACACGGTGCCATGAGTGTGATGGACCTATTGGATGCCAGACGTATTTTGCGTGTGTTGCAACTGGAGTCCGCCAGCGTCAAAGCGGATTATGCCAAATCGCTTTCTGCCTGGCTGGCGGCAACTCGCCAGGCTTTTACCAATCAAGACTAACCCCCTATGATCACGCCTACATTCAACCCACCCCTTGTGCGCAGCAAACCTACCCACAGCCAGCTTTTGATGGCGATGCTGGCTGGGCTGATGGTTTTTAACCTGGCGTGTGCAGCAGATAAAAATGCTGCCAGCGCGCGTGATGCTAACGAAATTGTGCTGACGGCAGGTTCGCCTCAATTAAACAGTTTGAAGGTTGAGCCTGTGAGTGAGATTCCGGTGCCGGTGACCGAGCCTTTGAATGGCAAGATTGTGTTTGATGAAAACCGGACGGCGCGCATTTTTTCACCCGTGGCCGGGCGGGCATTAAGCATTAAGGCGCAAGTTGGCGATGTGGTCAAAGCTGGCCAAACTTTGCTGGTGATGGACTCACCTGACGTGGGCGGCGCGGTGGCTGATGTGCGCAAGGCGCAAGCAGATGTGCAGCTCAAGCAGCAAGCACTGGCGCGTAGCCGCATGCTGGTAGAGGCGGGCGTACTGGCGAAAAAGGAGGTCGAGGTGGCGCAAGCTGACTGGGCCACTTCACGTGCGGAGTCAGAGCGGGCCAGCGCCAGGATAAAAAACCTCGGGGTTTCCACGGCGGCCAATGATAATTATGCACTGCGCTCACCGATTGCCGGCGTGGTGGTAGACCGAAAAATCAATCCTGGCAGCGAAGTCAGGCCCGATGCTGCCGACGCCTTGTTTATTGTCACTGACCCTAACGCTCTGTGGGCTAGTATTGACTTGCCCGAACGCGATTTAAGCCGGATTTCGCAAGGACAAAAACTCAGCATACAAGTGGATACTTACCCGGATGACGTATTTAGTGGGGAAGTTAAAACCATAGGCATTATGATAGACCCGACCACACGCCGGATTCCGGTGCGTTGTGTGGTTGAGAGCAACGGCAAGCTCAAGCCTGAAATGTATGCACGCATTACGCCGCTGGATAACAGCCAGCATCGGGTGATTCGTTTGCCCAATAGCGCGCTCATCACCGAGGGTTTATATAGCTACGTGTTTGTGGAAGAGCGCCCCTTGCACTTTAAAAAGCGCAAAGTCACGCTGGACTTGCAGCGCCGCGAATACGCGACGGTTAAAGAGGGTTTAAAGCCGGGTGAGCGCGTGGTGGTTGGCGGTGCTATTTTGTTGAACTCTGATTTGTCGGTGAGTAAATAAAGCATGCTAAAAGGCTTAATCACATTCTCGCTGCAGCAACGCGTCTTTTTGCTCATAGGCGCGGTCGTGCTGACCATTTTTGGCTGGGTGGCGGTGCAGAACCTGCCGATTGAAGCGTTCCCGGATGTGGAGGATGTGCATGTCATTATCGTGACACAGTCGCCTGGCATGGCGCCAGAAGAAGTAGAGCGGGTGGTGTCGTTACCGATAGAGCATGGCATGAGTGGTGTGCCGGGATTGGCGCAAATCCGTTCGGTCTCTATCACCGGCTTATCGGTGGTGACATTGACGTTTGCCGAGCGCACCGAGGATTATTTTGCCAGACAACAGGTGCTGGAGCGCTTGCAGGGCGTGAGCCTGCCCACAGGTTTGCAGCCAACACTGGCGCCGCTGACAACGGCGGTGGGCGAAGTTTACCGCTACTTGGTCGAGGCGCCTAAAGACATGCCGCAACGCGAGGTACGCGCGATTCAGGATTGGAAAATTATTCCGCAGTTGCGCATGGTGCCCGGCGTGGCAGATATCACCAGTTTTGGCGGTACGGTCAAAGAGTATCAAATCAAGCTCGATCCTTATCGCCTGAGAAAGTTTGGCGTGAGCATAGACCAGGTGAATCAAGCGGTGGGCAACAATAGCAGCAATGTCGGTGGTGGCTTGATGCACCGTGGGGACGAGTCACTGGTGGTACGCGGCATTGGGCTGTTTCATAGCCTGGATGATATTGCGCAGTCAGTGGTGGATACGCGCGATGGCAAGCCCATTCTGGTCAGTGATCTCGGCCAGGTGGTGATTGGTGACAGGCCGCGCTCGGGCATTGTGTCGTTTAATCAGCAAGATGACATTATTGAAGGCATTGTGTTAATGACCAAGGGCCAAAATGCTGCCAAGGTGATTGAGGCGTTGCGTGACAAGGTCGAGGTGGTGAATCAGTCACTGCCAGCCGGGGTGAAAGTGGTGCCGTTTTATGACCGGACGGGTTTGGTGCATCACACCGTGCGTACGGTGTCAGAAAACCTGATTGTGGGCGCCTTGCTGGTAGTCACCATTTTGGTGGTGTTTTTGCGAAACTGGCGTGCAGCCTTAATCGTGGCGTCGGTGATTCCGTTGTCCTTGCTGTTTGCGTTTATTGTGATGGACCTGCGCGGCGTCTCCGCCAACCTGATTTCACTGGGCGCGGTCGACTTTGGCATTATCATCGACAGTGCAGTGGTGTTGGTCGAGGCGCTCATGGTGCGCCTGGCAATGGCTGATGCGAGTAACCCAACCCATAGTGGTCTTGCCTGGCGCATGCAAACCTTGAAGAGTACGGCGATTGATATGGGGCATCCCATTTTGTTTTCAAAAGCCATCATCATCACCGCGTTTCTGCCTATTTTTACCTTTCAGCGGGTGGAAGGTAAAATTTTTTCACCGATGGCGTTTACGCTCAGTTTCGCTTTGCTCGGCGCCATTATCCTCACCTTAACCCTGGTGCCAGCTTTGTTGTCATACACCATGACACGTGAAGACATGGCAGAAAAACACAGTGGCTGGATGCACCGCCTGCAAGAAGGCTATCGCAATATTTTGCTCAAAGGCAGTCAGTCGCGGGCAATGGTTGTGATTGTATCGGTGGCCATATTAGTCGTGTCTGTGGTCTCTGCGCCTATGTTGGGGTCTGAGTTCCTGCCCAAGCTGGATGAAGGCAATATCTGGCTTACCGTCGATTTACCGCCGTCGGCCAGTTTAGAGAAAACCAAAGACGTTGAGCGCGAGATCAGAAAAATCCTTAATAGCTACCAAGAGGTGCGGTTAGTTGTTGCTCATGTCGGGCGGCCAGATGATGGCACTGACCCAAAAGGGCCGTATCACATGGAGATTTTGGCCGACCTCAAGCCGCATAGCGAATGGAAGTTTGCCGACAAAGAGGTATTAATCAAAGACATGTCGCGCCGCATACACGAGATCCCGGGTGTGCCAACCAACTTTTCACAAGTGATTCAGGACAGTGTTGAAGAGGCGCTGTCCGGTGTGAAAGGCGAAATTGCAGTCAAGATTTTTGGCCCGGATTTAGCTATTCTTGAGCAAAAAGCGGCCGAGGTGGTCGATAGTATGAACGGCGTGCAAGGCGCGACCGATGTTGCCGCCGTGCGTATTTCTGGTAACTCCGAGCTCGACATCACCCTCAATCGCAACCAGCTGTCGCGTTATGGTTTGATGGTGAGTGATGTTAATAATACGGTGCAAACTGCCTTGGCGGGTAATGCGGCGAATACCTTTTACGATGGTGACCGGCATTTTGACGTGACTTTGCGCCTGGATAGGCCATTCAGAGACTCTGTGGATGATATTGATGAGTTGCCGATTGCCTTGCCTAATGGTGGTGGCAGTATTCCGTTAAGCGAAGTGGCGGAGGTGACGATCAAGCAAGGCGCTTCGCGCGTCAGCCGCGAGGCGGGCGCACGTATTGTGTCGATTAAAGCTAATATTACTGACCGCGACCAGGGTAGTTTTGTCAAAGAGGCCATGCAAAAAGTGAAGGCCGAGGTCAAGTTGCCGCCGGGCTATACCATGACCTGGGGCGGCCAGTTTGAAAATCAGCAACGCGCGATGAAACGCCTGATGGTGATTGTGCCACTATCGGTATTGCTGATTTTTGTGCTGCTGTTTTGGGCGTTTAAGTCAGTGAAAAATGCGTTGCTGGTATTGCTGATGATTCCGTTTACGCTGGTGGGCGGGCTGGCGGGGTTGGCTGTCTCTGGTTTGCATTTGTCAGTGTCTGCTGCGGTGGGGTTTATTGCATTGGCGGGTATCTCGGTGCAAAACGGCGTGATTATGGTTGAGCAGATCAAGAACCTGATGCGTGAAGGCAGGAGTGTGACTGAGTCTGTGATTGACGGGGCCGTGGCCAGGTTGCGCCCCATTTTAATGACCGCGCTGATGGCAGGTTTGGGGTTAATGCCAGCAGCACTCTCACATGGCATTGGCTCAGAAACGCAGCGACCGTTTGCCGTGGTGATTGTGGGTGGCTTGATTACGGCCACCTTGTTCACGCTATTGTTACTCCCCTTGTTGTTCCCGCTGTTCTCTGACGTGCGTCGCCGTAAGTCGTGATGCTATCGCTTGGTTTTAGCAAACCAAAGTGGTGGTTTATTTCAGCCAGCCATCACGGCAGCTGCATGGCTTAAAAAATTAAATATACTAATAATCAATGGCTTGTGATTTTTATCGGGTTGGCACGTTATATGCATTTATAGAGATAGTCACTCAGCTTGCAGGTTGGGCGACCTTGCAATCTCCAAAATGTAAGAGCAAAGCAACTGCATATAACAATAATAATCAGCATATTTTCCCCGATTATCCTTTCCCGAGGATATTGCTTGCCCCAAGCTTTCGAGCTTGGGTTTTTTTTGCCTGGCGTTTGTGGATTAACCTGGTGTACGCTTTTCGGCGTTAACCAGATTTTTAGGTAGCTGGAACACCACGTTTTCAACCACGCCTTGCAGCTCTTCCACGTGGGCGGCGCCCATGTTTTGCAGCGCGGTGATCACTTCTTTCACCAGCACCTCTGGCGCAGAAGCCCCGGCAGAAATGCCGACTTTGCGCTTGCCTGTGAGCCACTCGGCTTGCAAAAGGCTGGCATTGTCGACCATATAGGCTTCTACGCCCTGATTTTTTGCCACTTCACGCAGGCGGTTAGAGTTTGAGCTATTGGGCGAGCCAACAATAATGACTAAATCACAATCTTTGGCCATAATTTTGACCGCATCTTGCCGGTTTTGCGTGGCATAGCAAATATCATCGCTCTTGGGTGCTTTAATGTTTGGAAAACGCACTTTTAAGGCGTTGATGACTTGCGTCGCATCATCCACTGACAGCGTTGTTTGGGTGACATAAGCCAGCTTGTCTGGGTCAGCCACTTGCAGCGCGGTCACATCATCCGGCGTTTCAACCAAGTGCATGCCCGCTTCAGACTGGCCCATGGTGCCCTCAACCTCGGGGTGGCCTTTGTGGCCGATCATGATGATTTCCAGGCCATCTTTGCGCATTTTGGCCACTTCAATATGCACCTTGGTCACTAGCGGACAGGTGGCGTCAAATGCGGTCAGGCCGCGTGACTCTGCCTCTGCGCGCACGGCTTTAGACACGCCATGCGCACTAAAAATCACAATGCTGCCTGCCGGAATTTTTTCCAGTTCATCGACAAAAATGGCGCCTTTATCACGTAACTGGCCGACCACAAACTTGTTGTGTACGACTTCATTGCGCACGTAAATCGGCGCGCCAAATTTTTCCAGCGCCTGCTCAACAATAATGATGGCGCGGTCTACCCCGGCACAAAAGCCGCGCGGGTTAGCCAGCACAATATTGGGTGTCACATCTGTTTGCATAATGAATTCCGTCATGAAACTGCTGCCATCTGCGCCCGCGAATACCAAGGTCAAGCACAAGGTCTGGCAGGCATCAGGTATAATCTGTTTTTTGTTGCTCGTTGAAGCCCATGTTATGAAAAACACTGCTACTTTGCTGATTACCTGCCCGGATACCAAAGGGATTGTGGCGGCGATTGCGCAATTTTTGTATGAGCACAATGCCAATATTTTACACGCAGACCAGCATCAGGATGCGGAAAATAATCTGTTTTTAATGCGCGTGGAATGGGACCTGACCAATTTTAATGTGGCGGTCACTGATTTTGAGCAGGCATTTGGCCCGATTGCACAACGGTTTGAGATGACCTGGCAGCTTAAGTTGTCAGAGCAAAAAACGCGTATGGCGATTATGGTGTCGCAATATGACCACTGCCTGGTCGACCTGTTGCACCGCCATCATAGTGGCGAACTGGCTTGCGATATCCCGCTCATTATCAGTAACCATAAAGACACCGAAAAGCTGGCGCAGTTTTACGGCATTGATTTTCACTATTTGCCCATGAGCAAAGACACCAAAGCCGAGGTAGAGGCGCAGCAATTTGCCCTGTTTGACCAATATGGTGTGGATTTGATTGTACTGGCACGATATATGCAGATTTTGTCACCGGACTTTGTGGCACGTTATCCACAAAAAATCATCAATATCCACCATTCGTTTTTGCCGGCGTTTATCGGTGCGCGACCCTATCACCGTGCGTTTGAGCGCGGCGTGAAACTGATCGGTGCCACCAGCCACTATGTGACTGAAGTGTTGGATGAAGGCCCGATTATTGAACAGGATTTAGCGCGTATTTCTCACCGTGACCAGGTTGAGGACTTGATTCAGAAAGGGCGCGACTTGGAACGTATGGTGCTTTCTAAAGCCGTGCGTTGGCATATTGATCATCGCATTTTGCTCTATGCGAACAAAACCGTGATTTTTGATTAAACCCAGTGAGTCCAGGGTTGCCGCAGATAAACGCAGATGCATGCGGATATTTCAGGCTTATTGTCAGTCATCAGAAGAAAAGCATTTTTTCGCCAGTTGAAACAGAGATGCCTTGAACGCAGCATCTGTGTTCAAGGCATCTCTGTGATTGAGCTTTTATCGGCGTGAATCTGCGTTCATCGGCGGCTAATAACCGTTGTTCTATGGCAGTGTGCGTTCCAGTTTAAACAGGTCAGCAATTTGCTCGCGTTCGCGGATCACATGCACCTGATCGCCATCCACCAGTATCTCGGCAGCACGTGCGCGCGTGTTGTAATTGCTGGACATGCTCATGCCATAAGCACCGGCGGAGTGAATCGCTAAATAATCACCTTCTTCAATGGCCAGTGTGCGGTCATGACCTAAAAAGTCACCACTCTCGCAGACGGGGCCGACAACTTCATATACTTGTGCCTGCGCTGTCGACGGGGCAATGGGGGTGATGTTGTGAAACGCGTCATAGAGGGCCGGGCGCATCAAGTCGTTCATAGCAGCATCGACAATGGCAAAATTTTTGCTCTCACCTGGTTTCAGGTATTCGACTTTGGTCAGCAATACGCCTGCGTTACCGACCAGCGCGCGACCCGGCTCAAACAACACTTTGACTTGTCTGCCCGCCAGTTTTTGCAAGATGGCTGCCGTGTAAGCGGCAAAGTCCGGAGGCGTTTCGTCGCTGTAAGTAATGCCTACACCGCCGCCTACATCAATGTGCTGAATATGGATGCCTTTGGCCGCCAATGCGTCTACCAAACCAAGTACTTTATCCAGCGCATCCAGAAAAGGCGACAACTCGGTAATTTGTGAGCCGATATGGCAATCCACGCCATGCACCTGGATGTTTGGCAGCTGCGCCGCTTTTTCATACAAGTTAAAAGCATCTTCAAACGCGACGCCAAATTTGTTGTTTTTAAGGCCGGTGGAAATATAAGGATGGGTTTTAGCATCCACATTCGGATTTACGCGTAATGACACCGGCGCTTGTTTGCCAAGGCTGGCCGCGACTTGCTGAATGCGGTCTAGCTCATTGGCTGACTCGACATTAAAGCAAAAAATACCTGCCTCGAGCGCAGCTTTAATTTCAGCATGCGCTTTGCCCACACCTGAAAACACTACTTTTTTCGGGTCGCCACCGGCTGCCAGCACGCGTGCCAATTCGCCACCGGACACAATATCAAAGCCAGCGCCTAGTCGGGCAAACAGGTTCAAAATAGCCAGGCTGGGGTTGGCTTTTACGGCAAAACATATCAAATGATCGTGGCCGATCAAGCCAGCCTGAAAGCGCTCAAAGGCCTGGGTTAATGCGGCACGTGAATAGACGTAAGTCGGTGTTTGATGCGCGAGGGCAATCTCACGCAGGGCTACATTTTCGGCGTGCAGCAGGCCCTGTTGTGTTGAAAATGGTTGAGTTGAAAGTGCGGTCACGATGCAGGCTTCTCTTGTTGAGGCGTTTGAGGGTATTGGCGCTCTGGAATATACAAATCCCCTTTGAGACCGCAGGCGCTCAATTGAGCCAACAATAAGGCAATAGCCAGTAATCTCATCCAGAAGGAAAGCATGGTGCACAGTCCAATGTAAACAGACGGCCATTTTACCATTAAACCGCCAATGACTCATGGCGGCGCCCATTGACCGCTTGTCGGCTCATCTTAACCATTAGTCGGCTCACGCTGGACATGACAGCCCACTGTTTGCATGATAAGGCTATCTAAAAAGGGGTTTAATGATGCAGCGCCCAAATGAATATGGTTTTAGCCTGATTGAATTGATGATAGTGGTGGCGATTATTGGCTTGTTGGCCAGTATTGCTGTACCTGGCTATCAGGATTACGTTAAAAGTGGCAACGCGGCTGAGGCGCCAGCCAGCCTGGCCAATTGCCGTGTACAGGCCGAGCAGTTTTTTCAGGATAACTTCACGTATGTAGGGTTTGCCTGTGTGCCTAGCGATGCCAGAAATTTTGATTATGCGGTTGATAACCAGTCAGCCACTACCTACACCTTAAGGGCCACAGGCCGAGCCGCCAATAATATGGGGAACTTTGAGTTTACGGTAAATCAGGATAACGCTAAAACCTCCAAATTTGATGGTACGACAGGCAGCAGTTGCTGGCTGACTTCGTCTTCAGGCAGTTGCTAACTGGATAACCATTACTCATGCGCCAACAGGGATTCTCATTAATTGAACTGGTCGTCACCATGGCGGTGTTGGTGTCGGTTGCGACCATTGCGATTCCTGCTTTTCAAGCTTCTATCGGTAATGCCCAGATCCGCACGGTGGCCGAATCTATCCATAGCGGTTTGCAGCAAGCCAGGATGGAAGCGATCAAGCGTAATGCTAGGGTTAAGTTTACCCTGCAAACCAATGGTGCCTGGCAGATTGGCTGTATGACGCCGACCACGACCTGCCCAACCACGATTACTCAAAAAAGTGCAATGGAAGGTTCTTCCAGCAATACGACGGTGGCACCAGACAATACTACGGCGGTCTTTAGTGGTTTTGGCACGCGTGACCCAGCCACGCCAGTGGGACTTTCGGTGGTGAATATCACCAATGCACAAGTCCGGAATGAAGAGCGTCGGGCGTTGCGTGTGTTATTGGCTGCGGGTGGCAATGTCAAAGTCTGCGATCCAACCGTGACTACTTTGGGGGATACTCGAGCATGTTAAATGTGATACAGCAAAAGCGCACGCCTCAGGGTAAGCAGCAAGGCTCGGTGCTGATTGAGGCCATGGTGGCTTTGGTGATTTTTAGCATGGGTGTGTTAGCGCTGGTGGGCTTGCAAAGCGCCATGATTAAAAACAGTAGCGATAACCGTTACCGCGCCGAAGCTCAACTGATCGCACAAACGCATATTGCCAACATGATGGCGTTTGGTGGCGATGCAGCAAACTATATTACGCAAGTCAACAAGGAAAAAATCAAATCCCAGTTGCCCAATGGCACGCTGACTTTTTCGGCGCTGACCAATACCATGGTCACGGTAACCGTGGGATGGCAAGTGCCAGGCGGCACCCGCCATCAGGTCAACGCATCCAGTTATTTGTTTGATGTGATGCCATGATGCATACACCTACGCATGTGTTGTCACGGCTGCGCAGCCTGCGCTTTCAGGGTGGTTTGAGCCTGGTGGAGTTGCTGGTGGGTATTTTGATTGGCCTGGTGGCGACGCTGGCCATTAGCAATTTATTTAGTGGCTTTGAGGCGCGAAAACGCATGATTGCAGGCGGCGCAGATGCACAATCCAGCGGCGTGCTGGCCATGTATTACATTCAACGTGATGCGCAAAATGCCGGCTACGGGTTGCCACTGTATAACAGCACCGACCCTTCACCTTTGCTTTGCCCAATTAATACCTCAATTAACCAGGCCGGTGTAGTGATTAATTTGTCGCCAGTGCTGATTGTCGACGGCGGTACGGGTAATGATATCGTTCGCATTCGATATGGTAACCCTGCCAGTGGCGGCGCTTCATTGCGGGCAACGGGCAATATGAATGCACCAGCACTGGATGGCCGATTGATTGGCTGTCAGGAAAATGATGTGGTGTTGTTTCACCAAACACCGGCTAATCCTAATTGCAGTCTTGGGCGTCTGCAAAAGTTAAATGCAGATCGCACCATCAACACACTGTCTGAAATCAACACGGCGCCCACTGCCAGCCCGGTGAGTATTTTGAATGGAGCAGACTGGGTGCGCTTTTCTTGTTTGGGCGTATGGAATCAATACGAATATACCGTTAATGCCGCACTGGAGTTGAGTCGTACGGGTGGTACGCCGGGCGGTAATCCCTTTCCGAGTAGCACGGCTGTGCCGGTGGCTAGCGATATCGTGGCTTTGCAAGCGCAATACGGCATTACTACTACGATAGATCCAACCTCGGGTAGCGCCACCGCCGCCGCCTTTTTGAACCGTGTTGATCAATGGGTAGACGCGACAGGCCAGTTTGGACCGACGATGGCACTCATAGACCGTAACCGTATTCGCGCGATCCGTGTTGCCGTGGTGGCACGCGATGGCAACCTGCAAAGAAATAATGTGAGCCAAGCCTGTAATGGTGTCACAGCAGGCGTCAGCAGGGTGTGCATCTGGCAAGCAGATGCGGCGCCGGCCAATGTTGATCTAACAAGTGTGCCTAACTGGCAGCGCTTCCGTTACCGTAGTTTTGAAGCCACTATTCCGCTCAGAAACATCATTTGGAACCGCGATGCGTTATAGCCATTTATTTTTAAGGGTGACACGTAAGCCGCGGGTATATCAGCGCGGTATTGTGTTGTTTTTTGCGTTGCTGGCACTGGCCGTGATGTCAATTGCCGCCGTGGCGCTGATTCGCAGTGTCGATACCAATGCCTTGCTGTCTGGCAATATGGTGTTTCGTCAATCGGCAAGTGTGGCTTCTAATGTTGCTCTGGAGGGGATTGCGCAAAATATCGCCCAGAGTGTGACCTTGACGGCAAGTCTCAGTCATCATCCTGCCCAAGGTTATTACGCCAATTGTAGCCAGTTTGATAATCAGCCAGATGCGTTGGTGTGTGATGCCAGCCAATTAACCAATATGGCCTGGAGTGACGGCAACAGCAGCCTCGCACCCAGTCAGACCGATGGTAACGATGAAATCCGCAATGGGATTGACCGCCAGGGTAATGAAATTCGCTATGTGGTTGAGCGTATGTGCAACTACAGCAATGCTGAGATTAATGCAGGCAGTGCCATGAATGATGCGTCGCGCTGCATGATGGCCAGCTCGCCCAGTAACGGTGAAAACTGCTCGCATAACACCGCGAATATTGAGCTCTTCAAGCGTTGCACGGCTAGCTCAGACTCGCCGCTATATCGCGTCACGTTGCGTATTGCCGGACCAAAAAATACGGTCACGTTTATGCAATCTTTTATCTCCAACTAAATGGGTGGCATGATGAAAAATCAACACTGGATCAAAAAACTGTTTTGGCTGAGCCTGTTGCTGCCTGGGGTATTGCAAGCGGAGTTTCTGGATTTGGCGACGATGCCACTGCAGACCTCGGGTAGTTCGGATGTGAAGCCAAACCTGATGTTTGTGTTGGATAACTCGGGCAGCATGGGCTGGGATTATGCGCCTGATTGGTCGAATTCTTCTTCGCCATGGCTGTTTAATAATGCGGATTACAACACCCAGTATTACAACCCCGAGGTGCAATATAGCCCCCCATTGAATTATTTGGGCGCCAGTATGGCGAACCAGACTAATTTTGCCGCGGTGCCAAACGAGGTCAGTGATCTGGGTGCGGGCAAAAACGGTAACACCGATATCCGGTCAATTGCCAATTATTATGCGTTTATCCCTGGTGAGTTTTGCTCTACACCCAGCCTGACCAGTTGTGTGATTTCGAAAGAGGCGACTGGTAACTACATTTATGCTTCCAACATCCGCTGGTGTAACTCGAGCACTGCGGCAGCCAGACGTAGCTTGACGGGCTCTATGTACTGCCAGAAAATTCGTAATGCCAGCAGCACCGTCAATGACGGTAACACTTACACTAATTTGCGCAGGCCACTGTCGACCTATACATTAACGCTCAATAAAACTAGCAATAATGCGACTATACAAAGCATTAAAATCAATAATATTGAGCTTTTATCAAGTACCGTTTCGGTCAATAGCTCTTATAACAGTAGTCAGTTTGCCACTGAAGTGCGTTCAAATATGTGTCGTACCAGCCTGTCTGGCAATTGTAACCTGAGTGGCAACACGGTCAATATTAGCAGCAACGTGCTGACGATTATTACCCCGGCCGGCGAACCTGTGAACACCTCCGCCCCGATTCAGGTCACCATGACTGGTGGCAATTACACGGCGCAGCTCACGACCAATACCACCACTGACATCCCTGGTAGCATGGTCTATGTCAAGATTTCCAGTGATGTGGCCTATACCGCCCCAGGCAAAACGACCAAGGGGCTGGATAGAGTAGATTGCGCCAGCGCCGCCTCCTGTACGCTGAATGAAGAAATGACCAACTATGCAAACTGGTGGGCTTATTATCGTACCCGCATGCAATCAATGAAAACGGCGGCCAGCCAGGCATTCAAGTCGCTGGACTCCCGCTATCGTGTCGGGATAGTCACGATTAATAGCCCAAAATCTAACTACCTGGCACTGGCACCTTTTAATACCAGTCAAAAGCAATCCTGGTACCAAAAACTGTTTGCGGTATCTGCCAGTGGTGGCACACCGCTACGTACTGCGTTATCCAGCGTAGGACAGCATTTTGCAGGTAAGCAGACATTGGGCAATGATGACCCGATGCAGTATGCCTGCCAGTCTAATTTTACTTTGCTAACGACAGATGGTTACTGGAACGATAGCAGCAACCCAACACGCATTAATAGTTCTGCTATTGGCGATCAGGATGGTAGCAGTCCACGGCCACAATACGACAGTAGCGCCAAGTCCAACACGCTGGCGGATACCGCCAAGTATTTTTATGACACCGATATTCGTGATAATACGTTCTCAAATTGTAACGGTGGCTTAGGTTCGTCCGTGTGTGGCACGACCAACGATTATCCCAAGCAAAATATGGTGACCATGACCTTGGGTCTGGGGATTGATGGGACGTTGGTGTACACCGAAGACTACAAAACTAGGACGTCCGGTGACTTCAAGGATATTTCTTCTAATGCTAAAAACTGGCCAGACCCTACTGCGAATGAGGATGGTACGCGTATTGATGACTTATGGCATGCCGCGGTGAATGCGGGCGGTACTTATTACAGTGCCAGCAATCCGAAGTTGTTAAGAGAGTCGTTGGCCAAGGGCTTGTCCGAGATCAAGTCTATCCAGGGCGCAAGTGCCGCCGCCGCCGCCAGCAGCCTGGCGCCGACTAATGGTGATAACTTTCAGTATGTGGCCAGTTATCAGTCAGTGAAATGGACAGGCAACCTGGAGGCACGCACGGTGGATACCACCTCGTTGCAAACTTCAGAGAATGCTGTGTGGTGTGTTGAAAATGTGGCCGCAGAAACCTGTACTTCACCTGCAACTGCAACTAGCCAGAATGGCAAGCTTTATTGTAAAACGACCAACGCTGATCAGACTGCATGCGGTAGTGCGGGGGGCGCCTTAGGTTCTGCAATTGGCATGAGTGAGCCTGCTTCCTGCTATGTTCCGATTGCGTCCAGTTGTACTGGTAAGTTGCAAAATCAATTGGGTCCGAACCGGAAAATATATTTTAATGTGAATAACGCAAGGACACCGTTTATTGATGACAACCTGCCTGCGCAGCATCGCGATGCGCTTGAGAAAGGGTATAAAGCCTTGAGCCAGATGCAGGGCTTGCCTGCCAGCGACCGCAGAATGACAGAGCCAAACAAGGCAGGTAAATTGGTTGATTACCTCAGGGGCAATAAAACTTACGAAGATACCGGTGTGAATGCGGTGGCTGATAATCGCTGGTTCCGTGAGCGCCTGGCTACTCTTGGTGATATTTCGCAGTCCCGCCCGGCTTATTTCAAGGCGTCTAATGTAGATTATCTCGACCCGGGGTATAAAGCTTATAAGGCGGCAAGAAAGTCACAGCCGAGCGGTACCGTGTATGTGGGTGCCAATGATGGCATGCTGCATGCATTCAATGCTGACAACGGCAATGAGTTGTGGGCCTTTATTCCAACGCCGGTGATTGCCAACCTGGCCAACCTGGCTGATAAGGAATATGGCTCCAATTATCATACCAATTATGTCAATGGTAGCCCGGTGGTGACAGACGTTTGCGTCTCTAGCTGCAGTAGCGAGAGCGCCGTCTGGCGTACTATCCTGATTTCCGGGCTCAATGGCGGCGGGCGCGGTTATTTTGCGCTTGACGTGACGGCACCAGAAGATCCAGTGTTGCTGTGGGAGTTTTATGCACAAGCCTCTGGTACGAATAGTACGCTGGGCTATACCTTTGGCAACCCGCTGGTAACTAAAATGCAAGACGGTCGCTGGGTTGTGCTACTCACTTCGGGTTATAACAATGGCACCAATGCACGCAAACTGGCTGACGGCACGTTTGTGAGTAATGCGCCGACCGGGAATGGCGGTGGCTACTTGTATGTGCTTGATGCGAATACGGGCAGCATGGTGAAAACGATTTCTACGGGGGTAGGTAGTGCTGCCGAGCCTAGTGGCTTGGGGAGAATCTCGGCTTACGCTGACCAGATGTTTGAAAACAATACCGCTTTAAATGTCTATGGTGGTGATTTAAATGGCAATATCTGGCGCTTTAATATTAATACCGGTGCGGCCACAAAAATTGCGACTTTGACAGATGGCGGGGGCGGTGTGCAAAAAATCACCACCCAACCCGAGTTAGGCAAAGTGGATAACAACAAGGTAGTGATGGTCGGTACTGGCAAATTTCTTGAGCCAGCTGACTTGACTAACACACCGCAAAACTCTGCCTATGTCTTTAAGGATAACGGTCAAATTAGCCCGATTGGACGCGGCCAACTCACCGCGCAAGTGCTCGGTGGTGACCGTACCGTGACCTTGAGCAAAGACCAGGCGGTTAATTTTGACACGGGCTATGGCTGGGTATTGGACTTCCCGGCAGGCGAGCGCGTCAATCTGGACCCGCTATTGCTCAATGGGGCGCTTATGATGCCAACCATGGTGCCTAGCAGTCAGGCTTGTAATGGCGCAGGCTACGGCTGGTTTAATTTCTTCAATTACAAAAAAGGTGGCTCTATGCTGACGAGTGGTATTGTGTCTGAGCGCATGACTACGCCAGCAGTGGGCTTCAATATTGTGTATGACGGCAATGGCGTACCACATGTGGTGGTGACTGGCAGTAACGATCCCACACCGCAGCAACTAAGTTTGGATGACCAGGTTTTTGGGCTCTCGGCGACGAGCCGGTCGACCGAAATCTTCAAACAAAAAACCAATGGTAGCTTTGGCACCAAGCAAAGCTGGCATGAGTTGATACAGTAATCAGACCATTAAAAAAGCCCCGGTATCGGGGCTTTTTTACTCTGTGCGATTTATTTCACTTTGATTGCGAATACGTACAAAATCAGGCAGATCGCTACAACAACGCCAATCAGAGCATAGATGCCTACCGCGCCTAAAAACATGGTTGCCTCCTGTGATATGGTGATGATCAAGGGTTTATTTTAGGCAAACACTGGGGCAGTGTCTAGGCATGCTCAAAGCAGGTGCTTTGAGCAAGGGCGTGTGAAGCGAATGACGGGTGGCATTAGTACAACAAGCCGCGGCTAGCCGCCGGGCGTGAGCGCTGTGGCTAGACTACTTCGAGTGAGAGTTCTGCAGGTTTGTAAATGGCCTGAATATTGTTGTCAGCCACAATGTCTTCCGCCAAGTACATAATGTCTTGTGCGGTCATTAGCTCAGGCATGCTGGCGGTGTAGGTCAGTGGCTCATCTTGCCATTCGCTCATGATTCTTCCTTTATTTGTTTGCGTATATAACTGTATTAACGTCATGTTTATTCCTTTCTTAAGCTGTGCATTCCTGTTTATGGCGGCGATGGGCATCGCCATTGATTAAAACTATGTTAACCAGTCTGTGTGACGCTTTAATGAAGTGAATACACTTTTTAGATGACAATGACCTTGCTATTCATCGGGCATGAAATGGCGCACAATAAAGGCACTTGACGCGAGGGTGTGGCTGATGAAAATGGCAAAAGTGTTGGCTGTGCTGGGGGTGTTATTCGTGGCGTATGCGGGTTTCTGGTATTGGCAATCACTGGCAGAAGTCGCGCCTGCCATGCGCCAGAGCGATGTTGCGCAGGCGGCGAATCAGTGTGATTTGATTGCCAGCAAAGCGGCCGCCGGGTTGCCCGAGGCCTTGCCGTTTCAGCAACTGGAAAAAGCAGCCAGGCAGTCGCGCGTGCTAGAGCGCTGCATGCAAGATAGAGGCTATCAAGAGAACCCTGCCTGGGTCGCAGCCGCCACTAAAGCAGCACAACGCCTGTCACATGAACAGAGTATTTCTGCGGCTGAGGCTTATGAAACGCTGCGCCGACAAGCCATGTTGCAAGCCGAGCCGGGTGCTGTCGGCTATTGGCGCAAGCAGGGTTGAGTCGTTAGCGCTTTTGGCCGAGATAGTCGGTTTTACCTAATGGCACACCCAGATGGCGCAAAATGTTATAGGCCGTGGTGGTGTGAAAGTAAACATTGGGCATGACCCATTTTTCCAGGTAATCCAGCCCGCTAAAGGTTAAATCCACTTTACGAATCGTCAGCACAACTTCTTTGCCCTCAGCGCCTTCAAGCTGTGCGGGCTGAATCTGCGACAGAAAGTCTATGGTTTTATCAATTCTGGCGTAGAGCATATCAAAGCTGGTTTCATCGTCGGCATATTGGGGGATCTCCAGCCCGGCCAGTCTTGCGCCTGCGCCTTTGCTCATATCGCTCACCAGTTGCACTTGTTTGATGAGCGGGTACATATCGACTGACAAACGGCTGTTGAGTAGCACCTCAGGCGCCACTTTTTTCTGCTCTGCGTATAGCTCACCTTGTTGCAAAATGTGTTTCAGGTTTTGCAACGTGCGCAGCAGTGGCGCGATACTGACATCATATAAATGCATGGCATGAGCCTCTTAATAGTCATAACGCCGATATTGTAACGCTTCTGCAATGTGTGCATCGCTAATGTGTGTTACCCCGGCCAGGTCGGCAATGGTTCTGCCGACTTTGAGAATACGGTGATAGCTGCGGGCCGAGAGTGAGAATTTGTGCATGGCGGTTTGCAGTAGCTGGCTGGCCTGCTCGCCAAGTTGGCACACATGGGCAATCTCCAGCGGTCCTAGCGTGGCGTTGGGTTTGTGCTGGCGGTGCATTTGCCGGTCTCGCGCCAGCATCACCCGCGCTCGCATGCTGGCACTACTTTCACTGGGCTGGTGATGGCTTAACTCCTCAGGCTTGAGCGCGGGGACGTCGATATTCATGTCGATTCGGTCTAGTAGCGGGCCAGATAGCTTGTTTTTATAACGCAATATTTGTTCTGGCGTACAGCGACAGCGCTGGTTGTAATGGCCAAAATAGCCGCATGGGCATGGGTTCATGGCCGCAATGAGCTGAAATTGTGCCGGAAAAGTGGCTTGCCTGGCGGCGCGTGAGATAGTGATGCTGCCGTTTTCAAGAGGTTCGCGCAGTACCTCCAGCACTTTACGGTCAAATTCTGGCAGCTCATCTAAAAATAGCACGCCATGATGCGCGAGGCTGATTTCGCCAGGCCGTGGTACGCTGCCGCCACCAACCAGTGCCACTGCGGAGGCAGTATGGTGCGGCGCCCGAAACGGACGCTTCTTCCAGGCCGTCGCCGGAAACTGCCCGGTCAGTGACAAAATCGCAGCACTTTCGAGTGCTTCTTGCGTGGTCATGGCAGGCAATATGCTGACAAAACGTTGCGCCAGCATGCTTTTGCCGGTGCCGGGCGGGCCGCTCATCAATAAGCTATGTTGGCCCGCGGCCGCGATCTCCAAGGCGCGTTTGGCCCGTAGTTGGCCTTTCACTTCCTGATAGTCCGGCAATTCAGTGCGTTCAATCGGCATCACCAAGGGGTGCTGCGGCAATGCTTGTTTGTCAGACAAGTGCGCGCATACCTCAAGCAGACTGTTTGCTGCAAAAATGGTGCAGCCTTCGACCAGGCTGGCCTCAAATGCACTTTCTTGGGGCAAAATAGCCGCTCGCGTACTGGTTGTGTCTTGAAGTAGATGATATGTCATCGCCAGCGCGCCACGGATCGGCCGTAATGCGCCTGTGAGTGCTAATTCACCGGCAATAACGTAGTTCGCAAGCTGCTGCTTGGGCAGTTGGCCAGATGCGGCCAGAATGCCGAGCGCAATTGGCAGGTCGTAGCGCCCACCTTCTTTGGGCAAGTCTGCTGGCGCAAGGTTGACTGTTATGCGACGGGCAGGAAACTCAAATTGCGCGGTCTGTATCGCAGCGCGCACGCGGTCCTTGCTTTCTTTGACCTCAGTTTCTGGCAGGCCAACGATGGTAAAGCTCGGCAGGCCATTGGCCAGATGCACCTCTACCACTACTTCTGGCGCGTCCATGCCACTTAATGCACGACTATATAGTACCGCCAGACTCATTGCGCACCCTTAAACATCAGAATGCTAACAATTGTAAATTAATTTTTACTTTTTAGCTGCGTGCGCCTGTTCCAGCTGGCTGATTTTTTCTTCCAGTGCTTGCAATTGCTGCTGGGTGCGTGCCAGTAGTGCCGATTGAATATCGAATTCTTCGCGCGAAACAAGTTCCATTTTGGTGAGCGCGCCCTGAAATAGTGCATGCAAGTTGGTTTCTAGCTCTGAAATGGGGCTTGATTCCACTAGTTGTTTGATTTTTAAAGATAATTCTTGAATTTTTTCATTGGTAAATAGCATGATGATGGCTCCTTTGCACAATATTTTAGCATGTATGGCGGCGTTAAAAATATAATTACCTAAATATATAAACTTAATAACTAATTAAAAACATATTGTTATAAAGTTATTATAATAATTTAGATTATATTTATATTTTAAATATATGATTTAATTGGTTTATGTAGATTGGCACGTGCCTTGCTTTGTGGTTAATGTTGTTTCATTCTCGTTTACAACAATTCGATCAAAGATTTTCACAGAGAGAGGACTCATAAATGCGTCAATCTATTTTGCTCACAGCAGTTTTGGGTGCATTATCTTTTGCACAAGTTTCATACGCAGCCGAAGAGGCTAAAGAAGAAGCTAAATCCGACTGGACTGCGACTGGTAACGTTTCTTTTGTATCAGATTACTACTCACGTGGTATTTCTCAATCATGGCACAAGCCAACCGCACAAGGCGGTATGGATATTACGCATTCCAGCGGTTTCTACGCGGGTGTGTGGGGTTCGGGCGTGTCACCAAACACCTATCCTGATTCAACGACTGAAATCGACATCTATGGCGGTTACAACGGTAGCGTGCCAGGGATTGAAGGTTTGGGCTGGTCTGCTGGCCTGTATGGTTACCTGTATCCAGGTGGCTCTTGGAAAAAATACCGGGCTTCAAATGCGGTTAACCCAAATGATGTATTGACACCTAAAGGTGGTAGTTGGGACACTTATGAAGCTAACGTTGGTTTATCTTATGGCTGGTTAAGCGGTAAACTGTCCTATACCTTGACTGACTGGTGGGGCGCGGATAAATCTACAGGTTGGGATGGCAGCACTAAGGGCTCAACTTACTTTGAGTTAAACGCGGCTTATCCATTGCCATGGTGGGAGTTGACATTAGTTGCTCACGTTGGTCGTTTGAATGTGGCTGGTAAACTGGACAAGTCATTTAGTCCAGATGGTGGTTTAAACTTACCAAGTACTTCCATTTCTGGAGCTACTAACCCAGATTACACAGACTGGAAGATTGGCTTGAGCAAGGCATTCAAAATTGGTGCTACCGAAGGTTGGAACGCCGGTGTGTACTGGGTTGAGTCAGACAACTCCCGCTACTGGGGTGAAAATGGCTATGGTGGTACAAGCTTTAACGGTAAAGGTACCAGCACAAAAGCTCAAAGTAAAAACCTGAATGATGGTCGTTTGGTATTAACCGTCGGTCGTACATTCTAATAAGCAAGTTTAGATCTGGCGGGCATTGTGCCCGCCAGAATTAATAACGGGAGAAGCAAATGAAATTTGTATCCGCAATAATCAAGCCATTTAAGCTTGATGAAGTGCGTGAGGCTTTGTCCAATATTGGCGTACAAGGCATCACAGTCACTGAGGTCAAAGGGTTTGGCCGTCAAAAGGGGCATACCGAGTTATATCGTGGGGCAGAATATGTCGTGGATTTTTTGCCTAAAGTAAAGCTTGAAGTCGCCATTAAGGATGACATGCTTGATCAGGTCGTTGATGCGATCGAAAAAGCAGCAGCAACGGGCAAAATCGGTGATGGCAAAGTATTTGTCTTCGATCTGGAACAAGTTTACCGCATACGTACCGGCGAAACCGGTCCGGATGCGCTCTAAGAAAGGGCTTCAGCTATGAAGAAAATTCTTTCCATGTTGTCACTGGTCGCTTTGATCGGCCTGGCAGCAACCCCAGTCAGTTATGCTGAAGAAACTGTGACAGAAACAATCACAGTACAAGAAACAGTCACCCCTGATGCAGCACCCGCGGCCGAAGCGCCTGCTGCAGAAGCTGCACCTGCCGCCGCTGAGGCTGCGCCAACACTGGACGTGGGTAACACCGCATTCATGATTATTGCCACTGTGCTGGTGATTTTGATGACTATCCCTGGTCTGGCTTTGTTCTATGGTGGTTTGGTGCGTCAGAAAAACATGCTTTCTGTGTTGATGCAAGTGTTTGTGGTGTTCTCTCTGGTGTCTGTGCTGTGGGCGGCTTATGGCTACAGTATGGCGTTCAGCGAGGGTAATGCCATTGTTGGTGGCTTGAGCAAAGCATTTTTGTCAGGCATTACAACAGACAGCTTGACTGGCACAATTCCTGAGTATGTCTTCCTGACCTTCCAGATGATTTTTGCTGCGCTGACTCCGGCACTGATCGTTGGTGGCTTTGCAGAGCGTATGAAGTTCTCTGCTGTATTGTTGTTTACAGCGTTGTGGGTGACTTTTGCTTACGTACCAATGGCACACATGGTATGGGGCGGTGGCTACCTGGCTGAGCTGGGCGCTAAAGACTTCGCCGGTGGTACTGTGGTGCACATCAATGCTGGTGTGGCTGCGCTGGTGGGTGCTTTGCTGTTAGGCAAACGTATCGGTTACGGTAAAGAAGCGATGCCTCCGCACAATCTGGTGATGACCATGATTGGTGCTTCATTGTTGTGGGTGGGTTGGTTCGGCTTCAACGTAGGTAGCGAGCTGGCTGCAGATGCAACAGCAGGTATGGTGTTGGTGAATACACAATTGGCAACAGCTGCTGCGGTATTGGGCTGGATTTTTGCCGAGTGGTTGTTCAGAGGCAAGCCAAGCATGTTGGGTGCTGCATCAGGTGCGGTTGCTGGCCTGGTTGCAATTACGCCTGCCTGTGGTTTCATCGGTCCGATGGGTTCTATCATTCTGGGCTTCACTGCCAGCTTTGTCAGCCTGTGGGGCGTGACCAAGTTGAAAGGTGCGCTGGGTTATGATGACTCGCTGGATGTATTCGGTGTGCACGGCTTGGCGGGTATCTGGGGTGCAGTAGGCACTGGCGTGCTAATGGCTCCTGGCTTGGGTGGTGTTGGTTATGCCGAAGGCGTGACCATGGGTGGTCAAGTGACGACTCAAATCATCGCAGTGGTGGTGACATTGATCTGGACTGGTATCGTCAGCGTGATTCTTTACAAAGTGGTTGATGCCGTGGTTGGTTTGCGCGTCAGTGAAGAGTACGAGCGCGAAGGCCTGGATACAACAGAGCATGGTGAGCGCGCTTACAGCCTGTAATCCACCTTTGTTGCATAGATGTTAAAAAAGCGGCTCTTTTAAGAGCCGCTTTTTTTTGGAACTTATATAATGCATTGCTCTCCATGTAGTGGGCCTCAACTAAAATAACTCTTACGATGGCAAATCTGACTCCCTCCCTTTTGAGCCCGGTGCAACGGGTACTAAAACTAGCCAGCTTTGAAAAGCAGGATATTCTGCTACTGGTTTATCTGACACTCGCCTACGGTGTGCTCGGCATCGCCACACCAGTCGCGGTGCAAACCATGGTCAATATCGTCACTATGGGCGGCGTGCTGCAGCCCCTCTATGTAGTGGGTTTTATCCTGTTTTGCCTGCTGGGATTGTCGGGGGCGATTTACGCGATTGAGAGCTTTATAGTCGAGTTGATTCAGCGTCGGGTGTTTGTGCGCCACAGTTTACTGATTGCGCAGAACACGCAGCAGATTCATATTTCGGTCTACGATCAACACAACCCGGTCGAACTGGTGAACCGCTATTTTGATATCCAGACGGTGCAAAAGTCGGTGGCCACTTTGCTCACGGTGGGCCTCACCGCCTTGCTGCAAGGTTTGATTGGTAGCGTGGTGTTGTTGTTTTACAGTTTGTATTTCGGCATTCTGGTGATCCTGATGCTGATTGTGTTGTGGGCCATTGTGTTTTTGCTTGGCAAGCAGGCAGAAAACACTGCACTTAAAGAGTCAAAAGCCAAGTATGACATGGCCGCCTGGCTAGAGAATATTGCGCGTAACCGCTGGTTATCCAAATTTTATGGCGCTAAACAGCGCACCACACAAAATACTGAAGTGCTGGCACAAAACTATCTGGGTGCCAGAGTGCAGCATTTTAGAGTGTTGATGATTCAATTGATCGGGGCTGTGGGCATGTACGCCGTGATTGGCACCGGCATGCTGATTTTGGGCGGCACGCTGGTGATCAAAGGCCAGATCAACCTCGGCCAGTTTGTGGCTGCAGAGTTGATTATTTTTGGTGTGTTGTCAGCTTTTGTCCGTTTTGTGACCAAGCTTGAGTACTTTTACGATTTGCTGGCTGCAGTCGATAAGCTAGGTGTGCTGGAAACCTTGCCGGTAGAGGCGGTCGGTGAGCATCCTTCTAGCCTGGATGGCTACCAGCCGTTGCAGGTTGCTGGGTTGGGCTTTAGCCACCATGGCCAGCCATCGCTAGTGAAAGACGTTAGTTTTGAGTTGCAACGCGGCCAGAGCCTGGCGATTTTAGGCGCATTGGGCAGCGGTAAAAGCACCTTGCTTGAACTTATCACTGGCCTGAGGCAGCCTGCGCAAGGCTATGTCAGTTATCGCGGCATTGATTTACGCCAGCTCAATGTCGACCATCTGCGCGACCGTATTGGGGTGGCTAACAAGGTTGAATGGCAACATGGGTCGATTTTGGATAACTTGCGCCTGAACCGGGCAGACATCAAGTTGGATGCCATGGTGGAAGTATTGCAAATGCTGGGGCTGTGGGCCGACATCAGCCAGCTGCCCAAGGGCATAGACACAGTCTTGACCGATTATGGCGCCCCCATGACTTATACCCAGTTGCAGCGCCTGATGCTGGCCAGGGCAATCATAGGACGCCCGGACTTGCTGATTATTGATGGCTTGCTGGATGGCTTAGGCCAGCAAGAGCTGGATCAGGTATTGACCTTGCTTAAACGCCATCAGTCGCAATGGATGTTGCTGGTGACGACACGCTTCCCGCATATTGCACAGCAATTCCAGCAGGTGATTACCCTCGATAGCCATCGCGGCCAGACGGGAGGTCAGCATGCATGATCAATTGCAAATGTCGCTGATGCGCACGGTGCAAACGCCCCAGCATTTACGGGTGTGGATTAAGCGCCTGGCCTGGTTGCTGGTGGGGCTGCCGACCATGTTTTTGTTTTTGCCATGGCAGCAGAATGTGACTGCCTTAGGCAAGGTGACGGCTTACTCCCCCTCTGAGCGCGTGCAAACCATAGATGCGCCTGTGAATGGCCTGATTAATCGCTGGCATGTGCAAGAAGGCTCGCAAGTGAAAGAAGGTGATTTATTGCTGGAAATCGCCGACACTGACCCTAACTTTAAACAGCGCCTGGAAGCACAACGCGATAATTTGCAGAGCAAACTGGGCGCCAAGCAGGATGAGTTGCGCGCTTATGAGCTGCAAAAGCAGAATTTGACGGCGGCACGCGATGCCAAGATTTCTGCGGCGCAATACAAGCTGGATGTGGCTAATCAAAAAATCCGCAGTAGCCAGGAGGCGGTGAATGCAGCACAGGCGACGCTGGACGCCGCGAGCTTACAAGTGAACCGCTTGCAGCGCTTGTTTGCGGATGGGCTGGTATCGAAACGTGATCTGGAGGTGGCTGAGCGTGATCATATTATTGCTAGCCGCCACCTCAATAGTGCGCAGGCGCAATGGCAATCGGCCAAAGCAGAAGCGAGTTCTGCCGCGGCGGATATTCAGCAGACACGCTCAGATACCCAGGCCTACCTGGATTCGACCTCTGCTGTGATCAACAAGATTCGCGGTGAAACGGCAGACAGTGAAAACGGCCTGCATAACGCCGAAATTTCACTGGCGCGACAAAATATGCAGCGCATTGTGGCACCCAGAGACGGCACCATTTTCAGGCTGCCGGTCAACTCGCAATCACAGATTATCAAGCAGGGTGACCCCTTGCTGGTGATTGTGCCGCACACCTCCCAGCGCGCGGTTGAGCTGTGGGTCGATGGCCGCGACGCGCCATTAATTACTTCGCGCAGTAGTGTCAGGCTGGAGTTTGAAGGCTGGCCTGCGATACAAGTCCCTGGCTGGGCGCAGGTCGGTGTGGGCACCTTTGAAGGTGAGATTTCCTTTGTAGACCCGACTGACAATGGCAGTGGCCACTTTCGCATGATGGTGGTACACAAAGCGGGCACGCCAGAGTGGCCTTCTGCCAGGTTTTTGCGCCAAGGTATCAGCGCCAAAGGCTGGGTGCTGTTAGAGCGTGTAACCATAGGCTATGAATTGTGGCGCTTGTTAAATGGCTTCCCACCACGTATTCCGCCTGAGCCGGTGCCATTAAATCAAGCCGGAGGAAAACCGGCATGACGCGTTGGCCTGTATTGGCAATGTTTTGCCTGGCTTGCCCTTGGACTGCGCTCCTAGCCGATGAAATGACGGACACGCGTGCGCGGCAGCGGCTACAAAAACCCGAAGGGCGCGCGCTGGAAACCTACAGCCAGCAACCAGGCGTACCGCTGCACGATGCCGTGAAGCAACAGCAAGAGCGTAAATCATCGGTCACTGTCGATTTAAAAAGTGCGTTAAAACCGTTTGATAGCCCGGAAAGCGACAGCATTGTGCCGCTGGTGTCGGGCGCGCAGGTCACGATTGCGGATATTCGCCAGCGCGCGTTGCAAAACAATTTGCAGATTAAGGTGGCCAAAATGGACCCCGAGCTGGCCCGGCAATCACTGCGTGAAGAGCAGGCCAAATTTGACCAGGTGATTTTTGCCTATGCCAAATACGCTGAAAAAGACTTGCCTGCCATGGCGGGCGATAAGGTGATTCTTAAGTCAGACAATGCGCTATTAAATGGTGAGCTGGCTAAGCTCAACCTTGATGCCCAAAACAAGCAGTATTGGGATGTTGAGGCTGGTGTCAAAGTACCTTTGCGCACCGGTGGCACGGTCACCTTGAGTGCGCCGCTGGAAAACCAGCAAAGCCTGGGCAAGTTTGCCAGCGACCAGTACCGTAGTGCCTTGCGCTTTTCGTTTAGCCAGCCCTTGTTGCGCAATGCAGGCCAGCAGGTGAATGAGGCCAGTATCCGCGTCGCTGAGTTAGATAGAGATGGCGTTCAGCTGAAAACCCGCTTGCAGACCATCCGCATTGTGACCACGGTTGATAAAGCTTATTGGGCGCTGTATGAGGCGTGGGCTGCGTTGGATGTACGTAAAAATCAGTTTGAATATGCCAGCCAAAACCTTGCCATGGTCAAGCGCCGGGTGCAAGAAGGGTTGACGGCGGCGGTAGAAATCAATCGCGCCCAAATTGGTGTGGCAGACCGCATGGAGGCGCTGATTGTGGCTGAAACCAGTCTCAAGTTGGCACAACGACAGTTGCAGTTTTTGCTTAATGACTTGCCCGATGAACAGACACCGTCACCCTGGGTGCCGATGACCGCCCCCAATCTGGTCAAGTTTGAATTTGATCGTGCGCACCTGATTCGTGATGCCCTCGAGAGCCGCATTGAGTTGCTGGATCAGGAGCTGAAGTTGAGCGCAGACCTGGTACAGATTGATTATCTGCAAAATCAGACGTTGCCGCTTTTCACGCTGGACTACCAATATGGCGCTTTATCGGGTGCTGGCGGGCGTTTTGGTGACATTGGCCAAGACTTGTTTGATGGCCGCTATCGAGATTGGTCGGTCGGGTTGAAGTTTGAAATGCCGGTGAGTAACGAGGCGCGCAAAGCCAAGCTGGACTGGGCGGTGGCGCAACGCATGCAGCGACTCACCACCAAAACGTTGCAAACGCTGACCGTGAAACGTGAGATTCATGACGCACTGGATCAAGTCGACCAGAATTGGCAGCGTATTATTGCGGCACGTCAGCAGGTGCTGGTGGCTGGCATTAACTACGAAGCTGAGCTCAAACAGTTTAACGAAGGCTTGCGCACCATGACTGAGGTGCTGGAAACATTGACGCGTCTGGGCGAGGCACAGTTAAAAGAAATCCGCGCAATCAGTGATTATCAGGTGTCATTGGTCGATGTGGCTTACGCCACCGGCACCGTGCTTGGGCACGGTCAAATCAGCTTGCAGTAGCTTTATTCGCTGATGGTTTTGCCCGGGTAAAGGGCCTCAGTTAACTGCAGCAGGTTCATGCGGTGTATGCCTGATTTTTCGCCATTTTTACGTGGTGCGGTGCGTATATCGTCGGTTTCAAATACGCTGAGGCGCTGCGTACCAAACCGCGTTTCTACCAGCAATACCGGCACCCGTTTGCGTACAAGCTCATGTTTCTGCTTGCCAGGGCGATCTGACATACGAAATTGTTGTTCATCCAGGCGGTAAGGTACATTCTGGTTGAGCAGATAAATCTCTAATTCTTTGCCGCTTTCAGCAAACACATGAATATCGGTATCTGCATAAGGGCCAGCGGTGCCCTCCATCACTGAGCCGATCAAATACGGGTTAAACTTTTTGAGCAACTGCATGGTGTGCAACGCCGCCTGTCGTAACTCAAGCAAATGCGCGGCATCGTTTTCATCGGCATATAAAGCATGGTATTCGCGCAGGGCCTGGTCAATCTCAGCATTGGTCGGCAGCGGAGCATCTTGCTGGATGCCCATGAGCTTGACCGCCTTGCGCTTGGCGCGGCCATAGTCACTGATGCCTTCCTCAAACATCAGGCGCGCGGCTGACTGTGCTATTTCTTGCCGCAGATCATTTGAAAAATCGTCAAACATCACATCAGGCTTTGTATCGAATCGCTTTTAATTGGGGTTGAGTAGCTTTGCTGCCGGGTTCACTGGCAGCTTTTTGTCCTCATTGCTGCCACCGCTATGCTCGCCAATCAGGCGCTCCAGAAAGGATGGCTCATTGTCTTCCGGCGCATGGTCTGCTTCTGGATCAAACAGGCCAGGCAGGTTTTCAGGTTGCGATTGTGGCAGATGCTCTTCGTAAAAATACTCATAAATGCCGGGGTCATCTTCACCCACTTGCGCGCCAGTGTAAGCATCTACTTTCAGTTGCAATACGCCATCGGGCACTTTGTATTGATAAATCGGCAAGCCGGTCAAGGTTTGTTGCATGTAATTGATCCAAATCGGCAGTGCGGCACGACCACCGGTTTCACCACGCCCCAGGTTGTGCGGATTGTCATAGCCGACCCAGGCCACGGCGACTTCTTTCGGGTGATAACCGGCAAACCAAGCGTCAAACTGGTCATTGGTGGTGCCGGTTTTGCCCGCAATATCCGGGCGGCGCAGAGAGAGTGCGGCTCTGGCCGTGCCATCACGCACCACATCTTGCAACATGGTAGTGATGATAAAGGCATTGCGTTGGTCAATGACGCGTGTTTGCGAAACATGTTTGCCGGCTTGCACCGCTTGAATCACTTTGCCGCGGCTATCAATGATTTTTTCAATCAGGTAAGGGTGTACCTGATAGCCGCTATTGGCAAACGTAGCGTAGGCGGCGGCCATTTGCCAGACAGACGAAGAGCCTGCGCCCAGTGCAGTTGACAGATAAGCCGGGTGGTCTTTGGGGTCAAAGCCAAATCTGCGCAGGTAGTTTTGTGCGTAACGCGCACCAATGGCATTCATCAGGCGGATGGAGATGGTGTTTTTTGACTGTGCCAACGCCTCGCGCAAGCGCATGGGGCCTGCGTATTTTTCATCGTAGTTGCGTGGCTCCCAGCTGCTATTGCTGCCGGTTTCGGTCGAGGTAAAGCTAATCGGCGCATCTTCAAACACGCTGGCCGGACTGTAGCCTTTGTCGAGCGCAGCAGAGTAAATGAATGGCTTGAAGCTAGAGCCTGGCTGGCGCCTGCCCTGTGTCACATGGTTGTATTTATTGCGCTGAAAGCTAAAGCCTCCAATCAGCGCTTGTACCTGCCCGGTTTCGGGGTTGAGCGCCATGAATCCGCTTTCGACTTCTGGCAATTGCACCACCATCCAGCTGTCATTTTGCTGATACACCCGCACCACCGCCCCTGGCACCAGCGACTGCGGCGTGCGTTTGGCGGGCGGCATATGGTTTTTAACCAGCAGGATCGCTTTATCCTGCAACTTGAGTACTGCGCCACGCTTGGTGACCAAAGTGAGCAGGTTGGGCTCGACCTTGGTGACCAAGGCGGGCACAAACTGGTTGTAGGTGACAAAATCACGCAATAACTCACTGGCGCCACTGGCGGTAAGCTTGCCTGGGGGCAGCGAAATCACCTGCTCGGCACCACGGAATCCATGGCGCAATTCAAAATTAATAATGCCTTGAATCACGGCCGTATTTGCGGCGGCCTGGTGCTTGTTATTGATGGTGGTATAAACGCGCAGACCGCTGGTGTAAGCCTTCTCGCCGTAGCGTTTATACAACGTTGCCCGAACAATCTCGGCTACGTATTCACCGCCCAGCGTTTGTACCTGGCGTTTCGATGATTGAAATTTTAACGGCGTGTTCATCGCCTGCTCAAACTCACGGTCGGTGATCATGCCGTAGCGGTGCATGTCACGCAGTACCTCATGCTGGCGCCTGATGGCGTAGTCTGCGTGAATATAGGGGTCGTATTTGCTCGGCGCTTTAGGTAGGCCCGCCAGCAGGGCGGCTTCGGCCAAGTTAAGCTGTTTCAGGTCTTTGTCGTAATACGTTTTAGACGCCGTGGCAAACCCATAAGCGCGCTCGCCCAGATAAATCTGGTTTAAATAAAGCTCCAGTATTTTGTCTTTGCTGATGGCATTTTCAATCTTGATCGCCAGCATGGCTTCTTTAATCTTGGTCCAGATGTTACGTGGCGTATCCGGGCTGCTAAAAAAGTTTTTTGCCACCTGCATGGTGATGGTGCTGGCGCCTTCGTGGCCGCGGCCAGTCAGGTTGTTGCGGATAGCGCGCAAAATGCCGGTCGTATCTATGCCGTTATGCTGGTAAAAGCGACGGTCCTCAATCGCCAGAATCGCGTCTTTCATGACTTTTGGCGTTTGCTCAATCGGCACAAACGCGCGGCGTTCCTGGCCAAACTCAGCAATCAGGCCACCTTCAGCATCGTAAATACGCAATGGTAATTTCGGATGGTAATCCGTGAGCGCATCTAGCGAGGGCAGGGAGGGGTAGAGGATGCTGATCATCAACACCAACAGGGCGGCGACAATCAGGCTACCGGTAATGGAAAGAAAGAGAAGGGACTGCAACCAGTTTCTTGAGTTCATGCGTCTTGCTGCCATCGTGAGAATTACCCATGAATTGTAATCTTTTTTTGCCAATGCAATGGCAGTTAATTATGGAATCATGCAAATAATCAGCATTCTTCTGGCGACCATGAAGCTCAGAATTTTGCTTGTCGCTATGCAGTAGTGTGAGTTGGCATGGTTGATGCATAACCCAACGAACATTCAAATATTTAAAAAGGGCAATACAGTTGAGTCTGGGCTTTTTACAACGCAAAAAAACCAGTTTTATTGGTGTTGATATCAGCGCAACCGCCATCAAGATGGTGGCGCTGAGTGCCATTGGCAAACAGCAATTCCGACTGGACGGCTACGCTAATGTGACCCTGCCTAAAGGGGTCATCAGCGATGGCAATATCAATGACCTGGTGCAAGTGGCTGATACCATGCGATCGGCCTGGCGCTTATTGGGGTCGCGCGCGCGACAGGTGGTGTTGGCACTACCAACTGCGGCGGTGATCTCAAAACGGGTGATTATGCCTGCAGGCTTGCGCGAAGAAGACCTCGAGTTGCAGGTAGAGTCAGAAGCCAATCAGTATATTCCGTTCCCGCTCGAAGAAATGAATCTAGACTTTCAAGTGTTAGGCCCTATGGGCAAAAGCACGGACGAAGTAGAGGTGCTGATCGTCGCGGCCAAAAAAGAAAAGATAGATGACCGTGTTGCCGTGGCTGAAGAGGCCGGTTTGAAGGTGAGCATTGTGGATGTGGAGGCTTATGCCACCGAAACCGCTTATCGCCAGATTATTAAACAGTTACCGCAACACAGCAAAAAAACCGTCACCATGATGCTGGACATCGGTGCGCATGTGACGCATATCAATGTCATGGTGGGGGCACATTCGGTCTATGCCCGCGAACAGGCCTTTGGCGGTGCCATGTTGTCACAGGAAATTCAGCGCCGGTTTGGTTTGTCAGCAGAGGAAAGCGAAATTGCCAAGCGCCAGGGTGGTTTGCCAGACTCTTACGAAGAAGAGGTGTTGCAGCCATTTTTGCAAAACCTGGCCAGTGAGGCGGCGCGCGCCGTATCATTTTTTACCAACTCTACACAGTACAACAAGGTCGATCATGTGCTGCTCGCAGGCGGTGTTGCGGCGACCGAAGGCTTGGCTGCACTCATTGAGCAAAAAGCCGGTGTGCATACCCTGGTTGCGAATGCCTTTCAGGGCATGACGCTGGCCAGTAAAATTAAGGCGTCCCAGCTTGAAACAGATGCGCCTGCGCTCATGATTGCCTGTGGGTTGGCATTGCGCGGGGTGGACGCATGATTAAAGTCAACCTGCTACCCCATCGCCAGATCAAGCGTGCCGAGCGCCAGCGTGAGTTTGGCTTGATGGCATCACTGGTCGCGATTGCCGCCGCGGCCATTTTGTTTGTCAGCTGGAGCTATATCCATAGCAAGATTCAGACACAACAAACACGTAACCAGCGTTTGCAAGATGAAATGGTGCGCCTGGATAAAGAGATTGCCGTGATTGGCAGCTTGAAAGAACAAATTAAACATGTGCTGGAGCGCAAGCAGATTGTTGAAGGCCTGCAGAGCGACCGTAACCAGGCGGTGCTGATTCTCGATGAGCTGGCAAGACAGTTGCCAGAAGGGGTGTTTCTCAAGAGCGTTAAGCAGTTGGGCGAAGATATTGAGCTTAAAGGTGTGGCCGATACCAATGCCAGAGTGGCAACGCTGGTGCATAACCTGAGTGGTTCGCCCATGATGCATAACCCGAATCTGGTAGAAATCAGGGCCAATACCAATGCGCTTTCAATCAAAGAGTATGAGTTTGTGTTGCGGGTGTCTTTAAAGCGGGAAACGCCTAACGAAGACCCAACCAAGCAGAAGCCTGCGCCTGCCAAAGGATAATTTAAAAGATGCAACTTTCTGACTTTAACAATATAGATATTAAAACGGCCGGCAATTTGCCGATGCCGATGAAAGCCGTGTTGCTAACGATATTGGCGGCAGCCTTGCTGGTTGCCGGCTATGTTTTCTTGCTCAGCCCCAACCTCAAGGAGCTGAAAGCCGAAAAAGAAAAAGAACAGGGCTTGCGCGACGAGTATCTGGGTAAAAAAATGCAGGCGATGAAGATCAAAGCCTATGAGCAGCAAGTGGTTGAAATTCAGCGTACTTTTGGCACCTTGCTCAAGCAGTTGCCGGATAAGTCGGAGATGGACGGTTTGCTGACAGATATTAACCAGGCAGGCGTAAGTCAGGGCCTTTCTTTTGAAGGCTTTGTGCCTATGCCAGAAGTGTTTGCCGAGTTTTATGCTGAAAAGCCGATTAATATCAAGGTGTTAGGTCACTACCATACGTTGGGTGCTTTTGTCAGCGAAGTGGCCAAGCTGTCCCGTATTGTGACTTTGCATAATCTGCAAATTCAGTCTGCCGGAAAAGAGGATAAGCAGCCGCATAAAGACCTGCTGGTGATGGAAGCCGTAGCCAAAACCTACCGCTACCTGGACGCAGAAGAAGTGGCTGCGCGTAAGGCTCAAGAAGCTAAGGCAGGCAAAAAATGATGCGCAACCCGTCCTTACTCTGTTTGATTCCTGCCGTGTTGCTCACGGCATGCGGTGCGTCACAAGATGACGATTTGACCCTGTTTATGAACGAGGCTAACCAGGCCATGGTGACCCCGGTAGAGCCTCTGCCGCAGGTGCAGGGATTTTCTCCCAAACAATATAACGCCGATGGTGTGCTGCACGACCCGTTTGTGCCACGCAAGGCGGCGGTACAAAACACCAACCAGCCGGATTTAAAGCGCGCCAAAGAGCCCCTTGAAGCCTACCCGTTGGAAAGCCTTAAATTTGTCGGGGTCATGAGCAAAAAGGGCAGCATGTTTGCCACCATACAAACGCCAGACAGTATGGTGTATCAGGTGAAGCCTGGCTCATATCTGGGCGAAAAATTTGGCGTGATTACGGCATTGACCGAAAACCGCCAAACATTGAAATACGAATTAAAAATTAAAGAGACGATTCAAGACCCGGTAAGCGGGGAATGGGCCGAGCAAATGACAACATTGGAACTGCAGGAACATCAATGATGAAAAAACTAAGCTATCTTGTTGCCAGGCTGGCATTCTTTTCTGTGGCATTGGCCGCTTCTGGCTTGAGTGTTGCGGCAGACTTGCCCACCGCCACTAACCAGTTGCAAGCGGTCGACGTGACCGTGCTCCCGGGCGGACGCTTGAATGTACAGCTGCAGATGGCGCAGCCACTTGCGTCTGCGCCAGTGAGTTTTACCTTAAGCAACCCGCCCAGAATCGTGTTCGATATTCCTAATGCGACTAATGCCACCGGCAAAAACGTGTTGGCGGTGAATCAGGGCGTTTTAAAGTCAGTGCAGGTGGCGCAAGCCAGTGATCGCAGCCGCGTGGTGCTTAATTTATCCAAGCCGGTACAGCACCAATTACAGCTGCAGGATCAAGTCTTGCTGGTTGACCTGGCCCAGGAAAGCGTAGAGACGCCGGTAGCCGCTGTGGCTGCCAAGCGTTTTTCTGAGCAGGAAGTTGCGGCAGGACACAAGATTCAAAAGATTGACTTTGTACGTGGCAAAAATGGCGAGGGCCGGATTCTGGTCGATTTGTCTGACAGCCGTGTGGGCGTGAATGTGCGCAATGCAGGCAAAACCGTGGTGATTGACTTTGCTGATACTGAATTACCGGAAGCATTGCAGCGCCGTTTGAACGTGGTTAACTTTAATACGCCTGTGCTGTATGTGGATGCGCTGCGTCACCACCATCAGGCGCAAATCGTGATTGAGCCACAAGGTGATTGGGAGCAATCGGCCTATCAGACCGATAAGCGCCTGGTGGTGGATATTCGCCCGTTGGCAAAAGACCCCAATAAACTGATACAAGGCTCCAAGCAAGGCTATGCCGGTGAAAAGCTTTCTCTTAATTTTCAGCGTGTAGATGTGAGGGATGTATTGAAAGTGATTGCTGACTTCACCGGCAAAAATATCGTGGTCAGTGACTCGGTGTCTGGCAGTGTGACCATCGGCCTCAAAGATGTGCCGTGGGATCAGGCGCTGGATGTGATCATGAAAAGCAAAGGCCTGGATATGCGTGTTAACGGCAGTGTGATTTCGATTGCACCGGCAGAGGAGTTTGCGGCTAAAGAAAAAGCGCAGCTCACGGCTGAGGCTGAGCGCGAAACGCTGGAAACACTGCGTACCGAAGTGTTCTCATTAAAATATCAAAAAGCCGTCGATTTTAGAAATATGTTGCTTGGTGGCAGCACCAGCTCGAGTGGCGGCTCATCTTCTGGGACTGCCGCGTCATCAGGCGGCGCGTCAGCCGGTCGTATGAATCGTATTTTGTCACAACGTGGTAGCGTCACATTTGATGCGCGCACCAACACCATTTTTGTACAAGATACGCCAAGAAAACTCGAGGAAATCCAGATCATCATTAATAAGGTGGATGTGCCTGTGAAGCAGGTGATGATTGAGTCACGCATGGTGATTGCCTCCAATACTTTTTCTAAAGCATTGGGTGCACGTTTTGGCATCTCGCAAACAGGCACCCCTGGCAGTAGCAATTTGTCGATTGGTGGTTCGCTGGGCAACAAGGCAACCGCTTATACCGCGCCAACTACAGTAGGTGGCACGGGTACTTATACCTTAGGCACACAGGGTGGCACTGTGCAAAGTGCAACTTTGGGTAATTACACCGTGAGCTCAAATGGACAGCCAGATTTGATGTCTAACCTGCCTGTGACCAACGCTTATGGTGGCATCGCGTTGAGCTTGCTCAAGTTATCAGCTAACTTGTTACTCAATCTTGAGTTGTCAGCGCTGGAGGCAGATTCACGCGGTAAGGTTATTTCTAGCCCACGTGTGACTACGGCAAATCAACAAAAAGCCAGAATTGCCCAGGGTGTGGAGATTCCATATCAGAGTGCAACGAGTAGCGGTGCAACGGCTGTGAGCTTTAAACGGGCTGAGTTGAGCCTGGAGGTCACACCGCAAATTACACCTGATCAGAAAATTATTATGGATCTTGACGTGCGCAAAGATAGCCGTGGCGAGACGTTGCCAGGCGGCGTGGCGATTAACACGCAGAATGTACAAACCCAAGTGTTGGTGGGCAATGGCGAAACCGTGGTATTGGGCGGGATTTACGAGCAAATCTCGCGTAAATCTACCGACAAAGTGCCTTTCTTTGGTGACTTGCCAGTGGTGGGCTATGCCTTTAAACGTAACACCAAGCAGGAAGATAAAACCGAGTTGTTGATTTTTATCACGCCTAAAGTGATGGATGAAACCTTGGCCTTGAACTAATTCGTGCGCGCAAGCGCGTACGATTACTGACAGCAAGCAGGCTTTGCCTTAAAATGCCCAACTGAAACGGTTGGGTTTTTTTATGGGTGCGCAAATACCAAACAATATATTTTTGATCGGGTTGATGGGGGCAGGTAAGACCACGGTTGGCAAACTGATTGCCAAAAATCTGGGTAAGACCTTCTACGACACGGATCATGTGATTGAGCAACGTACCGGCGTTAAAATACCGACTATTTTTGAGCTGGAAGGCGAGGTCGGTTTTCGCAAGCGCGAAACGTCTACCTTAGAAGAGTTTGCGCAGCAGGATAATATTGTGCTCGCCACTGGTGGTGGCGCCATTATTGCCGCCGAAAATCGCGATATTCTTAAACAGTATGGCTATGTGATTTATCTGCGCGCCAATGTCAATGAGCTTTATTTACGCACCCGCAACGATAAAAATCGCCCCTTGCTGCAAAATGTGGACGTTAAAGCCAAGCTGGAGCAATTGTTTCACGCGCGCAATCCACTCTATACCGAAACCGCAAACCTGATCGTCGATACTGGCCATCAGCCCGTGGCGGTGATTATTCAAAAAATTGAAAACGCCCTCAATGCGTTGGAGCCCTCATGCAAACCTTAACCGTCAGTCTGGCTGACCGTAGCTACCCTATTCATATTGGCAATGGTCTGCTAGGGCAAACCGAACTGATTTTGCCGCATTTAAAGCGTAAACAAGTGGCGATTGTTAGCAACACCACGGTGGCGCCTTTGTATATGCAAGCCATCGCCCAGCCCTTGCGCGATGCGGGGGTGAATGTGATTGAAATTGTGCTGCCGGATGGCGAAGCACATAAAAATAACCAGACCTTGCAAATGATCTACGATCATTTGCTGCAAAATCGCTGTGAGCGTAATACCACGCTGATTGCCTTGGGCGGCGGGGTGATTGGCGATTTGACCGGCTATGCTGCGGCGACCTATTTGCGTGGTGTGCCTTTTATCCAGGTGCCGACTACTTTGTTATCGCAGGTCGACTCCAGTGTGGGTGGCAAAACCGGCATTAATCACCCATTGGGCAAAAACATGATAGGCGCGTTTTATCAGCCGAAATTGGTGCTAGCCGATATTGACACCTTAAAAACGTTGCCGCAGCGCGAGTTGTCGGCAGGCGTGGCCGAAGTGATTAAATATGGTTTGATTCGTGATGCCGATTTTTTTGACTGGCTGGAAACCAATATGTCCGCCCTGATGGCGTTGGATACTGCGGTTGTCAGTTATGCGGTGTACCGTTCATGCCAGAACAAGGCCGAAGTCGTCGTTATCGACGAGCATGAACAGGGCGAGCGTGCTTTACTCAACTTGGGCCACACGTTTGGGCATGCCATCGAAAATGCCATGGGTTATGGCGTCTGGCTACACGGTGAAGCCGTGGCCACTGGCACCGTGATGGCGGCGGATTTGTCGCAACGCATGGGTTGGCTCAGCTCGGCACAAATCGCCCGTATTAAAACCATTATGCAAGCGGCTAAATTACCAATAGACGCGCCAGACCTGGGCGCAGATGAGTATTTGCGCCTCATGCAGCTGGATAAAAAAGTGGCTGATGGGCGTATACGGTTGATTTTGCAGCAAGATATTGGCAAAGCCGTGATGACGGCCGATTACGATGCAGACAAGTTAAAACAAACGCTGTCATTGGCGGCATAACGCAGCGAGCCGCCAATGACCTTAGCCCGCTTTGCCGCATACCCCGAACAAACGCGTGGCCGCAAGGTCGGTGAGCAAGAGTCGCCGTCGCGCAATGTGTTTCAGCGCGACCGCGACCGTATTATTCATTCCACGGCTTTCCGTCGGCTCGAATATAAAACACAGGTATTCGTGAATCACGAAGGTGATCTGTTCCGCACACGCCTCACACATAGCATTGAGGTAGCGCAACTGACGCGTGGTATTGCGCGCACCTTGGGTTTGCATGAGGATTTGGCCGAGGCGATTGCGTTGGCACATGATCTCGGCCACACGCCGTTTGGGCATGCCGGGCAGGATGCATTGAACCATTGCATGCGCGATTATGGTGGGTTTGAACATAATTTGCAGTCATTACGCGTGGTCGATGTGCTGGAAAACCGTTATGCCAGCTTTGATGGATTGAATCTCACCTTTGAGGTGCGCGAAGGCATCCTCAAACACTGCTCGCGCAAAAATGCGCAGTTACTGGGAGATGTCGGCGAGCGTTTTCTGCGTGGCGAGTCGCCTAGTCTGGAGGCGCAAGTCACTAACTTTGCCGATGAAATTGCCTATAACAATCACGACGTAGACGATGGGCTGCGTTCAGGATTGATCACGATCCAGCAATTGGCCAATATTCAGCTGTTCGCTGAAAATATGGCGGAAGTCAAAAAGCTGTATGGTGAGATTGAAGAAAAACGGCTGGTGCATGAAACCATCCGCCGCATGATTAATGTGCTGGTGGTCGATTTGTGCCAGCAAAGCCAGCAGGCCATTGCCAGCTTGAGTCCTGCCAGTGTTGATGATGTGCGCAAGGCGCCTGCCTACCTGGTGGGGTTTAGCCAGGCGCTGGATGAAAAGAACCTGGAGCTCAAGCAGTTTTTGCGTAAGCATCTATACCAGCACTATCGCGTCAATCGCATGAGTGCCAAAGCGCGACGCATTATCGACGAGTTGTTTACGGCCTTTATGGATAATCCTGCCCTGATGCCTGATGAATATCAGCTCGCTGCCAAGCAAAATCAGGCGCGTGCCGTGGCTGACTATATCGCCGGCATGACTGACCGCTATGCGATCCGTGAACACAGGCGCTTGTTTGCGGTAGAGGAAAGCTGGTAATCCGTCATTGTTTTAAGGCAATAAAAAAGGCTGCGATTTCAGGCAGCCTTTTTTATTGCCGGAAGCTGAATTAATCAGCGCCGTGAGCGGGATTATTTAGCGACTTGTCTTTCGCGCATTTCATCCAGCGTTTTGCAGTCTATGCACAGCGTTGCCGTTGGGCGGGCTTCCAGACGCTTGAGGCCGATTTCAATGCCGCAGCCTTCGCAGTAACCATAGTCGCCACTGTCAATATTGCGCAGTGTTTCGTCAATTTTTTTAATCAGTTTGCGTTCGCGGTCACGGTTACGCAACTCGAGCGCCATGTCAGATTCTTGGCTGGCGCGGTCATTCGGGTCAGCAAAACTGGTGACTTCGTCCTGCATCGTATGCACAGTGCGGTCAATGTCATGACTCAGTTCTGATTTCCAGTCATTCAGGATTTTGCGGAAATGATCCTGCTGCTTTTTATTCATGTATTCCTCACCGGCAGCTGGCTGGTAAGGGGTGAAGGATTTGTTAACGGTATCTGCCATGATGGTTCCAAAGAACGAAACTACTGAATAGTTATTGCCAAAAACGGCGTTTGTACTGCATTAGGTCACTCAACAATCGCGCGAGTTTACACCAGTTTTCAGGGCCATGCAAAGTCTCTTTGCGCTGTTTTAAATACGCGAAGATCAAGCTTGCTCGCGCAGCGCCTGTGCTTTTAATGTATTTTCCATCAATATGGCCACCGTCATCGGTCCCACGCCGCCAGGGACGGGGGTAATGTGGCTCGCACGCTGGCTGGCCACGGCAAAGTCCACATCGCCGGTAATTTTGCCGTCCGGCAAGCGATTAATCCCAATATCGACAACAATGGCGCCTGGTTTGACCCACTCACCTTTAATCAGGCCTGCTTTACCTGCGGCCGCGACAATCAAATCAGCCCGGCCAATGTGGGTTGCCAATTCTTTCGTGTGTCGATGACAGCTGGTCACCGTGCACCCTGCCAGCAGTAACTCCAGGCCCATAGGGCGCCCGACATGGTTAGACACGCCAACTACCACGGCGTCCAGGCCTTTGAGGGCGATGCCGCTTGCTTGTAGCATTCTAATCACGCCATAAGGTGTGCAAGAGCGTAGCAACGGTTGGCGTACGGCCAGGTGGCCAATGTTATAAGGGTGAAAGCCGTCCACATCTTTGGCCGGATCAATCAGCGCTAGAATTTCTGCTTCATCAATATGGTCCGGCAGTGGTGATTGCACCAGAATGCCGTCGGTTTCATCGTCAGCATTCAACTGTCTGATCAATGCAAATAAGGCTGCCTGCGAGGTGCTGGCAGGCAAGTTATGCGCAACTGAAACGATGCCTGTTTTTTCACAGGCCAGACGTTTGTTGCGTACATAAATAGCGGAGGCAGGGTCATCCCCCAATAAAATGACCGCGAGGCAAGGCGCACGTTTTCCGGCCTGCAAGCGTTGGTCGATATTGGTTTTGATTTCCTCTAGCAGTTGATTGGCAATTTGCTTGCCATCAATAATATGAGCGCTCATGAACAAAATATTTGTCGTAAAAAATAGAATTTTATCACATCGACATTGACACAAAATCGGAAAATCGGTTATATTTCCGTCTTCGGCGTGTAGCGTAGTCTGGTAGCGCGCCTGCTTTGGGAGCAGGATGTCGGGAGTTCGAATCTCTCCACGCCGACCAGTTTCTCTGGATTGCCTGATCGGCATGTAACTAATACTTTATCTGCTCGTAGCTCAACTGGATAGAGCACCAGCCTTCTAAGCTGGGGGTTACAGGTTCGATTCCTGTCGGGCAGGCCAATAAAGTCTCTATGGTGGCTGTAGCTCAGTTGGTAGAGTCCAGGATTGTGATTCCTGTTGTCGTGGGTTCGAGCCCCATCAGCCACCCCACTCTAATTCTTATCTAAATTCAAAAATAGTCACTAATAATTGGTTCTGTTTGCCAATAGGTCAGCGCAAAGCGTTTGATAAAGTGTTCGAAACAACCATTGTCGCGAACATGACTACACATCCGAATTTGAAAACGTTTATGCAAAGCCTGATCGACCTCACCAAGGTCAGGGAGAGTCTTGCACTTGACCCGGCGTTGCTGTCATTGATGCAGCACTGGATGTGCGTGTTTGCGCCGCAAGTGCCGCCGATCAGAATGCAGGTATTGTCCAAGCGGCAGCTTGTCTCGGTGATGGATACTCAGGCGTCGAGTACGGACCCGACCTTTGAAGCCTGGCCGCCAGAGGTGTACACGCTGTTATTGGGTTTTTTGAATCAAGAGCATCGTCAACATGTGTGTTTTGATACCGCCAGCGGCAAGCTGCATGTGTTCCCGCTCAAGCAAAGTATTTCTCATAAAAACGCTATTCTTCTGATTCAGCATGAAGCGCTTTCTGACGAAGCGATTGCGTTGGTGGAGCAGTGTTTGCAGATGTTTCATCACTACGCCGGGCTCATTATTGAAAACGAGCGTGATTCGCTGACCGGCCTGCTTAATCGCAAAACATTTGATCAATGCGTTGGCAAGATCCTGCTCAATGACTATAAGCCGGAATACCGATTCCCTTTGCACCATTATCTGGTGATCTTCGATATTGATTTTTTCAAAAGAATTAACGATAGCTATGGCCATTTGATTGGCGATGAAGTGTTGTTGCTGTTATCCAGGCTCATGCAAGACGCATTTCGGGATGGCGATTTGCTGTTCCGATTTGGCGGGGAGGAGTTTGTGGGCGTGTTCTCCTGCGCTGAAGAGCATGACATCGTGATGCTTTTGGACCGATTTAAAGAGGCACTGGCAGCGTATGTGTTCCCGCAAGTGGGGCAAGTCACGATTAGCATTGGGTGCTCAAAAATGGCGCTGAATGTGTTGCCGAATACGGTGCTTGAGCATGCAGACGAAGCCTTATACTACGCCAAAGAACACGGTAGAAATCAAATTTGCTATTATGAAACCCTGATTGCGCAGGGACTGCTGAAAGACAGCATGATTACGGGCGAAATCGAGCTGTTCTAGTTTTCACGTCTCAACTCTCAAGCCTGGGCGCTAAAATAGTGTCTAAATACTGACAGTCTGTTCAGTCGTATCAATTTTCTCCGCTGATGATTTGACATTGCATATTAATTTTAATTAATATGTGTTAAAAAATGTCAATATTGTGACGGGGGAAGTTGATGCACTTCGCTATCATCCTGCTGTGCTGTTTGTGGCTGACCGCATGTATACGGCCGCCACTAGATGCATCTACCCACTCGGCATTACATTTGCCAGAACACGCCGGCCGAGCTGAGACTCCAGCCGTCCCCGTTTATCCCGAAGTTGATATTGCCGAGATTGACACCAGGCGCGCAATCAAGCCGCCATTACAGTCGGCGACCCCCACCTTACTGATTAATCTGGTTGTGCACGACGCGCCTGTGCAGGAGGTGTTGCTGGCGATCGCGCGCGAAAGCGGTTTGAATATTGATGTGCATCCAGGCTTGCGTGGCAAGGTGAGCCTCAACGCGATTCAGCAATCGGTACCTTCAATCTTGGCACGCATGTCTCACCAGCTAGATATGTATTATGAGTGGTCGAATGGGGTGTGGTTGATTACACCAGACATGCCTGTGATTCGTAGCTATAAGCTGAATTACGTCAATATCAGCCGCGATACAACCGCTTATATCGGGGTCGCCAGTGAAATTAATAGTGCAGGTAGAGCGGCAACGGGCGCTGCCGGTAATGGTGGGGGTGCGACCGCGGTGGTTACACAGGGCGGTAGCAGTAATAGCTCAAGAACCGCCGTGACCTCACAGTCTCGCTATCACCTGTGGGAAAGCGTGGTTGAGAATATACAGGCCCTGCTGGAGGAAACAGACAAAGCCAGCACGGCGCGTGATGAGGTGCTGGAAACCACGGCACCCACGCTCGCGTTGCCCGCACGTGTCAGCGAGGCAAGCGTGGGCAGCCAAGCAGAGCGCAACGAGTCTCCGTCAGAGGCCGCCTCAGCCAGCGGCGCTGTGGCATTTGAAAAAATCAAACAGGCACATGTGCGCTGGCATGCGTCGCGGTTAATTGCCAATCCTGAAACCGGTATTTTGACCATCCGCGCCTCGCAGAGCCAGCAAGCACAAGTCAAGTCATATCTTGAATCGGTGATGCAAGTGGCGGCCAGACAGGTGTTGATCGAAGCCACGATTGTCGAAGTCGAGCTGAGTAAAAGCTTTCAGATGGGCATAGATTGGAGCCGGTTATCCGCGTCAGCACAGCAGCGCGGATGGCAGGTGGCGCAATCGCTTGGCAACGACGCAGCGCAATTTAATCGCGCTGCGGGTAACTGGGAAAGTAACAATAGCAAAAATGCACTCGGCCAGAATAATGGCAGTGTGGCATGGATGCTTGGTTATTTTAATCCGTTGAGTCGCTTAGGCAATCTAAGTGCAAGCGTGACCTTGCTCGAGCAATTTGGCAAAACGCGTGTGTTATCCAGCCCTAAATTAATGGTGCTCAATAACCAGACTGCGATTCTCAAGGTCGTCGACAATCTGGTGTACTTCACGATTCAGTCTCAAATCTCTCAAAGTAGCAGCAATGGCGGCAGTAATTTGCAAGCGGTGACGACGACAGCCAATACCGTGCCGGTTGGCTTGGTCATGGCGGTCACTGCACAAATTAATAGTCATCAGCGAGTGAATTTAAATGTGCGCCCGACGGTGTCTAAAGTCTTGCGTTATATCGAAGACCCCAACCCGCAATTAGGTAGTGGTAGTACGCGGATAGTCAGCAGTATTCCCGAAATCCAGGTGCGTGAAATGGAGTCAGTGCTGAATATTGCGAGCGGCAATATTGCGGTGCTGGGAGGCTTGATGCAAGAAGATCAGCGCGAATTTACCGATCGTGTCCCCGGCCTTTCACGGTTGCCAGTGCTCGGGCAAGCTTTTATTGGCAAAAATCAGGCGGCGAAAAAAACAGAGCTGATCGTTTTTCTCCGGCCCACGGTCATTAGGCATGCAGATGTGCGATCGGGCGATTTGCAATCGTTTCAACCTTTATTGCCCGATGAGCTACCTGCGGATGCATTTGAGATTAATGTGGGAGAGCCCTCATGAGCCATATTATTGATCTCTTTTCATCCTGGCAAAAGCCTGCCCGCTTACCCTTACGTGCTTATCGCCGCACATTTATGCAGACAGGTCTTAAGCGTGTTGAAGTCGGATTAAGCTGTTTGCTGTGGGGCTGCGTGGCGTTGATGAGCGGCCTGGTCTGGCAGCAGGGTTACCACATGCTGGCTGGTGGTGAAGATGGCATGATCAGGGTATTGCCTGGTCGTTTGAGTAAGCCAGTAGATGCTTTTTATCCTATTAATGTCTTGGTGTTGGAGCGTGGGCTGACGTCTAATAAATTACCCAGCCTGTTTAATTTCAAGCAGGCAGAAGGTTCTCCGCCGATATCCTTCAACCACCCTGTCGTTGCGGTGCCGCAGCTGACGCATGAGCTCGAAAAGCCGCCATTTAAGCCCTCAAACTTGGTATTGCAAGTGCAAGCGAGTCCACAGCTGGTCGCCAGTGTGAAGTCGCAGATCACTATGGCGACACAACAGCTGCTGTCAGGTCAACTTGCGTTGGCCAGCCAATCTTTTGAGCAAATACTGCAGCAAGATCCGCATCAGGTGGTCGCGTTGGCGGGCATGCTGGTCGTCACTAGCCAGCGAGGCGATATTCAGCAGCGTGAAGCTTATTTAAGCAGAATCCGTCAGGAAATTCCAGACTATGAGCCTGATGATGACCTGTTTTTAATGCAGCTGGAGGATTGACGATGTTGGTCGCCGCAGACAAAACGCGTATTGGCGAGTGGATGTTGGCAAAAGGCATGATCACGGCCGACCAGTTGGACATTGCGCTGATTGAGCAGCAAAAGCATCGGCTTTTGCTCGGGCAACAATTGGTCAGGCTGCATTTTGTGACCGATGCCATGATCCGCGACGTGTTGGCACAGCATCATGCTCAGGAGAGCATTGATTTGCAGCAGGTGATTGCAGACCCGGAAGCGCTGGCGATGGTGCCGGAGGCTTTTGCCAAGCAGCATGGCTTGCTCCCGCTGGATATTTCTCCGGACAAACAAATCATGCGTGTGGCGTTGTCAGGCCACAATAATATGCTGGTGCTAGATGCGCTGAGGCATATGCTTGGTGGCACCATGCAGCTCCAACCGGTGTTGGCTACCGAAGCACATTTAGAGCAAGCGCTGGATAAGTGTTATGGGCATAGTTTGTCACTAGACAGTATTTTGCGCGAAATTGAGCAAGAAACCAGTGCACCGGCCTTGCTCTCGCCACAGCAGGCATCGCGGCCAGTGATTCGCCTGGTCGATGCTGTGTTGATTGATGCGGTCAAGCAGGGCGCTTCTGATATTCACTTTGAGCCTGAGCATGCTTTTCTCAGGATTCGTTACCGGATTGACGGCGTTTTATGGCAGATACGCTGTTTACATGACCGTTATTGGCCTGCCATGTGTGTGCGGCTCAAAATACTGTCCGGGATGGACATTGCCGAGCAGAGGACACCACAGGATGGTCGGGTCAATTTATTTTTATGTGGTCGCCAGATTGATTTCAGGGTGTCCAGCCATCCTACCCTGCATGGTGAAAACCTTGTGCTGCGCGTGCTGGATAGAGATAAGGCCATTATTCCGCTGGATGCGATGGGATTAAGGCCACCCCAGTTGCAGCGGGTGAAGGCTATGCTGGAGAAGCCAGAAGGGCTGCTGATTTTAACCGGGCCTACCGGTAGTGGTAAAACCACTACCTTGTATTCGATGCTGGGTTATCTCAATCATGAGCACGTCAACATCATGACACTGGAAGACCCGGTAGAGTATCCGCACTCACTCATGCGACAAACCTCGGTCAACGCCGCCAACAAGGTCGATTTTATCAATGGCATCCGAGCCATTTTACGGCAAGACCCTGACATCATCCTGGTGGGTGAGGTGCGTGATGAGTCTACCGCGGCCATGGCCGTGCGGGCAGCGATGACCGGTCACCTGGTGATGACGACGTTGCATACCAACAGTGCGGCCGCCGCCTTTTCGCGGCTGCAGGACCTGGGCGTCAGCCCTCACCTGATGACGGGATGCCTGGTGGGGGTGGTCGCGCAAAGATTGCTACGGCGGTTATGTTTGCACTGCAAGCAAGAAGTCATGGCAGATAGCGCATTGATGCACTTGTTGCGTCAAGCAGGTGCGTTGGCACAAGCCGAGCCACAACCTGTGTTTGAAGCGCAAGGCTGCAAACACTGCCGCATGAGTGGATACCTCGGCAGGCTGGTGATCATGGAGGTGCTCACCATGCATGCCGGGATGAACGCCATGTTGACGCAGCCCTTGCCCATGCAGCAAATGCAACAGCAGGCACGGCTATATGGTTATACCACACTGGCCGAAGAGGGCTTGCAACTGGTCAAGGTTGGTGAGACTAGCATGCAGGAGTTGCGTCGCGTCGTCGACTTGAGTGTGCTTGATGCGGTGACGCCATGACCAGCTATCGCTATACCGCTATCGACCAATACGGCCAGCGGCAGCGGGGCGTGTTAGACGTGCCTAATGAACAAGCGCTGATGGTGAGTTTGCAGCAGCAGGGGCTGGAGTTACTCACCTTTAAATTAGGGCAGTCGTTGTTATGGCGGCAGCCACGCGTTAACACGCAGGCACTGATTTTATTTTGTGTGCAAATGGAGCAATTGCTGCAAGCCGGTGTGCCATTGTTGCAGTCGATTGCCGAGCTCACTGAGCAAAGCGAGCATCAAGGCATGATGGCTGCGTTGCGCACCGTACAGCGCGACTTGGAGGCTGGCAAGTTATTGTCGCAGGCTTTGCAGGCGCAACCCAAGGTGTTTCCACCATTGTTGGGGCAACTGATTGATGCGGGTGAGCGCACTGGGCAGTTGCCTGAAATTTTTGGCCATTTAACACGCACATTGTCGTGGCAGGCCGAATTGTTGGCACAAGTGCGGCGCGGCCTGACTTATCCGGCGGTATTGTGCGTCATGGTGTCGGCTGCCGCCTACGTCATGCTGACTTTTCTGGTGCCGCAAATGGCCAGTTTTTTGCAAAGCCTGGGCCAGGCGCTCCCTTGGTCTACCCGTTTGTTATTGGCGCTATCAGACGGCATGATGGTCTATGGCGTATGGCTGCTGTTAGGCCTGATCGCCCTGATAGGCACCCTCATGCTGGCCATCCGTCGCTCGCCTGCATTTGCCTTTTTTCTTGATCAACGGCTATTAAAGCTGCCGGTGATTGGCCGTTTGTTGCATCAACTGGTGCTGGCCAGGTTGTGCAGGTTTCTGGGATTGATGTATCAGACAGGGATTCCTTTATTGCAGGCGCTCGAGTGGTGTCAGCCTTTGCTGCAACAACGCGTCATGGCGCATGCGCTGGCAGACGTCCACCAGCGCGTGCTCGCGGGTGAAAGCCTCACCGCGAGTTTTGCTGCTACCCAACAGTTTCCGCCGTTAATGTTGCGCATGCTAAGTGTGGGTGAAACCACGGGCGCGCTTGATCGTATGTTATTTCAGTTAGCCGCTTTTTACGACCGCGAGGTGCAGTCACAGCTGCAGATGCTGCTGCGATTGCTTGAGCCCGCACTCACCATCGCGCTGGGGCTAATGTTGTTGTTTTTAATGGCGGCGGTGATGTTGCCTGTTTATGACAGCTTTTCAAGTTTGCGCTATTAAACATGGCTAGCCATCACTTCATTGTGCTGATTAATCAAACATGTTGGCGCGCGGTACATATGCGTGGACAGCGTTTGTTGGCTATGCGTGCGTTTGGGGTAGATGCTGGCAGTCGCACGGAGTTACTTAACTGGTGGCAGCAGTTTCCACAGGCAAAAGTATCATTTTTGACCAATCATGCTGATGAGCACTATCACGTTGAAGTCTTGCCGCAGGTGCGAGGCGCGGCCGGGCGCCAATTACTGATGCGTAAACTGGCCGCCTGGCCTTTTTCGCAAAACATGCACACGGCTTGCTTGCTGGATCACGTGCAAACATTGCGCCGGGAAGCGCGTTTTCTGTTAGTGGCATGTGCTTATTCACCGCTGGCTGATTGGCTGCCAGTGTTACAAAAGCAAGCCATTCGCATACAGGGCGTGTATACGCAAGCACTTGCGCTGGCCTGCTGGTTGCCAGCCTGTCAGCCGGGTTTGCTGCATCGCCTGTGCATTCAGTATAGGCAACAACAGGTGCGTATCAGTTATCTGCAGCAGCGGCTATTTTTTAGCCGCTTGATCCTGCTGCCAGCAGACACGTTTTCTACGTCTGAGGCTTGTATAGGCCGCATTGTCCACGAGATTAGCCAAATTCGTATCATGCTGGTGCACCAAGGCTGGTTGTCCGAGGTTGATGTGTTGCAGCTTATTTGGCTAGGCCAGATGCCGACGGATATTCAGTGGTTAAAAAAACAGCTGCCTGCTGCTTGTGTCTGGGCCGGTCTTTCTGAGCCTGAGTTAGCCCGCCATTTAGGGGTTAAGGCATTGCCCGCTGAGCTTGATGCCGTGGATTGGGCGGCCATTCAGGTCGTATTAAAAGGCCACCCTTTACCCAATCTGGCACCAGAAGCTGCTTTGTTGCCGGATAGCATCATGCGCGTCAAGCGCAGTTTGCATGGGGCTGGTGTGGTGATGGCTAGTTTGATGTTGCTGGCAGGCTGGTTTGGCATACAAGCCACGCACTATGCAGAGCGGCAAATGCGGCAGATACAGCGTCAACTGAATGTTAGGCAACTGGCGCCTACTGACATCATAAGCCAGGAGCAATTGCCGCCATTACGCGCATTGGCACAGGCGGTGCACAGTTTGCAGTCATCGGTCCGGCTGCCCGCCCGCGCGTTGACTCTCATGCAACAGGCGTTGGTGGGCGCCTCCCACTGGCAGGTCGCAACGATGACGTGGGATTTCTCAAGTGAGGCTGTGGCGCAGCCGGTGATGGCTACGCCTGCCACTGTTTGGCAAGAAACACTCGCGATCACCTGGGCTAAAAGTAATCAAAATGAGCAGGCGGCGATGGAGTGGCCACCATTGCTGCGTCGGTTGCGTGACCTGCCTGAGGTTGAAAGAGTAGAAGTGCTTACTCCGACTGAGTCTGCGGGCGGCGCTCAGCGGCAGGGCAGCACTGGCTCAGCACAAGCAGTCGACCAGCCACCAGCCATTAAGTTGTATTTGCGTGATGCCAGGCCGGGAGCCAGCTGATGAAAGCCAGAGATTACTGGCCTGCTTTACGTACAACATTGATCGGATGGCTGGCGGCTCTGTGCTTGGGAGCAGGGGCGATTGCAATCGTATTGCATCGCCAATGGGAGGTGGAGGATGCGTGGCTTCAGGCTCAAAAGCAATGGCATCAACGTCAACAACAAGTCGCGTATCGGGCCAGTTACCAGCCCGACATTGATTTTTTTATGGCGCATCGCGCAAAGTGGCAGGCGTCGGGGGTCATGCAGCCACCTGATTTTGATCACTGGGATGCCGTTTTGGTTGCCTCTCAGCAGCAGTTTTTGCTGCCGCATATCAGTTATCAGATTCAGCCTTCGGTTGCTTGTGCTGCGGCCACTTGCCAGCAGCAATGGCCAGCTAGTCAGCCACCAGAGTTTAACTTCACCGTGACGCCCATAAAGCTTACGTGGTCGGTGGCGCATGAGTCAGTCGTTGTCGACTGGTTGCAGCAACTTGAACAGGCTTACGCTGGCTTGTTGTTAGTGCGTCATTGCCGCTGGGCATTGACAGAAGGGGCGGACATGATTGCCACACAATGTGAGCTGGATTTGTTTAACTTTTCTCATGTGTTGCCTGATGCGTTGGTTGGGTCGCCATGAGCGCGGCGCAACCATGATGGGGACGCCCATGTTGCGAAATACGCAAACAGGCATTGTTCTCTGGCTAGCGTTGTTTTTGCTGTCAGGCATGGCGGGAGTCATGCTGTACATCGCGCATGGCACTGATCCTGCACGACAGCGCGCTATGCAAAAAACGGTTGCAGCACTGGCAATGGCGAAGCAAGCATTGCTGGCCTATGCCCAACAACCGCTAGGGCTCACTCAGTGCGAGTTAAATTGCCCTCGCCCCGGCGATTTGCCTTGTCCTGACCGTAATAATGACGGTATCGCAGAAACCTCATGTAGCAACACGGCCCGCCTGGGGCGCTTGCCCTGGAAGACCCTGGGCATGGGCGATGTGCGCGATGGCAGCGGCGAGCGATTATGGTATGCCGTGTCCGAGCGTTATAAAAATAATCCGCGCTTGCGGCCATTGAATCTGGATACTGCGGGCACATGGAGTGTTGCGTCGTCTCAAGGCGTGATATGGGACGCCACCCAAGGTAATGGTGTCGTTGCCGTTGTGATTGCGCCCATGCAGCCGCTGATGCGAGAGGATGGCTGGGTGCAGCAACGGCAAGAAGCGACCACTGAGCTTGCCAAACATTACCTTGATCTGAACGGTGTCATTGATCATGCCGCCCCGCAAGAAGCCGCGTTGCTGGGTTTTGTCATGGCACCAAACTCAATCCATTTTAACGATGTGGTTCTACCCATCACCGCCAGTCAAATGCATCAAGTCATGCAAAAGCAGGTGCTGGCAGAGGTCAAACGAAGCCTGCGCTGTGTGGCATTGCCATGCAATAGTTATCCGTCGCCTGCGTCTTACGAAGATAGCAGCTGTTTAGGTAATCTACCTTTAAATGCTGGGCAGTGTCTTTCTGTTGCGACCAGCATTGGGCGCTTGCCCCTTGATGTGAACGCTCACTGGTCATGGGCGGTACAACATTTGCTGGATGGCCATCCACAACATCATTGGTTTCAACAAAATGGCTGGCGGGAGCAGGTTTTTTATGTGCCGGGGCAATCGCAAACCAGCATTATTGTGGCAGGTGAGCGATTGTCTGGGCAGGTTCGCGACGCGACCACCGATAAACTGCATCTGCGAGCTTATCTTGAAGCATCTACCTTGCTCACCTTGCATGTGCAGGAGGCGGCGCTTAATGTGCAAAGCAATGACATGCTGGATCGCGTGAGTCGGCCATGAGTATGCGTGGGCATCACCGTCAGGCGCTCGGCGTTAGTGCTGCAATTTCAGGATTCAGCTTGCTGGAGATGGCGCTGGCATTGGTGGTTTTAAGCTTAATGATGGGGTGGCTGATGACGCCATTGCGGGTGCAACATAGCTTGCAGAAATATCAGCAAACTGAACAAAGGCTGAATGTTGCCCAGCAGGCATTGCTTGGGCACGCCATTATTTATCACTATTTGCCGTGCCCGGATACGGACCAGCCGCCGGATGGTTGGGAGAATATATTAACTAACCAAAGTTGCGCCAGCGATGAAGGCGTGTTGCCCTGGCTGCAATTAGGGCTGGTGGCAACCGATGCCTGGGGCCGGTTTTTCCGTTATCGTGCGGATAGCACTTTTACCCATCACGCGCAGTGGTTCGCGGTGTCGGCGGCCGAGAACGCCAGCAGTATTCAAGTCGTTGGCGATGTCGGGGCTTTAACCAGTACGCCCAGTCGCCCGGCGGCCATTATCCTTTCACATGGCGAAAATGGGCTGGGTGGCATACAATCGGTGTCTGGTGGGCAAGTGCAAGCCATGGTTGCACCCACGTACTCTGACGAGCAAGAGAATGCTGATGGCGACCTCGTTTTTGTTGATAAAGCACAACAGCAAACGGCAAATGCGGTGTTTGATGATCGCCTGGTGATGCTGTCCCCCAAAGTATTAATACAGCAGATGGTGCAGGCGCAGCGCCTGCCTTAAAGATGGATTTTTAATGCAAGACGATTTATTGTTACGTTACAGTCGGCACATCATGTTGCCGCAGATTGAATATGCGGGGCAAGAAAAACTCACGCAAAGCCATGCGTTGATTGTTGGTGCCGGTGGCTTGGGGGCGCCGGTTGCCATGTACCTGGCCGCCGCTGGTGTGGGCACTTTAACCATTTGCGACTTTGATCAGGTTGATTTAACCAATCTGCAGCGTCAGATCATTCATACCACTGCATCGGTTGGACAAAACAAGGCCTTGTCTGCGCGGGCAACCATTGCCGGGCTGAATCCTGAGGTTAAAGTGAATGTTGAGACGATAAGGCTCAGTGCTGAAGCGCTTGCCGGAGGTGTATCGGTAGCGGACGTGGTAATAGATTGCTCTGATAACTTTGCCACGCGCTATTTATTGAATGAACTGTGTTTTAAACACAAAACCCCCTTGGTTTCTGGTGCCGCCATTCGCTTTGAGGGGCAGCTGAGTGTGTTTGATTTTCGCCATGACGAGAGCCCTTGCTACCACTGCCTGTACCCGGATGTGGGGGATGATCAGGCGCTACGCTGTGCTGATAACGGTGTGTTTGCACCGCTGGTTGGCATGATAGGCACGGCACAGGCAGCCGAGGCACTTAAAGTATTACTCAACATTGGTCACACCATGCAAGGCCGGTTGTTGTTGCTGGATGCACTGAGTGCTGAATGGCGCACGATACGTTTGAAAAAAGATTCGTCATGCACGGTTTGTGGGTCATCAGGCTTGGCCGCTTGAGTTGAGCGCGTTAACAAGCTCGTTAATCTCCCACTCACACCCGCCGCACCCAGACAGTGCGCCTGAATAGCGTGAGATGGCGTCCAGGTCTTTGCCTTGCGCGACCAGGTCAATAATCATGCCGCGTGTTGTTCCGCTACAGCTACACATGACTTCTTTTGGATTGTCTTCTTCGGTGTCAGGCATCAAGGCTATCCTCTAAAACAGCATTTTAACGGCAGATGGCCAGGTTGTGCCAGGCTTGCGTCCTTGGATGGTCGCTTGCGGTCGGTGTGAAAGCCCGTTAGCATTTATTACCTATCTACGAGGGGCTGATGATGAGCAAAGGCGTTCGTTTATCTGAAAAATGGTTTAACCGGGCACTCTGGCTCGTGGCCTTTGTGTTTGCCTGGTTTTTAACCGGATTGGGCAAAAGCATTATCGGTGACCTGCCGCGTGTCGAGGCTCAGTACACGCTTGAGCACTTTGTTAATCACGTCACCATTGAGCCATTGCGCACGTCGCTAAAAGAGACCGCTCAGCAGCGCCAGCGACTGAATGATCAACTTGAGCAAGCCAGTTTGCAACTCACCATTCGGCAAAAAGATTACCAGGCGGCGCGCAGCACGTTTGATAACTGGGTGGCCACGCGCGATGCGACCCGGCTATCGACACAGGATGATGAACTGGTCAGGCGGACGCAGCAATTGGATGCGTTAAAAGTGCAGGAGCGCAATGCTGAAAAAGCGGTAGAAACCATTCAGCAAAAACAGACCAATATGTTTCAATATGAGGCACAACTACAAGCGCAAATTAACGGCATGGAAGAAATTGCGCGCAAAAAGTTAGATCAGGCCTCCCAGCATCAGGCCACGCGCGTGTTTTTGTACCGCTTGCTGCTGACATTGCCTTTATTAGCGCTCGCAGCATGGTTGTTTGCCATGCAACGCAAATCCCAGTATTGGCCGTTTGTCTGGGGCTTTATTATTTTTGCTTTAATGGCTTTTTTCGTTGAGTTGGTGCCATATTTGCCAGATTATGGTGGCTATGTGCGCTATCTGGTCGGCATTGTGTTGACGGTGGTCGGCGGAAAATATGCGATTGCCGCCCTGCAACACTATCTTGAGCAACAACGCTTGGCCGAGTCGCAGCCGGAGTTTCAGCGTCGCGAAGAGCTGGGGTATGACACGGCGTTAGAGCGGCTAGGTAAGAATATTTGCCCAGGCTGCGAGCGTCAGGTAGACCTGAAGAGCGAGCATCATGACTTTTGCATGCATTGTGGCATTTGTTTGCATAATTACTGCGGCGGATGCCAGGCGAGAAAAAATGCGTTTGCCAAGTTTTGCCACAAGTGTGGCACCGTAGCCTGAGTCGGCTACGGTTTTATTAACATGCCTTACTTCAACTTGGTCAGTTGCGCTTGTAGCTTTTCAAGGTTTGCGCTGAACTCGGTCAGGCGTGCTTTTTCTTGCTCAACCACGGCTGCTGGTGCACGCGCTACAAAGCTCTCGTTACCCAATTTGCTGTTGGCTTTGGTGATTTCACCTTGCAAACGGGCAATTTCTTTGCCCAAGCGCTCTTTTTCGGCGGCAATATCAATCTCAACTTTAAGCATGAGCTTGAAGTCAGCCGCCAGCATCACTGGTGCATCGGCTTCTGGCAATTCGGCCACAATGTCGACGTTTTCCAGCTTGGCTAATGACTTAAGGTAGGGCGCAAATGCGGCCAGTTGCTCAGCATCGCCCGCTGCAATCAATGGCACCTTGGCTGCGGGCGAAATGCTCATCTCGCCGCGCAAGCTACGGCAAGCCTCAACGGCCGTTTTCAGGGTTGCAACCCAAGCTTCGGCTTGCGTATCAATTTTTTCCAGGTCAGCTTTAGGATAAGCCTGCAACATAATGCTGTCGGTGCCGCGCGACTTGTCTTTGAGCTCAGTCATTGGCGCCACGGTTTGCCAGATTTCTTCGGTAATAAACGGAATAATCGGGTGCGCCAGGCGCAAAATGGTTTCTAATACACGCAGCAAGGTACGGCGGGTTGCGCGTTGCTCGGCTTCGCTGCCGCCTTGAATTTGTACTTTGGCAATTTCCAGATACCAGTCGCAGTATTGGTCCCACACAAACTCGTAAATGGCTTTGGCCGCCAAGTCAAAACGATAGTCGTTAAAAGCGCGCTCAACGTCGGCTTCGGTGCGTTGCAGCAGCGAGACTATCCAGCGATCTGCCTGGCTAAATTTACGGCCGCCCTCTTCGCAGCTTTCAGCGCCAAAACCGTTGTCCTGGCCTTCTGTATTCATCAGCACAAAGCGTGTCGCGTTCCACAGTTTGTTGCAAAAATTGCGGTAACCTTCGCAGCGTTGCAGGTCAAACTTAATGTCACGTCCAGGTGAGGCCAGGCTGGCAAAGGTAAAGCGGAGGGCATCGGTGCCATAAGCGGCGATGCCTTCTGGGAACTCTTTACGTGTACGCTTCTCGATTTTTTCTGCATCTTTCGGGTTCATCAAGCCAGTGGTGCGCTTTTTGAGCAGTGATTCCAAATCAATGCCGTCGATCAAATCAATCGGGTCCAGTACATTGCCTTTGGACTTGGACATTTTCTGGCCTTCGGCATCGCGGATCAAGCCGTGTACATATACATGCTTGAACGGAATCTTGCCGGTGATGTGCTTGGTCATCATCACCATGCGTGCCACCCAGAAAAAGATAATGTCAAAACCTGTCACCAGCACTGATGATGGCAGATATTGCTGCAAGGCTTGATTCTGCGCATCGAGTGCTTCATCGCCCGTCCAGTCCAGGGTAGAGAACGGCCACAGGGCAGAGGAGTACCAGGTATCGAGTACGTCGTTATCGCGCGTCAGGTTGCCGGTGTAGCCGTCGTTCGCGGCCATGGTTTTGGCTTCTGCTTCGTCATGCGCCACATAAATCTGGCCTTGCTCGCCATACCAGGCCGGAATTTGGTGACCCCACCATAGTTGGCGTGAAATACACCAGTCCTGGATATTATTTAGCCACTGGTTGTAAGTATTGACCCAGTTTTCCGGGTAAAACTTGATTTCACCGTTTGCCACGACGTCGAGCGCTTTTTGGGTGATGCTTTTGCCGTCGTCGCCCGGCTTGCTCATCGCCACAAACCACTGGTCGGTGAGCATGGGTTCAATCACCACGTTGGTGCGGTCGCCACGTGGCACTTTCAATTTGTGTTTTTCAACCTTGACCAAAAAGCCACCGGCTTCGAGGTCTGCCACCACTTGTTTGCGTGCGGCAAAGCGCTCCAGCCCGACCAGATTAGCAGGCAGAGTGATCGCGGCTTTGGCGCTGCCATCGGCGGCATACACTTCAGCCGTTGCAGGCACAAAGCCTTGCAAGTTGAGGATGATAATCTTATCCAGGCCCTGGCGCTGCCCGACCATATTGTCGTTAAAGTCATGCGCAGGCGTGACCTTCACCACGCCGGTGCCGAATTCTTTATCAACGTAGTCGTCAGCAATCACCGGAATTTCACGGGTACACAGTGGCAGAATCACGTTTTTGCCAATCAGGTGTGCATAGCGTTCGTCTTCCGGATTGACCATCACAGCGACGTCGCCCAGCATGGTTTCCGGGCGCGTTGTTGCAACTGTCAATTGGCCTGAGCCATCTGCCAGTGGGTAGTTGATGTGCCACATGGCGCCATCTTCCTCCTCTTGTACCACTTCGAGGTCAGACACGGCGGTACCCAGTTTCACATCCCAGTTGACCAGGCGCTTGCCGCGGTAAATCAGGCCCTCTTTATGCAAACGCACAAAGGTTTCGGTAACCACTTTGTTCAGGCCTGCATCCATGGTGAAGCGCTCGCGCTGCCAGTCAGGTGAGGTGCCCAGGCGACGCATTTGCTGGGTGATGGTGCCGCCAGAATACTCTTTCCATTCCCAAACTTTTTCCAAAAACTTTTCGCGGCCTAAGTCATGACGGCTCACACCTTGTGCGTCGAGTTGGCGTTCGACGACTATTTGTGTGGCAATGCCAGCGTGGTCGGTGCCTGGTTGCCACAATGTGTTGTCGCCACGCATGCGGTGGTAGCGGGTCAAGGCGTCCATAATGGTCTGGTTAAAGCCATGGCCCATATGTAAAGTGCCGGTGACGTTGGGTGGGGGTAGCAAAATGCAAAAGTTATCTTGCACTTGCGGGTTCATGCCGGCGGCATAAAATCCTTTGCTTTCCCAAAAGGCATACCATTGGCTTTCGATGGTTTTTGGATCAAATGATTTTGCGAGTTCGCGGGTGGTGTTGGCGTGTGTGTTAGAAGTATTCATGCGCGGGATTTTACCACAGGCGGGCATGCCCGCAGCGCAGAGGCAGGCGCTAGTTTGCGTAAACTAGCGCGCGAGTGTCGGCTCGACGACTTTCCAATAGCGGCTAAACCGCATTAGTTGGTGGTCACTGAGTGCTGCGTCCGTTAGGCTGGGCTCAGCGCGCCATTCTATGTTGAGTGTGCTCGCGGCTTGCTTAAGTACCTGTTGCGGGGTGTTTTGGGTGAGAATGCGCCCCTGCGCGCGCTGCGCCAGCACTTGCCTGGTCTCTCCGGCCCATACCTCTACCCCTGGCATTTCAACCAGGCAGTCGGCCATAAACTGCAAGCGCTTGAGCGGCCAGTGCTGGTAGAGTGTCGGGTCAAACACAAACACCGCAGGCAAGTTAAAGCTATGCATGGCATGTGTTGATGACAGCATTTCATCGTGCACCCAAACCAGGGTTGCGACGCCTTTGGGGCTAGGCTCAGGTGGCTTAAGGCGGTGGGTAACTGCTTTTTCTGTCACCACGGCATCCGTAAACAGTTGCTGATGCAATTGCTCGTAGCTCGCTTCAAACGGGCAGGCAACCCGACATTGCTGGCACCAGGATTCCCCGCCAAATTTCAGCAGGTTTTCTTTGTTAAACACATAAGGCTTGTTACTAAAGCTAGAGGCAATCCATTGCCAGGAGAGGTGGTTGGAGGCGATGTCGCCATCCAGTAACTGGGCTTCAAACCAATCTGCGGCCTGGCGCCAGTCGCCCTTCAACCAATGCACGACATAAGCGGCAAACCACATGCGCGCATGGTTGTGTAGGTAACCGTGTCGCTGTAATTGCTGCACAATTTCATCCATACACACTAACCCGGTAAAGCTCTGTGTAATAAAGGCTGGTATGGGTTTTTGGCCCAATGCCACTTTTGGTTGTTCCATCTGCTGCATGATGGCATCGCCAAACCGATACCACACCTGGCGAAAATAATCGCGATAACTGAGCTCGGCAGTGAGTTTGTGTGCGCGTTTACCAAAGCGTGCCTGCACGTGCGCTACGGTTTCTGGCAGTGACAGGCAGCCATGCCGCAAATAGGGTGAAAGCCTGGTCACCGCACCTGCCAGGTGGTTGCGGCTACGCGCATAGTCTTCAGCATTGACGTCCCGTAGTCGCTGCAAAGCGCTGATGCGGCCGCCTTGCCATGCCGCATCCAGATCGTTGCCTGACGCATGCGGAAAGTACGCGCTGATTTGCTGCAGGCGAGTGGGGCGATCTGCGTCGAGAGATAGGAGTGCAGGCGGGTTCATCACGCACCATTCTGACACAACTAGTGATACCATGAGCTGCAATTTCGTTGGAAGGGTATGCGAATGACGACATTATGGTGGTGGTGTGGGCTGGGGCTCGTGCTGCTGTGCCTGGAAATGCTGCTGGGGACACTGTATTTATTGTGGCTGGGGATTGCCGCATTGGTGATGGCGGTATTGTGCGCCATATTTAGCGAGATGCCGCTCGCCCTGCAAGCCTTGAACTATGCGGTGTTATCTGCGGTGGCGCTGGCCGTGATACGCAAACTGGAAAAACGCACTCCTGCATTGCGTGTGGGTCAGGCGCAGGGTGAAGAGATTGGCCGCGAAGGCATTGTGACTGTCGCGATCTCACCTTTGCAGCCCGGGAAAATACGGTTTACGCAGGGCGTGTTAGGTAGCCGCGAATGGGTTGCGCATGCCAATGTAGCGATTGGCGAGCAGCAAGCGGCCAAAGTGGTGGCAGTTGAAGGTAACAGCCTGCGGGTTGCGCCAGTGCCACACATTAATTAATTGAATCAAGGGAGTTGTTATGACCGAAGTGAGTGTCATCGTCATCGTATTAGTGGTCATTGCCATTGTTAAAGGCGTGCGCATTGTGCCGCAAGGCGAAGAGTGGGTGGTTGAGCGTCTGGGCAAGTTTGCCGGGATTTTAACGCCGGGTTTGCATGTGATTAACCCGATTTTCAGCAGTGTCAGCTATAAAGTCACCACCAAAGACATTATTCTGGATGTGCCGGAGCAAGAGGTGATTACACGCGATAACGCGGTGATTTTGGCCAATGCGGTGGCTTTTATCAAAGTCACCAACATTGAGCGTGCGGTATACGGCATTGAAAACTTTCGCGAGGCCATGCGCAATATGGTGCAAACCAGTTTGCGCTCTATTATTGGGGGTATGGACCTCAATCATGCACTCACCTCACGTGACCGTATCAAGGCAGAGTTGAAAGAGGCCATTGCTGATGAAGCGCTCGATTGGGGCCTGACCGTGAAAAGTGTCGAGATTCAGGACATCAAGCCATCTGCCAATATGCAAGATGCGATGGAAAGGCAAGCGGCCGCCGAGCGTGAGCGTGTGGCTGTGGTGACCCAGGCCGAAGGTGCCAAGCAGTCTTTGATTTTGAATGCTGAAGCGCGTCTGGAAGCGGCACGTAAAGATGCCGAGGCGCAAATGGTGGGCGCCAAAGCCTCGGCTGAGGCAATTAAAATGATCACTGAAGCTGTCAAAGAAAATAATGCTTCAGCAACGTTTTTGCTTGGTGACCGTTATATTCAATCGCTGCAAAAAATGGCGGATTCCAACAACAGTAAAATTGTGGTCATGCCAGGCGATGTGGTCAGCGCCGTGAAAAGTCTGGTCGGTGGCGGCAAGTAGCACTTGCCAGTCATCTGCCCCGGTTAGTTTTCTTTCTCAGCTGTGCCTATGGCTTTCTGCGCACAGCTGGCATATTTCCTGCATCTTACTGCTTAAAATCATCACTCCAATGAGGATATGCAGTGGCTATTCGCGTCGCTTTACATCACCGCACCTGTTATCAATTCGACCGCCTGGTCAATTTGTCACCGCATGAAGTCCGCCTGAAGCCTGCTGCGCATGCGCGCACGCCTGTGTTGTCGTACTCACTGACCGTGAATCCAGAAAAACACTTTATTAATTGGCAGCAAGACCCTTACGGCAATTATATTGCCAGGTTTGTATTCCCTGAAATGGTGCGCGAACTCGATTTTACGGTCGATTTAGTGGCAGATATGACGGTAATCAACCCGTTTGATTTTTTTGTTGAGAAATATGCCGAGCAGTTTCCATTCAACTATACCGAGCAACAGGCCTTTGAGTTAACCGCTTATTTGCAGGCGGAGCCGATGGGGCCTTTGCTGCAACGCTGGATGGACATCATTCGCCATGAAGTCGTACAGCCAGCGGTTGGCATTGTTGACTTTCTGGTTGCCGTCAATCAGCGCTTGCAGGGGCATATCGGTTATACCGTGCGCATGGAACCGGGCATTCAAACACCAGAAGACACCTTGCAAAAGCGTACTGGCTCATGCCGGGATTCTGCCTGGCTGCTGGTGCAGGTGATGCGCCAGCTTGGCTTGGCTGCGCGTTTTGTGTCCGGATATTTAATCCAACTCAAGGCCGATGTGGAGGCGCTGGATGGCCCGAGCGGCACCACGGTGGACTTTACTGACCTGCATGCCTGGACCGAGGTATTTGTGCCCGGCGCTGGTTGGGTCGGGCTAGACCCAACGTCGGGCCTGATGGCAGGTGAAGGACATATTCCACTGGCGTGCACGGCGCTGCCGTCTTCGGCTGCGCCAGTGGTGGGCCTGACGGATGTGGCTGAGGTGACATTTAGCCACCAAATGACGGTGACGCGCATTCATGAAGACCCGCGTGTGACTAAGCCTTATAGCGAGCAGGACTGGCAAGCCATTGTGAAGCTGGGCGATCAGGTCGATAAACAATTGACCAAGATGGATGTGCGGCTGACGCATGGCGGTGAGCCGACGTTTGTCTCAATTGATGATATGGATGGCGCACAATGGAACACGCTGGCGCTCGGCGAACACAAGCGCGCGCTGGCTGGTGAGCTGGCATTGCGACTGAAAGCACAGTTCGCGACTAACGGCTTTTTGCATTATGGGCAAGGTAAATGGTATCCCGGCGAGCCGTTGCCACGCTGGGCCATTAATATGTATTGGCGGCCCGATGGCAAACCGGTGTGGCACGATGCGAGCCTGTTTTCTGCCGAGGGCAGTCGCGATGGCTATACTGTAAAACAGGGGCAGGCATTCGCTATGCATTTGGCCGATATGCTGGGCTTTCCCGCGGCCTGTGTGGTGCCCGCCTATGAAGACGTGTGGTCATTGGCGCAGCAAGAGCAGCAATTAGCGCACAATATTGACCCGCTCAAAGCCGATTTGACCGACAGCGCCGAGCGTAAGCAGTTGGCCAATGTGCTGAATCAGGGCTTGGGTAAGGTGGTTGGTTATGTCATGCCCTTAAAGCCGGTAGAGTCGCAGGCGGCAGGTGAGTGGCTAACCAGCAAGTGGCCGTTGCGGCGCGAACATCTTTATCTGCTGGCTGGCGACTCCCCCATGGGTTTGCGGCTGCCATTGTCTTCGTTGCCATGGCAACTGCCTGCTGAGATTGAGCCCGCGTTTGCGCTGGATACGTTTGCCGAACAGACCGTACTTGGCGACGCCAAGCTGCCTAAGGTGAGGCTGAAACATAAAACCAGCCAGCCGACTGCGCGTGAGGTTATTCATACTGCCTTGTGCGTGCAAGTGCGAAAAGGCCGCTTGTTTATCTTTATGCCGCCGGTCACCCGGCTCGAGGATTACCTTGATTTACTAAACGCCATTGAGCAGACGGCCAGCGACCTCAAGCTCAAGTTGTGGCTGGAAGGGTATACGCCGCCACGGGATAGTCGCTTGAAGCTGCTGAGTGTGACGCCTGACCCTGGCGTGATTGAGGTCAATATCCATCCGGCTAATAGCTGGAAAGAGCTGGTGGCCAATGTGAGTTATTTGTATGACGCGGCGCGCTTATGCCGGCTAGGCACTGAGAAGTTTATGCTGGATGGGCGTCATACCGGCACTGGCGGCGGTAACCACGTGACGCTGGGGGGCGAAACGGCGGCGGACAGCCCGTTGCTGCGGCGACCGGATGTGCTGCGTAGCTTGATTACCTACTGGCAGAACCACCCGGCCTTGTCTTACCTGTTCTCCGGCACGTTTATTGGCCCCACCAGCCAGGCCCCGCGGGTAGATGAAGCGCGCGATGACAATTTGTATGAGCTTGGCATTGCTTTTCAGCAAATGGAAAAAATGCTGCCTGCGGGCAAAGAAAGCCAGCAACCGTGGCTGGTCGACCGCTTGTTGCGGCATTTACTGGTTGATTTAACGGGTAATACGCACCGGGCCGAGTTTTCCATCGACAAGTTATATTCACCGGATGGGCCGACCGGGCGCCTGGGGCTGGTCGAGTTCAGGGCGTTTGAAATGCCGCCACATGCGCGCATGAGCTTGTTACAGAGCTTGCTGCTACGGGCCATGGTGGCACGTTTCTGGAAAACACCTTATCAGGGCAAGCTGGTGCATTGGGGCACCGAGCTGCATGATCGCTGGATGTTACCCAACTTTGTTGCACAAGATATGGCCGATGTGGTGGCCGATTTGCGCGCGGCCGGGTTTGCTTTTGAACAGCGCTGGTTTGAGCCGTTTATTGAGTTCAGGTTTCCACGTTATGGCACGGTGGCTTATCACGGTGTTGAGCTCGAGTTGCGTCAGGCCATTGAGCCCTGGAATGTACTGGGTGAAGAAGTATCTGGCGGTGGGACGGCGCGTTATGTTGATTCGTCTGTGGAGCGTATGCAACTACGGGTGCGCGGCTTGACCGATGGCCGCCACGTGGTGACCTGCAATGGCCGCCAGTTGCCACTGCAACCGACAGGCAACGCCGGGGAGTATGTCGCCGGCGTGCGATTCCGGGCCTGGAACCCATGGTCTGCATTGCATCCGACTATTCCGGTGCAGGCACCCCTAGTGTTTGACCTGGTGGATAGCTGGAGTAACAAGTCGCTGGGTGGCTGCACTTATCACGTCTCGCATCCGGGTGGGCGTAACTACAATACGTTCCCTGTGAATGCCAATGAAGCTGAGGCACGTCGATTTACCCGCTTTTGGGCAAATGGGCATACCCCAGGCAAGGTGGATGTGGTAAAAGAACCACCGAATCCACGTTTTCCGTTCACGCTAGACCTGCGTTGGCAGGCCAATGAGTGAACATCCTGCTACACTCATGGTCTAGTTATTTAAGTTTTGTTATTTAATGTGCTTTAACTGCGCCCTTATTCCGCATGCAATCAGTGCTTAATCAGCTTTATTTTTCTGACCGCTACAATGAGTTGCTAGATAGCACGGGCCAGGCACGTCCGCATTGGCAGGCGCTGTTGGCACAGCTTGAGTCTGAAGAGCCGGCGACAATGCGCAAGCGTATTGAGGCTGTGCAGCGACAAGTGCGTGATAACGGCGTCACTTATAACGTTTATGCCGATACACATGGCGTGCAGCGCCCGTGGGACCTGGACGTGTTGCCGCTGATTATTCCGCAGGACGAATGGCAGCATATTGCAGCCTCGGTCGCACAACGCGCCACCTTACTTAACCAGGTATTACTGGATGTCTACGGTGAGCAGCAATTGCTGGCCAGTGGCCAATTACCGCCGGCACTGATTTATGGTCATAACGGCTTTTTGCCGTCGTCGGTGGGTATTCCGCACTACGACAATATTGCCTTGCACCATTACGCGGTTGACCTCGCGCGTGCGCCTAACGGCCAGTGGTGGGTCGTGTCCGACCGCACGCAAGGGCCAACGGGTGCAGGCTATGCGCTAGAAAACCGCACCATTATTTCGAGTGCTTTTCCCGAGCTGTTTCGTGACCTGAATATTGAGCGTCTGAGTGGTTTTTTTGCCAGCATGCGCGATAGCCTCGCGCATTGGGGACATCGTGTGGCTGATAATCAGGCGCAAACGGTGCCCGGCATCACGGCGCTGGGTGCGGGTGAGCCACCACTGGTGGTTATTTTGACCCCCGGACCTTACAACGAAACTTATCATGAGCAGTCTTTTTTAGCCGGCTACCTCGGCTATCCGCTGGTGCAAGGCAGTGACCTCACGGTGCGCAATGGCGTGGTCTGGCTCAAAACCATTGCCGGGCTTAAACCTGTACATGCTATTTTGCGGCGGATTGATGATGATTACTGCGATCCGCTGGAGCTAAACGCCGAATCGTTACTGGGGGTCGCTGGTCTGACGCAGGCTGCCCGCCTGGGTAATGTGCTGATTGCCAATGCCCTGGGGGCCAACTTGTTGCAGTCTGGCGCCTTGCTCGGCTTTTTGCCTGGTGTATGCCAGTCGTTGCTGGGCGAAGCATTGCGCATGCCGTCGGTGGCAACCTGGTGGTGTGGAGAGCCCGCTGCGCTAGAGTATGTGATCCAGCACCTTGATGATTTAGTGATTAAACCGGCTTATCCGCAAGTGCGGTCTTCGCCCATCTTTGGCGAAGATTTAAATGCCGCGCAAAAAGAGTCCCTGATTGCACGGCTGCGGGCGCAGCCTGACCACTATATTGCGCAGGAGCAAGTGGATATTTCGCATGCACCCGTGCTGACCAACCACCAGCATCAGCCACAAATCGGCTCATTGGCGGTGAGCTTACGTGTTTATGCATTTGCCACGCCCAATGGCTATGCCGTTTTGCCGGGCGGTTTGTCGCGTGTTGCCAGTGGTAAAGATGCGCGTGTAGTGACCATGCAGCGTGGCGGCACCAGCAAAGATACCTGGGTGCTGTCGCATGATAGCCAGCCACCGTTCAGCCTGTTACGCAAAACCAACTCCAGCCAGGACCTGGTGCGCGAAAATGCCTATCTCTCCAGCCGCATGGCAGAAAACCTGTTTTGGTATGGCCGCTACTCGGTGCGCAATTTGCAAAAAGCCATGATGTTGCGTACAACCATTCGTGCCTTGCTCGAATACACCCCAGAAATGCGTGATGGCGAGTGGACAACCATGCAAGGCTTGTGCCAGTGGTTTGATCTCTTGCCTGGCGCCGAGGACGAAGAGGCACAGGCCAACTGGCAGCCATGGGCAGACGATGAGATTGAGCCATTGTTGATTCAGGCAGTGTTTTCACAACAATCCAGCAGCTTGGCTACCAGCGTGCAGCAACTGTTTCAGCAGGCATTTAACCTGCGTGAGCGTATTTCTAATGACCATTGGCGCACCGTCAATGTACTGTCACGTTTGTTTATTACCCGTCACCAGCATGCGACGTTGCAAGACGCTTTGTCTTACATTGAGCAGGCCATTAATCACTTTGTCACCCTGACTGGCTTTGCCATGGACTGGATGACGCGTGACCTGGGCTGGCGCTTTATGTCGCTGGGGCGGCGCATTGAGCGTTTGCAGTTTATGTGTGTGCTGCTCAGTCGTGCGCTGGCGATGCCGCAACACAGCAATCTGGAGTGGCTGTTACAGGTCACCAATAACCTGGTTACTTATCGCGCCCGCTATGCTTCGCAGCCAGAATGGTTGCCGGTACTCGACCTGCTGTTGATGGATGCCAACAACCCTAATTCTGTGGTGTTTCAGATCAAGGGGCTGGTCAAATACCTCGAAGAAATGGATGCGCAGGACAATGCAGGCGGCCTTGCCAGCGAACTTAATGGTTGCTGGCAAACATTGCTGCAACTTGACCCCGACCAGTGCTTTATTGCCGGTAATGCCAGCCTGGCCGAGTGGCTCAATCACACCTATGACGTCACGCTGACCTTGTCAGACCGGTTGAGCCTGCGCTTTTTTAGTTATGCCAGTCCGTTGGTGACGCCCAGACATTAAGAGGTCGCGATGCGCTATCAAGTCGAACATCAAACGCTTTATAGTTACGATCTTGCTGTGATTCAGTCGCAGCAACTGCTGCATATGATGCCGCGCCAGACTGACTTTCAGCAGTGCGTTTCTTATACGCTGGCCTGTGAGCCTCAGCCCGCCGAGCAGTCACGGCGCTCAGACTTTTTTGGCAACCATAATGACTACTTCACCATTTTGACGCCACACCAGTCATTGGCCGTGCTGTCGCGTTTTCAGGTGGATATTCAGCCGCGCCCAACTATGGCAGACTTGACGCAAAGCCCGGCCTGGGAAGAGGCACAAGCCATGTTGCAGTTGCAGGCCACGCTACACCTCACCGCCGCCCCCTTTATTTATGCCACCGCCAAAGTCATGTGCAGCGAGGCATTAGCCAGTTTTGCGCGCAGCTGTTTTACGCCACAGCGCTCGTTGCTTGAAGCTGCCATGGCACTCACTCAGCATATCTACGCCGAGTTTGAGTTTGACCCGCAAGCGACAGATATTTCCACGCCATTAGATGAAGTACTCAAAGGCCGCCGTGGCGTCTGCCAGGATTTTGCCCACCTGATGATAGGCGCCCTGCGTTCACTTGGGTTGGCATGCCGCTATGTCAGCGGCTATATTCTGACCCATCCACCTGCTGGCCAGCCTCGGCTGGTGGGTGCCGATGCTTCGCATGCCTGGGTCTCTGTCTATTGCCCGGTGTACGGTTGGGTCGATTTTGACCCCACCAATAACTGCCTGGTACAGCAGGACCATATTACCGTGGCCTGGGGGCGTGACTTTAGCGATGTTTCACCCATGCGCGGGGTGGTGCTTGGTGGTGGCCAGCAGCAGCTCACGGTCAACGTCACTGTGACACCGCTGGCGTATGCGCCAGCCTAATTAAGTGCCCCAAGCCATTGTCATGTTTGGCTTGCCTGGGTTAACCATAACGCTTTTTATATTCGTCTTTGAGCAGTTGCCTGAACTCTGACATGGTCATCGACAATGCGCCGCCTGGGTCATTCTTGCGCCAGCGGCCGATGCCTTTGGGCCCAGCCACCTCGTCGTGCCCCAGTACATAGTCAAACTCAAACACGGTTGGATTGTTGGCTTTGGCCCATAGCAAAAATTCAATCAGGGTCGCTTCTTGCTCTTTGCTGTAGGGCAGGTAAGCCCCGGCCAGAATGTTGTCACGATTTTTATCAATCACACGTACTTTTTTGGCGTCTATCGGTTGCTTGTGGCCGGTATCCCAATAGGTGTAATGCTTGCCGTTATGCACTTCGAGGCGGCCCGGATTGGTGATCTCAATGCCGACTAGAAAATTAGAGACGCCGTTACGCTTTTCACCGGCAATGGTCCAGGCGCTTTCGCCCGCGTGGTAGCCCCATTGATTGAGCGGATTGGCTTGCACCAGCGTGCCATCGGTGCTGAGGCAGCAAAAGAAATAAGGGCTGCTGGCAATCGCGCTCACTGCGTTTTCTAGCCCTTTGCTATATTGCCCGGCCGTGAAGTGAATAATGGCACCGTAAGGGTATTGCTTCGGGTATTCGCCCTGGGCTGCACGTTTAATGTCAGTGCGCACGACGGCTTCTGGATACCACAGCTTTTTTTCGCCGACCGGATAGCGCTTTTTTTCGGTGACAATGTCCTCCGGGTGCAAGCTGGGGCGGGGCGGTTCTGGCGGCCTAAACTCCTCAGGCACCGGCTCTTCCAGCAGTTGCGACAGAATCTCAATCTGGCTCAATGCCAGCGCATCGACTTTAGCATCGACAGCCAGCCTGGCAATTTGCATGGCCGACCAGCGCAAGGTATACAGTTTTGCTTTATCCATTCGGGGCTCCTTGATTGGTTAAGTGCCGCCACCTGTGCATCCTCCACCTGTAGCGGTTTCGTGCATGGCATGACTTTCAGTAGATGCGCTGGTGTCATGTGGTTTTATAGTAGCCACTCTTTGTTAAGTTGTGTAGGTTTGAGGGGTTTTAAGCGACAAATAAAACCATTACAAATACAAAAGTGTGTTTTTAGTCCTCAGCGGGTCGCGGTAAAATAGTGTTTTATTTGCCAAGTGAGCGTTGTCAGTGATTAAAGCGGCTATTTTTGACATGGACGGTCTGTTGATCGACTCCGAGCGCATTATTATGCAAGGCTGTATACAGGCTGCGGCCACCATCGGCATCACGTACACACAAGCTGAATATGTCGAGCTGGTTGGGCGCATATGGTCTGATTCGACCCGCCTGATGACGCAGCAGTTAGGCAGTGAGGCTAATTTTCAGCATGTCATGCAGGGGCTAAACGATTTTCTGGCAGCACGCGACCATGCTTTTCCACTCAAAGACGGCGCCCATGCCTTGTTGCAGTATTACCAGTCGCAAGGCATCGTATGCAGCGTGGCATCGTCTTCGCCCTTGCCGCATATCACACATCGCTTAAACCATACTGGTATGCTGGATTATTTTAGCCATGTCACCAGCGGGCAAGAGGTGCAGCGCGGTAAACCTCACCCGGATATTTATCTGCTGGCGCTAGACAAATTGGGCTTGCACGCTGATGAGTGTATTGCGTTTGAAGACAGTGAGCTGGGTGCTCAAGCAGCCATTGCGGCAGGTTTGCGCGTGGTGGTGGTGCCCGACCTGCGGCAGCCCAGCGAGCAGGTACGTGCAAACGCGCATCAGGTGGTTGAGAGCTTGCAGCACTGGCTTGAGCACCATGATAGCCTGGTCGGCTGTGCCTTAGCGCGGGCTGAGTAGCCAGGCGGTTTCTTCAGCTGGATACTGCCCCTTCAGGCCTTTTGTCATGGTGAGCGTTGCCAGCGCAGTGCATTGGTAATGCGCCTCATAGTGGGCGCTAACTTCTTGCTTGCTGACGCTAAATGGCGGACCTGGCACTAACGACTGGTCATATTCAAAACTGATCAGAAGCTGAGGCGCCATACCGGTGATTTTCATTAACTGCTGGCTGTACAGGGTGCGCATTTCATCTGGCAAAGCAATCAGGGCCGCACGGTCATAGACGGCATTCACAGGCCCAAGCTGTGCCTGACTCAGCGCGAAAAAATCACCTTGAAATAGCTCTATATTCGCCGCACGATAGTGCATCAGCGGGCCCACTTGCGTGATCTCAGGCGTTAGTTTGAGGTCTATAAACAATGCGTCTACAGCTAATTGGCTGAGTTCAGACCCAATGACCTGAAGCCCTTGCGCTAATAGCCAGTGAATATCCAGCGTTTTGCCACACAGCGGCACAAACACACGTTGGCCTGCCTGCAAGTTTAGCCTGTGAAAGTGCGTTGATAAAAAAGGATTCACTGCATTTAAGTGAAAACCAATTTGCTGGTTTTGCCAGCGCTGGTGCCAAAAGTCGTGATGCATGCGGATGAGGGGTCATTAACGTAGCGCCTAGTATAAAGCAGCCACCCCTCACGCGATTACTTGCCCGCCAGTTGGCTCAGTTTTGCTTGCTGCTCCAGCACGCCCTCTTCCACGCCTGCGGCGGCCGTCAGTTTGGCCACATTGTCACGCGTAAAAAAGCCATCAAAACCATCGTAGCGCTGTACATACTCAATAATCAGCGATGAATGTTCAGACGCATTAGAAAATATCTGCTTCAGGCCTTCTTCTTTTGAGCCAATCACATCCAGCAAAAAGCCTTTGCCCTGGCTGGCAATCGCGTTGACAACAAAGTCGATATTTTCTTTGCCATCGCGGGTGCCGTCTTTAACCGACAGCGCAATATGGTGCAAACGCGGGCCATAGTTACGCACAAAGGTTTCGGTCGGCGACGGCAGCTTTTCCAGATGATTGACAAAATAAGGCGTGTTGTTGGCGGTGAATACCTTGGCCGGACTTTTGGTTTCGGCAAAGCCATGCACGCTTTTGGTGACGTTGGTTGAGGAGTTCTGGTCCCAGATATTGTAGGCGCCCCAAAAACAATAACTAGACCACGACAAGTATTCCAGAATCGCCACTTCACGGTTTTGGCTATAGACACGTGTCGCCAGGTGGTCGACGGGTAAAATCAAGTCGTCTATACGCAGCTTGGCTTGCTGGTCTTTGGCCTGGTCATACGCGGCCTGCACATCGGGGCGTATGGTGCTGATGCCCAGCGAATAGACGCGCAGCTCATCTGGCTCGCGCTTCATGTAACCGACAATGTTGTGCGTATAGGGTGAGGGTTTGCTCACCGCCACATTGCCTGGCAGCTCCAGTTTACGCACCTCGTCTTGCGTAAAAAACCGAAACTCGCGTTCTTCTTGCAGCTTGACCACTTCATGCAAATTGCTGACACGGATAATTTCACCCATGTAGCGGCTGTTGGGCTTGCGCGCGCCCACCGGGTAGATTTCATTCAGTGAGCGAAAAATGCCACGCAGGTTAGGGTCTTTGACCTCGCGCACCAGTAAATCTGGTGAGTTGAGGTCTATGCGCAATACATGTGTCCAGTGGTGTTCACTCTCCAGCGTCACCAGATAGTGGTAAGACGTCATCAGTGACAGTTCGGCAATATATTGAATCGAATGGTCCGGATCTACCGTAATCATCAGGGCATCAATTTCCTGAATCATCTCGGTCAGCCCCATCTGGTCACGTTCTTCGAGCAGCTTCTGCAAATACTCTTCAAAAAAAGCTGAATTTTGTTTATCGCCGTGGCGGGCAAAGTCGAGTGAGTTGATCATCATGCTTAAACGTTAAATGTAAAGCCATGTTTAAGCAAGGGCCGTTCCTGTCTTTAGCGTTTGTCTGAAAAATCAATCAAACGGCTTACTGGCGCGGTGCGAGCATATGAAAGCAAACGATAGCTCGCCTTAAAAAACAACAGGGCCGCCTTAGCTGCCCTGTTTTAGTGCTTTGTGGGGTGAGGCGTGCTCAGCGACTCTTGCCACTCAATGAGCCGCGCTTGAGGATGGGGTCGTCATAAGAAATACAGCGTCCCATGCCGAGAAAGCTAGGGCGCATGCCAAGCGGGCAGCCATTGCTACGTTCAAACTCTTCTACTTTGACTTTAGCCACGGCCGCTTTTTTAGCGTCTTTAAACTCCCAATAGCCATTGGAGTGTAAAACCACTTCGTCACCATCTGGTGTTTTGGCTTGAATGTCATCTTCTGCAGAGGCGGCAGCAAATCCGTGTGATGAGATCAGGCATAGTGCGATTAGCAACCAGCGTGCAGTGCGTAACATGGCGTTTCCTTGGCGTATTTAAACAGTGTGCATAAAAAGCCAAGCCATCTAAGGCTTGGTGAGGAGAGTGGTTAGCTTGCCATGCCATTATGTCTGAGCAAGGCATCCAGGCTGGGTTCGCGACCTCTAAAGGCGACAAATGACTCCATGGCCGGGCGGGCGCCGCCTTGGGCCAATACTTCGGATTTAAAACGGCTACCTGCAACTTCTGAGAGCACACCCAGTTCTTCAAACAAACTGTAGGCGTCGGCAGACAGTACTTCTGCCCATTTGTAGCTGTAATAGCCTGCCGCATAGCCGCCGGCAAAAATATGGCTAAAGCTATTTGGGAAGCGGTTCCATGCTGGTGGGCGCAGTACGGCCACTTCGTTGCGCACTTGTTCCAGCACATCCAGCGCGGTTTGTTTAGCCGCTGGGTCAAAGGTGCTGTGCAGGCGCATATCAAACAGTGAAAACTCGATTTGACGCACGGTTTGCATGCCGGCCTGAAAGTTTTTGGCGGCGACCATTTTGTCGAACAGGGCGCGCGGCAATTGCTCGCCGCTGTCTACATGCGCTGTCATGTGGCGCAACACGTCACACTCCCAGCAGAAGTTCTCCATAAACTGGCTGGGCAGTTCTACCGCGTCCCACTCCACGCCTTTAATGCCAGAGACGCTGTACTCTTCTACTTGCGTCAGCATGTGGTGCAGGCCGTGACCAAACTCATGGAACAAGGTGATGACTTCGTCGTGCGTGAACAATGCAGGCTTGTCACCGACCGGTGCCGAGAAGTTACAGGTCAGGTAGGCGACAGGCAGCTCAATACCGTTGGCTGTTTTGCGGCGCGTAATACATTCGTCCATCCAGGCGCCGCCACGTTTGCCATGACGCGCGTATAAGTCGAGGTAAAAGTAGGCGATCGGCTGGCGTTGCTGGTCGCTGATTTCATAAAAGCTGGCATCTTTATGCCACAGCGGCGCGTCGGTTTTGCGCACTTGCACACCAAAAATGGTTTCGACTACTTTAAACAACCCGGCCAGTACTTTGTCTTCCGGAAAGTATTGTTTTACTTCCTGGTCAGAGAATGCATATTTTTCCTCACGTAACTTCTCGCTGATAAAGGCCACATCCCACGACTGCATGTCGCTAAAACCGAGTTTTTCGGCATAAGCTTTGAGCTCGGCCATGTCTTTTTCAGCATAAGGCTTGGCGCGTTTGGCCAGCGTGTCTAAAAATTCAATGACCTGTGTTGGGGTGTCGGCCATTTTTGTGGCGAGCGACAGTTCGGCATAATTATTAAAGCCTAGCAACTGCGCCTCTTCTCGCTTGAGTTTGAGCAAGTCGGCAATCAGGTGCGTGTTATCCCACTCTGGCTTGCTGAACTCTGAGGCACGTGTGACATAAGCGCGATACAGCGTTTCGCGCAGGCTGCGGTTGCCGCAATACTGCATGACCGGCATATAAGAAGGGTAGTGCAGCGTGAACAGGTAACCTGTTTTGTCTTCGGCCTTGGCGGCTTCGGCCGCTGCCTGTAAGGCATCTTCTGGCAGGCCGTCAAGTTCGGCAGCATCGGCTACCAGGTGCTTGAAGTCGTTGGTGTTGTCCAGAATATTTTCTTCAAACTTGCTGCCCAGTTTAGATAATTGCTCGGCAATTTCTTTAAAGCGGACTTTTTCGGCGGCTGGCAGTTCAGCGCCGCCCAGTTTAAAGCCGCGTACTTCGTTGTCTATGATTTTTTGTTGCGCGCGGCTGAGTGTGGCATAGCCTGCGCTGGCTTGAATCGCCTTGTATTTGTTGTACAGGCGTTCATCTTGTGACAAATCGCTGTAAAAGTCAGTCAGTTTGGCCAGGTTATCGTTATAGGCCTCACGCAGTTCCGGCGTGTTGACCACCGCGTTCATATGGCCGACCGGCCCCCAGCTACGTGACAGCTTTTCTGAGTAATTTTCAATCGGTTGCACAAAGTGTTGCCAGTCAGGCGTCTCAGAGGCCGTGGCCAATTGCTCAATCAGGCTGCGGCCTTCAGCCAGCAGGCTGTCAATGGCGGGTGACACATGCTCGGGGCGAATGTCATTAAATTTTGGCAGGCCGTTAAAAACGAGTAATGGATTGGTGCTCACAACAGTATCCTTTGTTTTATGCAATATCACGATAGAGGCCTATTATTGGCCAAATGTTCGCACTTGGGTGATTGTATATGTTGATGATGGTGATGAGTTTGCCAAATACAAGGACCTGGACGGCCCTTGCTTAGAGCATTTCACCGTTAAATTTTTTAATCAGCGGCTCGATTTTTTCCAGGTCATTGAACGACAGGATTTTTTTGGCTTGTTTAGACAGAATGTTTTCTTCGCTCTGCAAGATTTGCGATTTAACACTCAAAATGTGCGAAGGGTGCATGGATAATTGACGCATGCCCATGCCAACCAGCAAGCGGGTGAGCCGGGTGTCGCCCGCCATTTCGCCACACACCGAGACGGATTTTTCAAACTTGGTGGCGGCTTGGATCGTCATTTGAATCAGCCGCAACACTGCCGGGTGCAGTGGGTTATATAAGTGCGCCACGGCGTCATCGGCACGGTCAATTGCCAGCGTATACTGGATTAAATCATTAGTGCCAATGGATAAAAAGTCCAGCTCTTGCGCGAAGGCATCGGCATTGATGGCGGCCGCCGGGATTTCTATCATGCCGCCGAGTTGAATCTGCTCGTCAAACGGTATTTTCTGCTTGCGTAACGATTCTTTGGCTCGCTCCAGCAACAGCTTGGTTTGGCGTAACTCTGCCAGTGTCGACAGCATGGGGATCAGTATTTTGACCTGGCCATAATGCGAGGCGCGCAGCAAGGCGCGAAACTGGCTGTGAAAAATATGCGGTTCGGCCAGGCAGTAACGCACGGCGCGTAAACCTAATGCCGGGTTGGTCGCGGTGACGACTTCATCCGGGTTGAGTTGTTTGTCGGCGCCGATATCCAGTGTGCGGATGGTCACCGGATAGCCTTTCATGGCCTCGGCGACATGTTTATAAGCCTCAAACTGCTCTTGCTCGCCAGGCATTTCGCTGCGATTCATAAACAGGAACTCGGTACGGTATAAACCGACGCCAACTGCACCAGAGGCTTTGGCGCTGATCACATCTTCAGGCACTTCAATGTTGGCCAGTAAATCAATGGCGACACCATCGACCGTCACCGCTTTGGTGGTTTTGATGCGTTGCAGCTTTTGTTGCGCCAACTGCCACTGGTTCTGTTTGAGCTGGTATTCCGCCAGCACCTCTGGGTCCGGGTTGACGATGACAACGCCTGCCGCACCATCGACAATCATCAACTCGCCGTCATTGATTAAGTCGCGTGCGCGTTGCAAGGCAACAATGGACGGAATATTCAGGCTGCGTGCCAGGATGGCCGTGTGCGAGGTGACGCCGCCGACATCGGTAATAAACGCAGCAAACTGATGATGTTTGAACTGGATGGCATCCGCTGGGGAAACGTCATGCGCGACCAGAATCATGGCGCGCTCTTGTCTGGCTTGCAGTTTTTTTTCGCTGGCGGCGAGTTGGTCGCGGCCCAGCAGCACCTTGATCACGCGCTCGACGACTTGAACGACGTCTTGCTTGCGCTCACGCAGGTAAGCGTCTTCAATGGCATCAAACTGCGCCACGATGTCATCCATTTGCTGTTTGAGCGCCCATTCGGCATTGCATCGTTCATTGCGAATAATCGCTTTGGGTGCCTCGGACAACGACTTGTCACTGAGCATGGCCAGGTGCGTATTGATAAAAGCACCCAGCTCGGCAGGTGCGTTTTTGGGCAATTGTGCCTTGAGTTGCTCCAGGTCATGCTTGACCAGATCCACCGCACGCTCAAAGCGCGCGATTTCATCGGCAACACCATCGGCGTCTATTTTAAAGTGCACCACCTCCAGCAGGGCATGAGAGATCAGGTGTGCGTGGCCAATGGCAATGCCACTGGAAACACCTACACCGTGCATGCTGAAACTGGTCAATTATTCACCCTCACCAAAGTAGTCGTTCACCAAGGCCTGCAGCGCCGCAATTGCTTGCTCTTCATCTGCGCCTGTGGCTTCGATATCAATGATGCTGCCTTTGGCTGCGGCCAGCATCATGACGCCCATGATGCTTTTGGCGTTAACGCGACGCCCGTTTTTTTCTACCCAGACTTCACTTTTAAACTGGCTGGCAGTTTGGGTGAATTTGGTGGAGGCGCGTGCGTGTAAGCCGAGTTTGTTGATGATTTCGAGTGAGAGTTTTGCCATAGAGAATAATCGTTATTGTGCGTGGTGACAGGTGGTTTTGGTAAAGTGGACAACACCATCGCGGCCACCACTTAATGCCTTTTGAATGCAGGAGTGCAGGCCTTCATGACGGTAATTTAATACGCGTACCAGCATGGGTAAGTTGACCCCGGCGACGCCTTCAATGGCATCTGGTGTCAGCAGGCGGGTGACGATGTTGCATGGCGTCGCGCCATAAATATCTGACAACACCAGCACGCCCTGGCCACTGTCGAGTTGCTTGACCAGTGCCTCTGCCTTGGGCAAGACATTAGCCGGGTCGTCATGCTTGGAAATTTCCAGAAAGTCGAGCTGTGCCGGGCGATTGCCCATCACATGGGTCGCGCAATCGATCAGGCTGGGGCCCAGGCTGCCATGCGCAATAATCAATACACCAATCATAATTTTACTCTCAGAGTCCGTATATTAAGGGGTCGCCACGGCATGGGCATCTTGTAACTCACGATGACGTATCATGACTTGATGCTGTTGCTTGAAGTATGCCCCCAGTTGTTCCACCAGATAGACGGAACGGTGTTGCCCCCCGGTGCAGCCAATGCCGATGGTGACATAGCTGCGATGGTCGTGATAAAAGCTTGGTAGCCATTTTTCTATATAGTGCTGAATGTCACGCTGCATTTCAAGCACTTGTGGTTCGTTTTGCAGAAATTGTTGTATAGGGGCTTGTTTGCCATTGTAAGGACGCAAAACCGGGTCGTAATGCGGGTTAGGCAGGCTACGTACATCAAACACAAAGTCGGCATCAAGCGGAATGCCATGTTTGAACCCAAACGAAATAAACGACAACACCAGTGAGTGCGGACGCGCCTCCTGGTAACTTTGCTCAATCTGCAACATCCAGTCACGCGTGTGGTGGCGCAAGGCATTGGCTGACAAGTTGCTGGTGTCTACATGGTGACCCAAATTATTGAGGCCTGACAGTAGCTCGCGCTCATGATTAATGCTCTCGGAGAGTGCCTGGTCTGGCGTGCTTAACGGGTGTTTGCGCCGTGTTTCGGAGAAGCGTTTGACCAGCGTTTCCAGGCTAGCATCTAAAAACAGCAGATGCACGGCAATGCCTTGTGTTTTGAGCGCTTGCACGATATCCGGCAGAGACTCAATGGCAATGCTGCGGCTGTCTATGCTCACAGCCACTTTCGCCGCATCACGGTCGGCGACATGGTTTTGAATATGCGGTAGCAAGGTGGCTGGCAGGTTATCAATGCAGTAGTAACTGCTGTCTTCAAACACACGCAAAGCGATGGTTTTACCAGAGCCGGATAGCCCCGTGACAATCACCAGTTGCATAAGCGTGACCACCTTTTTATCATCGTAATTTACTTTCTCTGAGCATGATTTGTTTTTGCCGCTGTGTCAGCTGTCTGGTGGCATTGACGCCGCGCAGCAATAACATATGGTTGCGCACCGCGGCTTCAACCAGCACCGCAATGTTGCGGCCGGCCGCAATCGGGATAATCACTTTGCTGATTTCGACATCCAGCACGCGCTGAGTTTGACGGTTAGCACTCAGGCGGTCCAGGTCTTGCGGCTTCATTTCATCGGCCAGCTCCAGCTGTATCATCATATCCAGTGGCTTGGTTGGTTTGACCGCATTATCGCCATAGAGTGCGCGAATGTTCAAAATGCCCAGGCCGCGCACTTCCAGAAAGTCCTGTAACAGCTCTGGGCAGCGGCCTTCAATGCGCTCGGGCGAGGTGCGGTAAAAGTCGACAATATCATCTGCCACCAGCCGGTGGCCACGTGAGATAAGCTCCAGTGCCAGCTCGCTTTTACCAATGGCGGCGCTGCCGGTAATCAGCACGCCAAAGCCTTGCACCTCCATAAACACGCCATGCATGCTGGTGGTTTCTGCGGTGGCCACGGCCAGATAATGGCTAAGTAACTCCATCAGCTGCGGGCTGATCATGGGCGTGGTAAATAAGGGAGTTTGCGTTTGCTGGGCGGCCTCCAGCATGGTGGGCGGTACTTTTTCACCGTTGGCCACCACCACCATTGCGAGGTCGGTTGAGAATAAATTACTCACGGCCTGTTGCAGCGCCAATATGCTTAAGCCTGCCATGTAGTCCATTTCGGCACAGCCCAGCACCTGTACCCGATTCGGGTGCACAAAATTCAAATGTCCAACCAGCGCCAACGAGGGTTTGGTCACCGTGCCGGAGTTCAGTATTTTTTGACTGCCTGATTCGCCTGCCACCCATTTCAATTTGAGTTTGTTGCGAATCTGCTTGTACAAATCAGCGACTGAGATTTGCGCCATACGTGTGGTCAAGATGTAAACATGAGATTGACATCCATTTTACAACTGAATGCAGACGGGCGGGGGTGAAATGACGTAAAAGAAATCTGCTGAGCGGGTTTGAGTTCTCTACCCGGAAGGGTAGAGAAAGCGAGGCAAGACTTAGGAACTTAACTGGTGTTTGACTGCGCCACCGGATTTATGGTGGTCACCGTGTTTTTCCTTGTGTTTCAATACCTGACGGTCAAGTTTGTCAGTTAGCATGTCGATAGCACTGTACATATTTTCATCGCTGCAGGTCGCGTGTAAATCGTTGCCTGGCACATGCAGTGTTGCTTCAACCTTTTGGGCAAGCTTTTCAACAGACATGGTGACTTTGACATCAATCACATGATCAAAGTGATTGCTGATGCGGGAGAACTTGGATAACACGTACTCGCGCAATGCCGGTGTGATTTCTAAATGATGTCCTGTAAGTTGTAAATTCATGACAAACTCCTTTTTCTGAAATTATCCAACCGAAGTTTTTCACCTATAAAAAAGAAGTGAAAGTTTCGATAAGACAGTTTCAGTTTACTCTTTTGAAAAACAGATGCAACCCGGAAGTGAAGCGGGTTTTTGATGTTAATCAGAAATTGCGCAGACTTTATTGGCAAGTGCATGAGCGCCTGCGGGGCATTCATGGTCGATTATTTTGCCTGCCTTAATGTGAGGTTAATCCGTCTGCTACCCGTCAGTGGGTGCGTCCCTGGCTTGACGGCGGCCACCCCGTGGTAAAAGCGTCGGCTGGCACCGCCCCACACCACCACATCGCCATGTTGCAGGGGTATTTTTGCGGTTTTGTCACTGCGCTTGGCCCCGCCAAACATAAATATGGCCGGGAGCCCGAGTGATACCGAGACAATCGGCTGCGAAAAATCCTGTTCGTCTTTGTCCCGATGCAAGCCCATCTTGCTGTCTGGCGCGTAACTATTAATCAGGCAGCTGTCGGGCACAAAACGGGCGTAGCCTGCCTGCTCAGCCGCTTGTGCCGCCAGTTGGAGTATCACTGGCGGAATGGCTTGCCACGGCGCCTCTGTAAGCGGATTGTGCGCACTGTAACCATAGCTTTGCGCATCGCTGACCCAACCCCAACGCCCCATGCTGCTGGTAGCCACCGACATGGGGTAGCCCATCGGTGTCATCATGTGTTGGGCCGGATGTGCCAATAAATGTTGCTGTAAGCATTGCCAAAGCAATGGCATACAGGGCAGGGCAAACCCGGGCAGCCAATAGGCGCCGATAGCGAGTGCTACAGGTTCAGTGGGGTGGGCTGAGAATAAATCCATTCTGCTGGTTTATGGCATCCACTCGAGGGTGACATTACGTTGTTTGGCCAGGGCTTCCATACGAGGAATCGCCCGCTCCAGACGCAGTAAGTAATCTGCGGCAGACTCCTGGTGAAAGCCCATCACCATCACTGGCTGGTGGGCGTTTAATAGTTGCTCGAACAAGGTGAGCAGTTGTTTGGTGCTGGTGTAATCGGCCATGGCGGCATTGTCAGGATATTCCATCAGTTGATAGCCGAGGGCATAGGGTTGATCCATCGCTATCATTTGACCCACGGGCGTGCTGTGTGGGTGCAGTTGTTGTAGCAGTTTTACCAATGGGCTGTCGACATGCCAGCGCGTGGTGAGTAAATTGGCATCAATGCGCGAGCTGTCCCACAGAACCTGGTTGGCCTCCAACGCAGCTTGTAACTTGGGCCCAAACTGCCAGGCCCCGGCGCGGAAATGCCGCGGGCGGTTAAAGCCATTGCTCACCATCAGCTCACTGGCACAACGCACCAGATGTGTGAGCTCGGTCTGGCTATACGCATATTCCAGGCTGACGGTGTGGCCGCAACTGTTCTGTGTACAATTTTCATCAGCGCCAGAAATAGACGGTGCAGCCTGGTAGCCAATGCCGCAATAATTAACCAGTGTACGCATGGGGTGTATATGCAGGCCGATAGTGTCTTGTGGCAAAAAGGTGCTGCGTATTTGGCTACCAATTTGCGCGCGGTTCACGCCGGGCTGTATAAAGTAAGCGGGGTTAATCAGGTGTAGGAGCGGGATATGCGGAAACTGTTGCCGGAATTTTTGCATGGCTTGCAGATTGTCTTCTTGTAATGACAAGCCTTCCCAGTCGACCGTAACCCACAGCTGCATCACCTCGCGCGCCAGTGCTGGTGTTGGCAGGCTCAGCAGTAGTGCGATCAACCAGCATTGGTAACAGTCACGCATGTTGCTACGCGCTCCTTGAAAGGATGTCATGGCGGGTGCGCCTCAACCCTTGGTGTTACTGAGGCGGGTGCGCCTCATCTATATCGGCAGGGTCGCACGAGGTCAACGACGGCTCATCAGCGTCACCGCCTACTGCCTGATTCACTGCACCCGCCCGGGTATTTTAGGCGATTATTGCGCAAGAAGCCAATGCGCAGGCGGCTGGTGCTGATAGCGTATAATGCAGCCATGTCTTTATCCGTCCGTCAGATTCTTGCCCATCAGGGCTATGCGTTCCCCAAGTTGCTGTCTTATCGTATTTTGATGGTGCTTTCGTATCAAATGATGATGGTGGCCATTGGCTGGCATATTTATGAGCTCACCCACGACCCGTGGTCGCTAGGCTTGATCGGTTTGGCCGAGGTGATCCCCTATATGGGCAGTGCGCTGTTTGCCGGGCATGCGGTGGACCATTATTTTTCGCGGCGGGGGTTTGCTGTCGTTTCCGCATTATTTCTGGCATTAAATGCCGGGCTGCTGGTGCTTATTACCCAGCATCCTTCGCCGCAAGCGGCCTGGTGGATTTATGGCACAGTCGCGCTCACTGGTTTTGCGCGCGCATTGATTTCGCCTAGCTATAACACGCTGTTTGCCTTAATTATCCCGCGTGCTTCAATCGCTAAAGCCTCTGGCATTGGCAGTTCTATGTTCCAGATTGGCCTGATTGTGGGGCCAGCCATTGGCGGCTTGCTGATTGGTTTTGCCGACAAATCGATGGCGTATGGTTTGTCTGCACTCTTGGCATTGGCGGCGGCGATTGCCGCAACCACTTTGCGCGTCAAAGAGCATCACAACCATGCACCCATGAAAGTATTTGCCAGCATCGGTGAGGGCTTGCGCTTTGTGCGGCGCACACAGGTTGTGCTTGGCGCGCAATTGCTCGATATGTTTGCCGTGTTGTTTGGCGGCACGGTGGCCATGCTGCCCGCGTTTGTGCATGACATTTACCAAATGGGTCCCGAAGGGCTGGGCGTGTTGCGTGCGGCACCCGCCGTGGGGGCGATCGTCACCAGCCTTTGGCTGGCAAAGCATCCGATTCATCAGCATAGTGGCCGCTGGCTGTTGCTGGCGGTGGCCGGGTTTGGGGTGTGTATGATTGCGTTTGGCCTCTGTAGCACCTACTGGCTGGCGATTGTCATCCTCGCCATTTCCGGCATGATGGACGCCGTATCGGTGATCTTGCGGCAAACCATTTTGCAATTGGCCACACCAGACAATATGCGCGGCCGTGTGTCAGCCATCAACGGTATTTTTATCGGCTCGTCCAATGAGTTAGGCGCGTTTGAATCCGGCCTCACCGCCAGGCTGATGGGGCTGGTGCCGTCGGTGGTGTTTGGCGGTTGTATGACCATTGCCGTGGTGGGTGTCACTGCCATCAAAGCGCCCAAGCTGCGCGACCTGCATCTCTCACAGTTGCATTAAATACCATGCGTGATCTGGAGTCGTTGTTTCAAGCCCTGCAACGCTCCACCTTCCGTACTGGCTTCCGCTTAAACGCCAAAGACCTGCACTATCTGCAACAAAAAGGCCTACCCACTGTTTTGGACCATGCCGAACAGTTTATTGCCCAGCGCCTGGCGCCAGCCGTGGTTGCCAATGATGGCCAGCAAACACCGATGCGTGGCCACCCGGTATTTGTGGCACAACACGCCACCGCTACTTGTTGCCGGGGCTGTTTAAATAAGTGGCACCGCATGGCCGAGGGTCGGGCACTCACATTGGAAGAACAGGCCTATATCGTGGTGGTGATTGAGCACTGGTTGATGGCCTATCTGCCTGCGCCCGACGCGGAACATTAACCAGCGCTGTAAACAATGGATGTGAAAAATAGACGTAAAAAGAGAGAAGGCCAACGGCACTTCTCTCTTTTAGTGTGGCTATGCTTGCTGATTAAACGTGCTTACTGCTTGGTAGTCGTTGCATCAGGCGTTTGCCAGCCGCCGCCCAGCGAGCGATACAAATCTACCACCGCGGCCACTTGCTGCTGCTTGGTTTCTATCAGCTCCATTTTTGCATCCAGTGCGTCACGTTGCGTGAGCAATACTTCCATATAGTCAGCGCGCGCGGCTTTAAACAGCTGGTTAGCGACGTCAATCGACTGCGTCAATGCCTCCACTTGCTTGTTTTTCAGCTGGTAGTTTTTATCCAGGTTGTCGATATTGGAAACCTGGTTAGCCACTTCCATATAGGCATTGATGATTTTTTGCTCGTAGTCATAGGCCGCTTGAATCTGCACGGCATTGGCACTTTTGTACTGTGCTTCAATCGCGTTTCGGTTGATGAGTGGTGCCACCAGCTCGCCGCCAAATGACGCCATCACCGAGGCTGGAATATTCAGCAGGTATTTAGGATCAAACGCCTGAAAGCCCAAGCCTGCCCGAATCGAGAACGACGGGTAAAAGTTGGCCTTGGCCACATCAATATTCAGCTTGGCCGCTGAGAGTTCAAGCTCCGCCTGGCGAATGTCCGGGCGATTGGATAGTAGTTCAGATGGCACACCAGTTTGCATCACTTTGTTCTGCATGGCCATAAAGTCAGCCGAGGCGCGTTGAATCGGCTGCGGTGTTCTCCCCAGCAGATAGTTGATGCGGTTTTCGGTCTCGACAATGCTTTGTTTCAGCACATACTGACGGCTCTGGTTCTTTTTCACCTCGGCATCAAACCGTTTCACCGCCAAGGAGTTGGCCCGTGCATATTGCTGCAATTCTTTCACCACCGATAACGCGTTTTGCTGAATCTGAATGTTCTGATCCAATGTTTGCAGTTCGTTATCAAGCGCAATCAGCTCGTAATAGGCGTGCGCCACTTCGGCCACCAGGTTGGTGACCAAAAAGTTTTTGCCCTCAATGGTGGCCATATACTCCATGACCGCCACCTTGGTGGCATTGCGCAGCTTTTTCCACACGTCGAGCTCCCACGACGCGACCAGCCCAAACTGGTAGTTGCCGAGAAACCTTGGGTTAGAGCGACCTTCTTTGATGTCCAGATTTTCTTCAACGGCACCATTGCGGGTATATTTGCCGACTTTCTCTTTATCGGCGCTGGCGCCGATACCGACAAACGGTAAATATTCCCCTTTACGTGCCTGGATTTCATTCTGGGCAACGCTAATCCGTTGCGCCATGATATGAATTTCCTTGTTGTTGTTCACTGCCGTATCAATCAGCGTGACCAGGTGCTGGTCATCAAAAAAGTCCTGCCATTTGAGGCTGGCGCTGTTGCCCGCCGGGGCAACAGACTCCTGGTATTGCGTAGGCAGCGTGGTGTCAGCCTGTTTGCTGGTAATCAGCGGAATCGCGCACGATTGCAGCATCAACGACACTGCCCCGGCCACCATCCATGTTAAATGCTTATTCTTCATCTTCATCATCATCCTGATGGGAGTTGTATTTGTAGGTCTCGGTCAGAGGTTCAGTTTCCTCTTTACGGATCATGGATTTACCATCGGCCAGCGTACCAAAAATGTAGTACAAGCCGGGAATCACGATCACACCAAAGATGGTGCCGAACAGCATGCCGCCCATGGCTGACGTACCGATGGTGCGGTTGCCGACGGCACCTGCACCGGTGGCGATCACTAATGGAATCAGGCCAGCAATAAAGGCGAACGAGGTCATCAAAATAGGGCGGAAACGGGTTTTAGCACCTTCAATCGCTGCATCGCGGATAGACATGCCCTGGCCATGTTTTTGCACGGCAAATTCCACGATCAACACGGCGTTTTTACCCAGCAGGCCAATCAGCATAATCAGGCCAACCTGCGCGTAAATATCATTGGCGAGCCCCAGTATCTTGAGCAGAAACAGCGAGCCAAAAATACCGGCAGGCAGCGACAGAATCACCGCAAACGGCAAAATAAAGCTTTCATACTGTGCCGCCAGCACCATGTACACAAACACCAGCACCACGATAAAGATCATCAGCGCTTCATTGCCGCGTTTTTCTTCGTCGTATGAGAGGCCTTCCCAGGCAATGTCGTAGCCTTTAGGCAGGGTGGCATGTGCCACTTCTTTCACTGCATTAATGGCTGATTCCGTCGTGTAGCCAGGCGCCGGTTCAGCACGAATCGCCGCCGAGTTGTACAGGTTGTAACGGGTGATCTCGTTTGGGCCCTGACGCTTCTTCATGGTCATAAATGCCGAGTAGGGCACCATTTCACCATCTTCGTTTTTAACGAAGTAGTTCAGTACGTCACTTGGATAGCGGCGGAACTCAGGCCCGGCCTGGGTATAAACCTTGAAGAAGTTATTAAAGCGGATAAAGCCTTGCTCGTAAGTACTACCAATCAGAATATCCAGGTTGTTCATGGCATCTTCAATAGAGACTTTTTTCTGCATCGCCAACTGGTTGTCGATCACCAACTCATACTGCGGATAGTTAGCCGCATAAAACGTGAACAAGCCAGTGAGCTCTTTGCGCTTGCCCAGGTTTTGCATGAACTCTTTGTTGATTTTGTCGAACACGTAGTAATCAGCGCTGGTGGTTTTATCCAGCAAGCGCAATGACAGGCCAGACGCGGCACCATAACCCGGCACGGCTGGTGGTTGAAAGTACTCAACTACCGCGCCAAAGTTCTTGGTTTTTTCTTCCAGCTCTTCAATGATCTGCTTCACCGATTGCTTACGCTCAGACCAGTCTTTGAGGTTGATAATACATGTACCCGCGTTGGAGCCACGCCCTTCAGTCAGCACTTCATAGCCCGCCAGTGACGACACAGACTCCACGCCCTCTACTTGTTTGGCCAGCGTTTGCAGGTGCCGCGCGACCTTGTTGGTGGTTTCCAGCGTTGAGCCCGGTGGCGTTTGAATAATGGCGTAAATCATGCCCTGGTCTTCACCAGGAATAAACCCGGCTGGCAAGATTTTGTCGACATAGACAATCCCGGCTGAAAACAGCGCCAGCACCACAAAGGTCACCGTGCGCAGCGTGACCACTTTTTCTAAAAAGTTGGTATAGCGGCCAGTGACTTTTTCAAACACCCAGTTAAAACCATCCAGAAACACTGAGATGGGTGTTTTGCGTTTAGGTTGGCCATGTGTGTCTTTGAGAATCATCGCGCACAGCACCGGTGTTAATGTCAGCGCGACGATACCGGACAGCACGATGGAAGAGGCCATGGTAATGGCGAACTGGCGGTAAAACACACCCACCGGGCCCGGCATAAAGGTGATCGGGATAAAAACCGAGGTCATTAACAGTGTAATGGCCACAATCGCACCACCGATTTCACCCAGTACGCGTTGCACCGCTTTGTAGGGGCCGACATGGTCAGAGGCCATCTTGGCATGCACAGCTTCCACCACCACGATGGCGTCATCCACCACCACGCCAATGGCGAGTACCAGCGCAAACAGCGTGACCAGGTTGATGCTCAACCCAAACGCTTTCATCACAAAGAAAGCACCAATCAGCGAAATAGGCACCGCCAGCGTCGGGATCAGCGTCGAGCGCCAGTCGCCTAGGAAAATAAACACCACCAGCGCCACCAGTACAAACGCTTCGGCCAGCGTGTGAATCACTTTTTCAATCGAGGCATCCAGAAACTTGGACACGTCATAATTGATTTCATAATCCATACCGGCCGGAAAGCTTTGCTTCAGCTCTTCCATCTTGACTTTAACGTCAGCAATCACCTCGCTGGCGTTGGTGCCGTAGTTTTGCTTGAGCACAATCGCAGCAGATGGGTAGCCGTCTTTGTTGGAGTAAATATCAAAAAACTCACTACCCAGCTCAACCTTGGCAATGTCTCGCAGGTGCAAAATTTCGCCGTTAGAGTCGGCGCGGATAATAATGTTGCCATACTCTTCAGGCTTGTTATAACGGCCTTTGTAGACCAGCACATACTCTTTTGATTGCGCATAAATGCCCGAGCTTTGGCCCAGACGACCTGGGCGGCCAATCACACTCTGGCTGCTGATCGCATCCATCACCTCTTTACTGGATACCTTGTAGGCGCGCATACGCTCAGGGTTAAGCCAGATACGCATGGCGAATTGGCGGCTACCCAGGTTTTGTGCCTGTGCAATCCCATGCACGCGTTGAATTTCAGGAATCACGCTGACGTTGACGTAGTTAAACAAAAACTTCTCGTCGGCGTTTTTATCTTTACTGTACAAGTTCACATACATCAGCATGCTCGGCTGTACCGTGTTAACGATCACGCCCTCTAACTGCACCAGCGGCGGTAGCTTGCTCATCACCTGGTCCAGCCGGGTTTTTACCAGCACCATGGCGGCGTTAGGGTCTACGCCCAAGTCAAAAATCACCTGTATCGTGGCTTCACCAGCACTGGTGGCGTCAGACACGATGTATTTCATGCCTGGCACACCGTTGATGGCGCGCTCGATAGAAATCAGTGAAGACTGCACCAATACGTCGGCACTCGAGCCTGGAAAAGCCAGCGTTACAATCACGCGTGGCGGCGCGATTTCGGGGAACTGCGAAATTGGCAGGGTTTTGATCGACAGAAACCCAAGGAAAATCATCACCAGCGAGAGCACAATCGCCATCACCGGTCGTCTGAGGAAGATGTTTAACATGTTTTTTTCACCTTAATGGTTATTCTGCGTACAGTTCCAGCTCAGGAACGACTTTTTCAGGTGCTTTGTACTCGGTGTCGATTTTTTGTCCGTTTTTAACGCGGCGCAAGCCTTCCAGCAACACGGTGTCGGTGTCTTTGAGACCAGACTTCACAATAAACAAATGTGGCAGTTCGGCGCCAATCTGTATCATGCGTTGCTCTATCTTGTGGTCTTTGTTCACCACATAAACAAAGGTTTTATCCAGCACTTCAAAAGTGGCTTTTTGCGGAATTAACATCGCGTTAGGGTAGGGCACCTCAAGCAAAATGGTGCCGGTTTCGCCGTGGCGCAACAAGCTATGCGGGTTAGGAAAGTCGGCCCGAAATTCGATGTTGCCGGTTTTGTTGTCAAAGTCGGCTTCTACCGTTTCAATCGCCCCGGCTTGGTCAAACAATGCACCGTTAGCCATACGTAGTTTCACCGGCACGCCTTTTTCATTTTTTTGATGAATTTTAAAGTCCAGATACTCTGCTTCTGGCACGTTAAAGTAGACCCACATGCGGCTGTTGTCAGACAGTGTGGTCAGCAAATCACCTTCATCCAGCAAACTGCCTTTACGCACTAGCAGGTGGTCCATGATGCCGGTAAACGGCGCGTTGATATTGGTAAAGTTGAGGTGAGTTTGTGCCAACTGTACCTCGGCATTGGCTTTGTCCAGTTTGGCTTTGCCCAGCGCCAGCTCGTTTTGCGAGACGATGTTTTTCTCGGCCAGCGCCTTGGTGTTTTCATATTCGATTTGCACCGTTTTGGCTTCAGCCTGTGCTTTTAATAAATCGACCTGGTAAACGTTAGGCATGATCTTGAACATCGGTTGCCCCTGCTTGACCACTTGGCCTTCCCCGGCAAACACGTCCTGCAAATAACCACGTTCCAGCGCACGTAATTCAATATGCTGGATGGCATGAATCTGGCAGACATATTCCTTGGTAATCATGGTGTCTTTGTGCCAAGGGGTGGTGACTTCGAGTTTTGGCGGCGCTTCTTCGTGCGCCTCTTCTTGATGACAAGCGCTGAGCAACGTGCCAAGCAAGCCTAAAACGATTAAGTTCTGTTTAATCATAGTGTGTTCTTATCTTAAAAGTGAAGAGAAATACTTGCAAAAACAGGTGGTTGGCGAAGGCTTTACTGCAGGTGGCCTGTCTTGATCGTCAGACTATCCTTTCTTGTTGCAAACCACAACCGCTAGCCTAGGCTCCGTCCTGAGTGGACGCTGGGAGATATACTGGTAACAACGAGGAGGAGAGTGGCGATCAGCGGCGTTGTGCAGGGCGCAAACGCGATGACACCTATGGCTAGACGGGTGGTGCGCGTGAGTGCAGGTGGCGTACAAACACCGGGCGCGGGATCACGCGACGGCGAGGCATCGCCAGTAACGCAAATAGAATCACGCAAGCAACAGACACGCTTACGGGCGGGGAAATTAACGGGGTAATCGGTGTGAACGGTGTTTCACCGTCGCCTGTGTATTCGATCACTTCGGCGACACGCACACGCACCGTGTCGTCACTGTAGCTGGAGTGGTCAGAAAACTCTGCGACCAATGCAAAGCCGAGCATAGCCAACAGCACTGTGACGACCCACAGTCTGAGTTGCAACGCGGCGGTGTTCAGATGTTTATGCATAAGTCAGTTAACGGAAATAAAACGTCAATTCTGTAGTGGTGTTTGTGTTGTATCGCCTTGGGCGGAATATTTATTCATTGTATGGCTGGCAGGTTAACATCGACACCGCCAAAATATATTATCGTAAATGCTCTTTACATTGCTTACATTAAACGCTTTTACATAGCGAATGACAATACGCAATCAGCCGTAGTTCTAAGAAAAGCGGCGTTTGTAAGCTGGCTGTCAGTTTTGAGTGCACCAAGTTGGTGCGTTGGTTTGCGCTGTTTTGGAGATGGTCACTTCCTTTTTTGCCTTGTCGGAGAGTTATTTTCTGGTGCTTGTCCTTAGGATAAGCAACCAAAGAAGTCATCGTCGGGGGGGGGCATCGATGCTCACGCGGTTGTGGTTGTTTGTGATGTTGCTTTTCGCCTTTTCGGCGAGTTACTTTTCTTTGCTTGCCCAAAGAATAAGTAACCAAAAGAAAGTGCACCCCAGCTTCCGCTTGTCCCCTGTGCTACTCGGCTTGTCGGGCGTCAATCAAAAACTCGCTCCTACGGAGCTCAAACAGTTGCTTGCCGAAGGCCCCCGCCAATCCTGCGTTGCTCGGCGCGGCAGATGGGGACCCCGAACACCATGCGACTGCAACTCTTAGTGCGTTGAATTAAAAAAGAATTGAGTTTTTGAGCCGTTCAAACTTGTACGCCGTGAGTTTGGCGAGATAAATCCCATTCATCACGCTGAGTAGCGGAGACAAAATAAGAGTAGAGGGAGCGACTGTCTGAGCTCCGCAACAAGCCACGAAGTGTGTGGCTTGTCAGGGCGAGTTTCGTGACCGGCTTATTTTGTTGAGCAACGCAAGGGAGCCGAAGGCCGTGATGGCTGGGTGTCGTCCTCTTTGGTTACTTGTCTTAAGGACAAGCACCAGAAAGTGACTCGCCAACAAGGCGAAAAAGAATGTTTTATGAGCAGCTCAAGCTGTTTAATACAGGCTCGGTTTCAGTATGGCTAAAACCCCAGATGTGGCCGTAAATAAGTCAACACGATAGGCAAGCCGATCGCGCTAATCACTCCGTTCAAGCCCATGGCCATGCTGGCAAATACACCAGCTTCTTCATTGACGCTAAACGCACGCGTAATGCCCAGCCCATGCGCGCCCACGCCAATGGCTGTGCCACGTATCCACCATTGCTGCACTTTCACGCTATTTAAGATGTAGGGCGCCAAAATTGCCCCCAGCATGCCGGTAATCACGGTAAACACCGCTGTCAGTGTCGGTGACACATTGAGCCGTTCGGCAATGCCCATCGCAATCGGCGCCGTGACCGATTTTGCATACATGCTGCCGACAATGTTGTCACTTGCGCCCATCAGCTTGGCAATGACCACTGCACTCACAATAGACACTGTGCTGCCTGCTGTGAGCGCGACCCAAATGTGAAAAATCTTGCCTTGCATGCGCTTAAAGCCATTGTAAATAGGCACGGCCAGCGCCACTGTTGCTGTGCCCAGCAAAAAGTGCACAAATTGCGCACCTTCAAAATATTTTTCATATGGCATGTCTAGCAGTTCTATGGCCAGGCAGGTCAGTATCACCGAAATCGCTACCGGGTTAACCAGCGGGTTGCGCTTGGCACGCACATAAAGCAGGTAGCCCAGCTGGTAAGTCGCCAGCGTAATAATCAATGCGAACAGCGGGTCGCCAGACAGGTAGACCCAGATCTCTGAAATCGGGATGCGCTTATTCATGGCGATGGCCTTTACTGCGCTTGAGTGAAAAATACCAAAACACTTTAAGTACCAGTGCTGTCACCGCAATGGTGAGAATCACGCTCACGATTAAGGCGGTGCTCACCGCTAACGCATGTGTTTGCAACTCAGGTAAAAACAGCAATACGCCCACCGACGCAGGCACAAACAGCAAGCCCAGGTGCTGGCGAAAGCTATCTGCCACCAGTGCCAAGTCGCTATCTACCTGTTTTCTTAAACATAAAAAAGCCAGTAACAACAATAGGCCTAGCACCGGCCCCGGAATGCCGGGTAAAAAGAATTTACTCAGCAGCTCGCCCAGGCCCTGCCATAAAAAGAGTTGAACCAAACCTGATATCATGCAGTCCCCTCAGATGCCCAGGCGAGCGGTATACCGCCCATATTTGTGCCTGGAATTATTGATACATAGAATGCCGCGATGTTAATGTCATTTTTCCGATTCAGCCATATTTTTTTGAGCCGTGTTTTGTTCATGTTCGTCCTTGGTGGCTTATCGCAAGCGGTAGCTGACACCGAAGAGGATGGCCGTTACTGGTTTAGTCTCTATACCCAGGGCAAATTGCCCGCCGACAACTTTTACTGGAGCATGGACACGCATCCGCGCTGGCGCAACGAAGGCCAGCATTTTGACCAGTTGATTTTGCGGCCATCGGTGTTTTACAAGTTCAACCCGAAAACCAGCGTTTGGTTAGGCTACGACACCATTATCAGCCATCCGCCCAGCCAGTCGTCGCAGCGCGAAAACCGCCTGTGGCAGCAGTTTCAATATCAGTTCGATGAAGTCGCCAGTGTGACCTTGACCAGCCGCACACGCCTAGAGCAGCGGCGGCGTGAAGACTTTCAGGATGTGGGGCATCGCTTGCGGCAAATGGTGCGTGTGACTACGCCATTGCCGGTGCATCCAAAATTATCGCTGGTGATGTTTGATGAGCTGTTTGTTAACCTGAATCAGACCGAGTGGGGCGCACAACGCGGCATCGACCAAAACCGCTTTTTTATTGGCGCTAATTGGAAATTTAGTGATTTTTCTAATGTAGAAACCGGCTATCTGCACCAGTTTATTAATACGCGCACGGTCGATCGCGAAAATCATGTGTTGATGACCACGGTACGCTTTAACTTCTAACTGCATGCGTTGCCGGGTGGCGGAGTGCCTTGTGATAAAATAACGCTTTTGTTTTCAAGTTGATACGCATGCCGCAACTGCCCATCTCCGCCACTGAACAATGGTTACGTGAGGCGCTTTCACAGCGCATCCTGATTCTGGATGGCGCGATGGGGACCATGATTCAGCAATACAAGCTGACCGAGGCCGATTATCGCGGTGCGCGTTTCAAAGACTTTCAAGGCCCAGCGGGCGAGCGTGAGTTGTTCGTTAAAGGCAATAACGAGCTGTTAACGCTCACGCAGCCGCACGTCATTCAAGAAATCCACGAAAAGTATCTGGCAGCAGGCGCTGACCTGATTGAAACCAATACCTTTGGTGCCACCAGTGTGGCGCAAGACGATTACCACATGGCGCATCTGGTGTATGAGATGAACGTGGAATCGGCCAAACTGGCCAAGGCCGCGTGCGTGAAGTACAGCACACCAGACAAGCCGCGCTTTGTCGCGGGCGCCCTCGGCCCGACGCCAAAAACCGCCTCAATTTCGCCCGATGTAAACGACCCGGCGGCGCGTAATGTGAGCTTTGACCAATTGGTCACCTCTTATTTAGAGCAAATTCGCGGCCTGGTTGATGGTGGCGCTGACATTTTGATGGTGGAAACCATTTTTGATACGCTCAACTGTAAAGCCGCTTTGTTTGCCATTGAGACTTTCTTCGACGAGCAAGGCAAAACCTGGCCCATCATGATTTCTGGCACGGTGACGGATGCCTCGGGCCGTATTCTTTCAGGCCAAACCGTGACTGCTTTTTGGCACTCGGTGCGCCATGTTAAACCACTGACGGTTGGCCTCAACTGTGCGCTCGGGGCCACACTCATGCGTCCCTATGCTGAAGAGCTCAGCAAAGTCGCTGATACCTTTGTCTGCATTTACCCCAACGCCGGGTTGCCTAACCCTATGTCTGACACCGGCTTTGACGAAACGCCAGACGTGACCTCCAGCCTGGTGAAAGAATTCGCCGATAGTGGCTTTATCAATATTGCCGGTGGTTGCTGCGGCACCACGCCCGACCATATCAACGCCATTTACACCGCAATTAAAGCGCTGCCGCCACGCCAGGTGCCAACTCTGCCGGTCACCACCAAGCTCTCTGGCCTGGAGCCTTTTATCATTGATGAAAGCTCGCTCTATGTAAACGTGGGTGAGCGCACCAACGTCACCGGCTCTAAAGCGTTTGCGCGCATGATTATCAACGAGCAATACGAAGAAGCGCTGAGTGTGGCGCGTCAGCAGGTAGAAAACGGCGCGCAGGTCATCGACATCAACATGGACGAAGGCATGCTGGATGCGGTCAAGGCGATGACGCATTTCCTCAACCTAGTTGCCTCTGAGCCTGACATCGCTCGCGTGCCTATCATGATCGACTCCTCAAAATGGGCGGTGATTGAGGCCGGGCTAAAGTGCGTGCAAGGCAAGGCCATTGTTAACTCGATTTCGATGAAAGAGGGCGAAACCGAGTTTTTACGGCAGGCCAAATTGTGCCAACGCTATGGTGCGGCCGTGGTAGTGATGGCGTTTGACGAAACCGGTCAGGCCGATACCTATGCGCGCAAAACCGAGATTTGCAAACGCGCTTACGATTTGTTGGTGGGGCACGGTTTTCCGCCAGAAGACATTATTTTTGACCCCAATATTTTTGCCGTGGCCACCGGCATTGAAGAACACAACAACTACGCGGTGGACTTTATCGAAGCCACGCGCTGGATCAAGCAAAACCTGCCCTATGCCCGTATTTCCGGCGGGGTGTCCAATGTGAGTTTCAGCTTCCGCGGCAACGAGCCTGCGCGTGAAGCCATTCACACCGTGTTTCTCTACCACGCCATTCAGGCCGGCATGACGATGGGTATCGTTAACGCGGGCATGGTCGGCGTCTATGACGATATTGCCCCTGAGTTGCGCGAGCGGGTCGAAGACGTGGTGCTCAACCGCGTGGTCGACCCGGAAAATCCTTTAGCGGCCACCGAACGCATGATCGAGATTGCCGGAACACTGGTCGCCGGTGGTAAAAAACAGGAAGCCACCTTGGCTTGGCGCGGCACGCCAGAGGCGCCGGTGCCCCCTGGTAAGCGACTCGAATATGCGCTGGTGCATGGTATTACCGACTTTATTGTGGCCGACACCGAAGAGGTGCGTGCTGACATTATGAATAACGGCGGCCGCCCGATTCACGTCATTGAAGGCCCGCTGATGGACGGCATGAACGTGGTCGGTGACCTGTTTGGCCAGGGCAAGATGTTTTTGCCGCAGGTGGTAAAGTCGGCGCGCGTGATGAAGTCCGCTGTGGCGCACTTGATCCCGTTTATTGAGGAAGAAAAAGCCGCCGAAGAGCGCCGCACCGGCCTGGTCGCCAAGCCAAAAGGCAAAGTGGTGATCGCCACCGTAAAAGGCGACGTGCATGACATCGGCAAAAACATCGTGTCGGTGGTGTTGCAGTGCAACAACTTTGAGGTGGTGAATATGGGCGTGATGGTGCCCGCGGCCGAGATTCTGGCCATGGCCAAAGCTGAAAATGCTGACATTATCGGCCTCAGTGGCCTGATTACGCCGTCGCTTGAAGAAATGGCTTATATCGCCAAAGAGATGCAGCGCGACCCGCACTTTGTCGAAAACCAAACGCCGTTGCTGATTGGTGGCGCCACCACTTCACGCGCGCACACTGCCGTGAAAATTGCGCCTAATTACCAAGGCCCGGTGATTTACGTGCCCGATGCCTCGCGCTCAGTGAGTGTGATGCAAAACCTGCTCACGCCAGAAACACGCGGGGCTTACCTGGCCGAGATTCAGGCCGATTACGAAAAAGCCCGCCACCAGCATGCCAATAAAAAAGGCGTGCCCATGCTGAGCCTGGCCGATGCACGCGCCAATGCCGCAAAAGTAGAGTTCACTGGCGATAAAGCGCCGGTGAAGCCTAAGTTTATCGGCCGTCGCGTGTTTAAAAATATTGATTTAGCCTTGATCGCGCAATACATAGACTGGGGTCCGTTTTTCCAGACCTGGGACCTGGCCGGTTTTTACCCGGCGATTTTAAAAGACGAAGTGGTTGGTGACGCTGCGACCAAAGTGTTTGCCGAAGCGCAGGTGATGCTCAAACGCATGGTGGATGGCCGTTGGTTAAGCGCCAATGGCGTCATTGCGCTATTGCCCGCCAACCAGGTCAATCAGGATGACATTGAAATCTATACCGACGACACCCGCAGCCAGGTCGCACTCACCTGGTACGGCATGCGCCAGCAAACCCAAAAACCGGTGATCGACGGTGTGGCCCGCCCTAACCAGTGCCTGGCTGACTTTATTGCACCAAAAGGGCCATCGAGAAGTGAAACTATAGATGATTACATCGGCCTGTTTGCCGTCACCGCCGGATTGGGCATGGAAAAACGCCTGGCTGACTTTGAAAAAAATCACGATGACTACAACGCCATCATGTTCAAGTCACTGGCGGACCGCCTGGCCGAAGCCTTTGCCGAATACATGCACGAGCGCGTGCGGCAAGACTTATGGGGCTATGCCGCCAGCGAAGCCTTAGATAAAGATGCGCTGATTAAAGAGCAATATCAGGGTATTCGCCCGGCACCAGGGTATCCGGCTTGCCCCGATCACACGGTGAAAGAGCAGATGTTTGAGGTGTTGCAAGCCACCGAAATTGACATGCAGCTCACAGACAGTTACGCCATGCTGCCAGCGGCAGCAGTGAGCGGCTTCTATTTTGCGCATCCTGAGTCCAGGTATTTTAGTGTGGATAAAATTGGTAATGACCAGTTGGAAGATATGGCGAAACGGCGTGATGTGGAGAAAGATTGGTTGGAGCGCTGGTTAGCGCCTAACCTGGGTTGATGGGTTTTTGATTGAGTTAAAAAGGCGTACTGAGAGGTGCGCCTTTTTTGTTTGAGTGATCATGAAGGTAATTGTTTGGAGGTGTGATATTGGCAGGTTGATTTGACGTATTCTTTCGCTTTTTCAGCGAGTTACTTTTCTTTGCTTGCACAAAGAACAAGTAACCAAAAGAAAGTGCACCCCAGCTTCCGCTTCATCCTTGCGCTACTCGGCTTGTCGGGCGTCCATCGAAACTCAACCTGGCAGCTCACACAAAGCGTGAGCTGCTGCGGGATTCGGACAGCCGATGGCCGACAACTCCCGCCAATCCTGCGTTGCTCGGCGCGGCAGATGGGGACCCCGAACACCATGCGACTGCAACCGTTAGCGAATTGAATAAAAAGAATTTCTTTTTCTAACCTTCCAAACTTCGAATCAGCTAGTTAAGTGAGAAGAATCCCATCCCATCACGCTGAGTAGCGGAGACAAAATAAGAGTAGAGGGAGCGACTGTTTGAGCTCCGCAGCAGCTTGCGGTGTGTGCAAGCTGCTAGGGCGAGTTTCGTGACCGGCTTATTTTGTTGAGCAACGCAAGGGAGCCGAAGGCCGTGATGGCTGGGTGTCGTCCTCTTTGGTTACTTTCTGGGGGACAAGCACCAGAAAGTGACTCGCCAACAAGGCGAAACAAAATGCCGCAACTGAGCAAAAACTTGATTGAGTGCTCCAGTGACTGTGCGCTCAAAGAATTACCTTTTCAACAATGGCGCTATCGCTGCCATCAATCTCTCCGTTGTCCCTCTATGCTGCAATGTAAACCCCTTCGCTGCTTGCGACATCGTTCGCACTTTGCTTCTATCCGCCGCCAAGGTAGCAATCATGCCATGCAGCTCCGCCACATCGCTTAGTTGCACCGCCGCATCTGCCATCACCGCCGCTTGCGTCACCTGCGCAAAGTTAAACATATGTGGCCCTAATATCGTCGGCACGCCCATGGCCGCCGCTTCAATCAGGTTTTGCCCACCCAGCGGCTGCAAACTGCCGCCCATCACGGCAAAGTCACTGGCCGCATAATAGGTGTACATCTCACCCATGCTATTGCCCAGCACTACCTGCACGTCTTTATTCAAAGGTTGCACCAGTTCTGTACGCAATACATAACGCAAGCCGCGTGCCTTGAGTAGTGACTCAACCTCGGCAAAGCGTTGCGGGTGGCGCGGCACTAACAGGGTGAGCACATCCGCGCCTTGCACGGCGTCGAGGATTAATGATTCTTCACCCTCACGCGTACTCGCCGCCATAAACACGGTGCGTTGTGCGCCTAGCAACTGGCGCAATTCAGCGCCTTTGGCAGCGCTATCCGCTGGCGGCGTGACATCAAACTTGAGGTTGCCGCAGATGATGGGGTGTTGTGCCCCCAGTGCTTGCAGGCGCTCGGCATCGGCGGCCGTTTGTGCGGCGACCAGTGACAGTTGTTGCAAGCCGGTGCGGGTCAGGCTGCCCAGTTTGGTATAGCCTGCGGCTGACTTTGCTGACAGGCGCGCGCTGAGCAGTGCCATGGGGATACTCAGCCGCGTGGCCTGGTTAATTAAATGAAACCACAGCTCGGTTTCCATTAACAAGCCTAACTCTGGTTTAAAGTGAGTGAGAAAGCGCTTGGCCGCGCCTGGCGTGTCTACGGGTAAATAGGCTTGCAGTACACGACCACTGGCAATTTTTGGCTGAAACAACTGGCTGCTGGTATCGCGACCCGTCGGGGTGCCGTGTGTAATCAGCAGTTGGCGGCTGGGGTAGTGCGCCAGTAAGGCTTGTATTAACGGCTGTGTGGCGCGCGTTTCACCTACCGAGACGCAGTGTATCCAGATGACGGGCGCTTTAACAACTTGCGTATAAAAACCATAGCGCTCACCCACATGCTGGCGGTATTCGGGTTGCTTGAGGCCGCGCCAGAATAGCTTGAGTGGCAGCAGGGCGGCCACGGCAAACATCAGCAGCGAATAAACGAATTTTGGCATGGCGCTATTCTCGCATATTTGCGTGTGATGTCGCCTGAGTGCACCAATCAAATGCATGCAAAACACGAGAGTGATGACTCACCTATGCCAGGGGCCTTATAGTTAAAGTGATTAACAAAATGCAAGCTACACGCACCAAAAAAAGGCGTAAAAAATCAATTGACGTCAACAAAGTATAGGCATAAATTACTGCCAGCAACACAAGATGTTGTGTTTGGCTGAAGCCGCATCTCAATCCATAGCGTGCGGCAACATAAGCGTGCAAACGCTTGTTTCAAGCCAATCTTTGTTCTAACGCGTTGTCAGCCGCAGGCGTTTTTCCGGTTCACAGCGCGTTATCAATTAATAAGAATCACCAAAGGTGGGAGAACTCGATGCTGAAAGCTGTTGAACAAAAGAAAGTCCATTCAGAGGAGGCCGCCGTGGAAATCCCGGTGCAACCTGTTTCACTCGATATCTGGGATAAAAAATATCGCCTGAAAACAAAATCTGGTGAGCATGTAGACCAGGACATGGACGATTCTTACAGCCGCGTCGCGCGCGCATTGGCTGACGTCGAGACCACCGAGGCCAAAAGAGCCGAATGGCACGAAAAGTTTTTGTGGGCATTGCGCCGCGGTGCGATTCCGGCCGGCCGCATTACCTCCAACGCCGGTGCGCAAGAGCACAAGCCAGCCACTTCTACCATTAACTGTACTGTCTCAGGCGTGGTTGAAGACAGCATGGACGATATTTTGGGCAAAGTGCACGAAGCTGGCCTGACCCTCAAAGCCGGTTGCGGTATTGGTTATGAGTTTTCTACCCTGCGTCCCAAAGGCGCGTTTGTCGCTGGCGCGGGTGCTTACACTTCCGGCCCGCTGTCGTTTATGGATATCTACGACAAAATGTGTTTCACCGTCTCGTCTGCCGGTGGCCGTCGCGGCGCACAAATGGCGACGTTTGATATTTCGCATCCAGACGTGACTGACTTTATCAAAGCCAAGCGTGAAAACGGCCGTTTGCGCCAGTTCAACCTGAGCTGCCTGATTACCAAAGAGTTTATGGAGGCAGTAAAAGCCGATGACGAGTGGCGTTTGGCGTTCCCGGTCACAGAGAAAGAAGCCATTATTGATGGCCTGAATGTGAATGACGAGTCACAAGTGGTGTGGCGCGACTGGCCGGTTAAGCAAAAATACCTGACCAAGCTCGATGGCCCAGAAGCCGGTAAAGTGGCTTGCCGTATCTACAAAACCATCAAAGCGCGCCGTCTGTGGGACGTGATCATGTCCTCCACCTACGACTTTGCGGAGCCAGGCTTTATCCTGATCGACCGCGTCAACGAAATGAACAACAACTGGTTCTGCGAAAACATCCGCGCCACCAACCCTTGCGGCGAGCAACCATTGCCCCCTTACGGCGCTTGTTTGCTGGGCTCAGTCAATCTGACCAAGTTTGTGCGTGAGCCATTTACCGATCAAGCCGCTTTTGACTGGGATGAATATCACAAGGTGGTTGCCGTGTTCACCCGCATGCTGGATAACGTGGTCGAAATTAACGGTTTGCCATTAGAGCAACAACGCCAAGAAATCGCCCGCAAACGCCGTCACGGCATGGGCTATTTAGGCTTGGGTTCTACACTGACCATGCTCAAAATGAAATACGGTGATGAAGACTCGATCAAATTCACCGAAGAAGTGACCCGCGTCATGGCCGAAGTGGGCTGGGAAGTCGGCGTGCAACTGGCCGAAGAAAAAGGCCCGGCACCGATCATGGACGAAAAGTTTGAAGTCACCGCTGACATGCTGCGCGTGCGCCCGGAAATGGCGGCTGATGGCATCAAGGTTGGCCAAAAACTGGCCGGTAAAGTGTTGCTGGGTAAATACAGCCGCTACATGCAGCAGTTCCCAGAAGGCTTGCGTAACCAGATCGCCACCAAAGGCGTGCGCTTTACCCACCATAGCTCTATCGCGCCAACCGGTACGATTTCACTCAGTCTGGCCAACAACGCCAGCAACGGTATCGAGCCGAGCTTTGCCCACCACTATGCGCGTAATGTGATTCGTGAAGGCAAAAAATCTAAAGAGAAAGTCGACGTATTCAGCTACGAGCTGCTGGCCTACCGTGAGCTGGTGAATGCCAACGCCATGCCTTTCAGCGACAAGCCAGAAGAGCAATTGCCAGACTACTTCCTCGATTCATCCACCATCATGGCCAAAGCCCACGTGGATATTCAGGCCGCTGCCCAAAAATGGATTGATAGCTCCATCTCCAAAACCATCAATGTGCCGACCGATTACGACTTTGAAGATTTCAAGAACATTTATCTCTACGCCTATGACAAAGGCCTCAAAGGCTGCACGACCTTCCGTTTCAACCCTGAGGCGTTCCAGGGCGTGTTGGTGACCGAGAAAGATTTAGAGAGCACCACCTACAAGTTTACGCTGGAAGATGGCACCGAGATTGAAGCCAAAGGCAACGAAGAGATTGAGTACGACGGTGAGATTCACACGGCGGCCAATTTATTCGACGCGTTTAAAGAAGGCTACTACGGAAAATTCTAGTGTTTGCCGACTGCGCTCGCCATTGCGGCGTTAAAAAGCAGTTTTAAATCCTCATGTACTCGCTTGTACACTTCGGTTTAAAACCGCTTTTCACCTGGCACTGGCATCGCTCGTAACGGCAACCATCCAGAATTTTGGATGACGTTAGCATATTGAATTTATTGAAAAATTAAGCTCCAATAGGGAGAACAACATGGCAATCAAAATCGACAAAAAAATCACCGCCTACAAACTGGTGACCGATGAAGACAAAAAAGCAGCCGAGGCCGCACAAGCGCCTGTCACAAACATTATTCAAATGGGTGAGCCATTGAGCCGCCCAGACATGCTCGTAGGCAACACCTACAAAATCAAAACGCCGGTGACCGAGCACGCGCTCTACATCACCATCAACGACGTCATTATGAACCAAGGCACGCCACAAGAGCACCGCCGCCCGTTCGAGATCTTCATCAACTCCAAAAACATGGAGCACTTCCAGTGGATAGTCGCACTGACCCGCGTCATGTCCGCCGTGTTCCGTAAGGGTGGCGATGTCACCTTTTTGGTGGAGGAGCTCAAAAGCGTATTCGAGCCTAGCGGCGGCTACTTTAAAAAAGGCGGCAAGTTTGTGCCTAGCTTGGTGGCCGAGATTGGTGAAGTGGTAGAAAAACACCTGCAAGAAATCGGCATGCTGAAAAAACCGGGTTTAGACGAACACCAGCAAAAACTGGTAGAAGAGAAAAAAGCCGAATATCTCGAAAAACACGCCAAATCAGGTGACGAATCAAACGACGAGGGCTTTCCAAAAGGCGCGCAGCTTTGTAAAAAGTGTAATACCAAAGCCAGCATCTTAATGGATGGATGTATGACTTGCTTGAATTGTGGGGATAGTAAGTGCGGCTAATAAGCCTCATAATCCAATAATGGCTTATCAACATAATGAAATATATCAATCTCTAGTTACATCTCTCTTAAATAACTTTCCAGAGGTTGATACTAGTGAAGTGAATGCGATCGCAACACATTGGTTGCAGTCGCAGTCAACTTCTGTTCCCTTTTTATCACTAGAAATCAGAGAGTACTTTCAGAAGATCACTTCTTTTGCTGCTCAAGGTATCACACCGAAAAATGTGATTGAGCAGAAATCTGCACCATACCAATACTCTATCCCAGTCATTTGGGGAGATATTCCATTTTATAAAAGCGAAATAAATCAAAAATTCACATTTATTGATTTATTTGCTGGTATAGGGGGATTCCGGTTAGCAATGCAAGCAAGTGGAGGTAAGTGTCTTTTTAGTAGCGAATGGGACTCTTATGCTAAAAGAACTTACGAAGCAAACTTTGGTGAAGTGCCGTTCGGTGATATCAAAAAAATAGATGAGAAACAGATCCCAGAGCATGATGTCTTATGTGCTGGTTTTCCTTGCCAGCCATTTAGCCTTGCAGGCGTATCAGCTAGGTCATCATTAAATACTGCACATGGTTTTGCTTGTGAAACACAAGGGACACTTTTTTTTGACATTATTAGAATTGTCAAACAAAAGCGCCCAAAAGTGCTGTTCTTAGAGAATGTTAAAAATTTAGTAAATCACGATAAAGGAAATACATTTTCGATCATAAAAGAATCAATAGAAGCATTAGGGTATAGCTTTGCTTACAAAGTTTATGATGCGAGTCCCCTTGTTCCACAAAAGCGAGAGCGTTGTTACATGGTGTGCTTAAGGGACTCAAAAGAAAAATTTAATTTTCCTGAAATATCAGGACCTAGCAAGCTTTTAAGGTCCATATTAGATGAAAACGTTGATGATAGCTTCACAATTTCAGATAGATTGTGGCAGGGGCATCAAAGAAGAACCGAAAAGAATTTAGCTCGAGGAGCTGGCTTTACTGCCTTTTGCGCTGATATTAATAAGCCGTCTAACACATTGGTTGCTAGATATGGGAAAGACGGAAAAGAGTGTTTAATCCCACAGGAAAATAAAAATCCGAGAATGTTAACTCCAAGAGAGTGCGCAAGGTTACAAGGATTCCCTGAAGAATTTAAGATTGTTGTTGCAAAAACTGCAGCGTATCGTCAGTTCGGTAACTCTGTGGCTGTGCCAGTAGTAACGAAGATAGCAGAAAAAATAACAGAATATTTGAATGGAACGATGAATGAAGTTTGGGCTGGCGCAGAGTCGTAAATTTGGCACCCTTAAAGGGGCATATTCGTTAGTAACCGAAAGAGAATATTATGACTCCCAAGTAACCTTGACCGATTATGAGGCGGATTTGATACTGTCTTATTTCGGTGCTGATAACATTCATGTCGGTAATAAGACTTCTGACCCTGTAAAAGCATCGAAGACCTTTAGACTGTTTCCAGAAGGAAAACCTGTTAATCTGAATTTAGTGTTTCCTAAGCCTCACAAGTCGGAATTGAGGTTGTATCTATCAAAAAAAGCAGGTTTTAAACCAGCTGCTGGTGATGTCTGGTTTATTTTTATTAATGATGGTGGTTTATGGTTAGGATCTTTATCCGAGCTTGCGTGGAGATTGGAGTCGTCAGAACTTAAGCAAGATGATTTTGATGATATTTATCAGGCTTCCGTAAATCAGGGGATTGAAATAAAGACAACAACGCTCAAAGAGCGAGACATATACAAACGAGATAAACGCGTTGCTCTACAACGCTTGAACGAGTCAGGCTATATTTGTGAGTTTGATAAGACTCATCAGTTGTTCATCTCAAGATTTTCAAAGAAACCTTATATTGAAATACACCATTTGATCCCGATGAGTTTGCAAGGGCAATTTAAAACATCCCTGGACACAGTGGAAAATGTATTTTGTTTATGTCCTTACTGTCATAGAGCGGTTCACCATGCTGAAGATAAGTTGGCTGGTAAAATAGTTGATCAACTCTCCTCTAAAAGAGGTGTCCTGGATAGTTACTCTATTGATAAAAAAGACTTGCTCAGTTACTACGCATTGGAAGATATTGATAAATAATTGGGGTTAGCAAAGCGTAAATCAATCCTCACAGAAGCCTGACACCAATCCTTGCAAAATCTCCCCCGTTGCCGAGTTCTGCACAAAAGCTACAACGTTGAGATCACGCTGCTTCCAGCCTGGTTGAAGTTGAATATCATGACTTTCATTTATTTTTCCATCCGCCCCCACCTTAAACGGCCCTAACCACTGGCGCACGACATAATCATGGTGCAATAGCTCGCCACGGTTTTCACCTGCATTGACGGTGGATTGCAGGTTGTTTTCTTGTAGCGCGAGGTAATAGACGAATGGCCCTGCCTCGGCGGTTTTGATGTTTGTGGCTACTTGTACTGACTTAGCTGTTTGTACGTTGACTGTCAGCCGAATCTCGGCTTTGGCAGGCATGCGATTAATGCTGGCGACTTCACTCTTAAAGCGCGCATCACTTAACCAACTGCGAGTATCCTGACCATTAATCGCGAGTTGCGGGGTATACACGCCGCGTGCATGCCCTGTGGTGGCCATTTCACGTTGCCGATTGGCAAATTCTGGGTTGGCAAAGTTGTCTTTCCAGCCGATGTAATCCCAATAATCCACATGCAACGCAATCGGCACGATGTTGCCAATGGGTTTACTTTGATTTTTAAGGCGGCTTAACCATTGGTCGGCGGGTGGGCAGCTACTGCAGCCTTCTGAGGTGTAGAGCTCAACCAAGGCATTGGTTTGCGGGCCACTGACGGCGCTGCATTGCTGTTGTGCGATGGCGTTTGACGCAAACACGATTGCGCACAAAGCGGTTAGCAGAGATTGTTGTTTCATGACGACACTCCATCAGTTGGCTGGAGTGGATTGGTCGTGGCAGTTGTTGATGCCTTACACGTATTCCTGCTGGTATCGAAAGGCGTGAATCACTCGATGCATAACCTACTTAACACCCATGCAATTGGTTGCTTTTACATTGCGCGGCTAATTGGGTAGCAGCGGTCTTTTGTTCCTCCGTCATTTGCGCCAAAAGATAATTAAGCATTTTGGTATGGCGATTAATAAAGCGTTTGTCTTCGTTTTGCGTCGCCAGCATTAACCACATCGCCGCTTTCACCGTATCTTGTTCAACGCCTGCGCCTTGTTGGTAGAGTTGGGCCATATAGCCTTGGGCTTCGCTATTGTTGTTGCTCGCGGCCAGGCTTAACCATTGCACTGCGGCGGGCAGGTCTTGTGCGATCACGTCACCCCTAAAGTACAACATACCTAAATTGAGTTGCGATTTCACATGGCCTTGTTTGGCCGCTTGCTCGTAATAGGTCACGGCTTGCGGGTAGCTGATACTTTGAATCTGCCGCTGAAACACCAATGCGCCGAGCGTATATTGCGCTTCTTTGTAACCGAGGTCGGCCGACTTGGTGTACCACTTGACCGCTTCGTCCAGGTTTTTAGCAACGCCGTCGCCATCTTGGTACATCAGGCCTAAGTTGTAGCAGGCTTTGGCATCGTTTTGATTAGCGAGTGATAAATAAATGGCGTGGGCTGCGGCATAGTCTTTTTCGGCGAGTTTTTGCTTGGCTTCTTCTAGCGTGTTTGCTTGCGTCAGGCTCGTTGATAGCAGGGCGCACAACATCAAACCAGTGAATATCGTTCTGGATACTAAACCAGCCAAACTCATTTTCGCTGCGGGTCTCATGGCTGCTCCTTGCGAAAAACGCATATTTTAAAATAAACAAAAGCCGCGATTTGCGGCTTTTTTTAGTCCAAAAGTTCATCTCCGGCTTGTGGCGGCAGGCCACCTTGGCGGTTGAGTAAGTCCAGAGCGGCTTGCACATTGCCATTTTTAGCCCGCTCTACAAAGTATTCAGCTGTTTTCATGGCCGCTAACTTTTCAGCGACAGCGGTGACAATAAACTGGTTTATCGAGCTACCATCTTTTTGAGCCACTTGTTCGACTGACTGTTTGAGCGATGTGGGGATGCGCAAAGCGTAATTGCTATTGGTGCCCATGGGTTAGCTCCTTTAAAAACTGGTTTGGTTGCATGAGTGTGATTTGAAACTTTTGTGGTGCAAGTGCAAAGTCGGCCAAGTTGAAAGTCACAATCGTTTTGGCATTTGCATTCATAGCGACCTCTAGCACCATATCATCTGCCGGATCACGCAGCTGTGGCCGCCATAAATAAAAAATCTCTATGGGGTTCATTTTGTCAGCCAACGTATCCAAAAACTGAATAATTTGTGCTGACGTCAAGCCAATCGCTTTTACTTGCGAGTCTCTCAATAACACTGATTCGTACTCAAGAAATAACGGAACGCTCACACAAGGCCGGATTTCGTTACGCAAAACTTTGCGTAAAATTTCAGCTGAAGCGCCGCTTGGGCTGCGTAGCCCTGCAACAATGATATTGGTGTCCAGAACAAAAGCCATATTGCATGCAATATTACGCCCAAGCCTTTTATATTTCAATGGACTGTGAGAGTAACCTTGAAATGAGACGCTACTAAATCACGCCAAGCCCATCCATCGCGTTGCGCCACGTGCCGAGGCAAGTACTGCTTGTTGGTAGGTGGCGGTGGCTGGCAGATGGTCGGCAAGCTGGTGTAGCGAGTGATAGCCGGGGTCTAAGCGGACATCTTTTTCGCGGAAGATGCTGTGCTCTTGGGCATAGGTTTCCGCCAGCGCTCTGAGTGATTCGGCCAGTGGTTTGCTCGGGTCGCTAGGGGTAAAGTCACCTAGCAGCCATAGGTGCACATCTTCTTCCTCGGTATAGCCGTTTTTAGGGTCAGCGAGTTGATAGGCATGGGCGATTCTGGCCTGGTTTTCTACCTGTGCTGGGTCGCCATAGGCTACTTCAAAATATTTCACCGCCTGTGTTAACAACGAGGTCGGGCCATCAATCGGCACGTTGCCAACGGCATAATAGCCAGCAATCGCGCGAACGCTTTGCAAATGGTGCTCTTTGCCCACAAAGTGGATGGTTTCACCGCTGGCTTGTAACGCTTTAATGCCAGCCGCCATGTCTTTAGTGGCGGCGTAAATGAGCGCGGCATAGCTAGGGGCGGAATGGTTGCCAGCATTTTTGCGGGCCAGGCTGTAGTTGATCATGGCCGTGCCATTGTTATACAACTCCATTGCGCTGGTGGCGGCCACGTCGCCTTGCGCATCCAGCACCACAGAAACCGCCATTTTGGTGCCGTTGTCATTACCGCCCGCCAACGCTGCAAGCCAGTTTTGCAATTGCTCGGCTGGCCATTCTGGGTATTGTTCTTTAGCCAGTGCAAACACCTGCGGCAACAGCCTAGTTTGTTCTGGCACGCTGAGATTTTGTAGCCGTGCGGTTGTGTAGGTTGGCGGCAGGGTGAAGTCGTAGGGCATGATGTTGAGTTCAGAGCAGCTTTTGTATTTAAAGCATTTGTTTAGTTGCTGGCAGCAGATGCCTCAGTTTCTTCAGCAATTCTAATCTCCCCGCATTTATTCATCTTGGCCGTTGCACAGGCGTATTTGTCGGTCTGAGCTAACTCGCGCGCTTTCGCCATGTACAAATTACCCGCTTGATGATTCTGCATGCCGTATGCGGCTTGGGCCAAATAGTAGTAGGAGAGGTCAAACATGTAGTTGATGTTAACGACTTTATGCACCAGGCCGCGCCAATCTTGTTTGCTGTGCAGCGCTTTTAAATCACTGGTGTTCATATAAAACTTAAGCCCACAGGTTTCACATTTCATTTCTAGCGTGCCTGCCTTAAACGCTTCAAAATCGCTGGAATAAAAAGCAATGGCTTTGGCAGAGTCTATGGCTGGTGGATCAACCAGACTAGATTTGCTTTCTTCAATCACCCTCACATTAGATGAGTTTTCCAGCCAGTCATTTTTGGTGGTGCGTACATAGTTGTACTTAGGTGTGTAATCGGCATACACAGGCAACCGCTGCTCATAAATTTTTAGCATGGGTTCTTGCAGTGTTTTTAAGGCTTCGATGCGGTTGGGTGGTGACGGGTGGGTGCTTAAAAAGTCGCCTTTGCTTTTATTGCCAGTGGCCTCCATCATTTTTTCCCACAGCGTGACTGAGGCCGCCGGGTTGTAGCCCGCCTGTGCTGCAATCTCAATACCCAATTTATCCGCCTCGGTTTCTGCACCGCGGCTGTTTGGCAGCGTGACAAAGGCGCCTCCAGCCAGAATGGCTAACTGATTGGCGGTTTGCACATTGTTATTATTTTGTTGTTGCGTGCCGTTGCTTGATGCGGCGACAGCCACGGTGACTGTTGCGACGGCAATTTTGGTCAGAATATCGACCGACATTTTTTCTGCGGTGTGGTTAGCCAGTGCATGTGCAATTTCGTGGCCCATCACCTGCGCTAGCTCGTCGTCGGTTGGTTTGACCTTCTCAAGCAGGCCGGTATACACCGCCATTTTGCCGCCAGCCATGCAAAACGCATTAATTTCCTCTGATTCAACCACGTTGACTTGCCATTTCCACTTTTGCGATTCTGGCTTATACAACACCGCACGTTCGACCAGCCGGTTGGTGATTTTTTGCACACGCTGATTCGTCTCCGCGTCACCACTCAGCTTTTTTTCTTTATCGTAAGCGTCAATCATCGAGCTATATAACGACGAGCTTTTATTGATGGCCGTATCTTCAGAAACAATCATTAATTGCGATCTGCCGGTCATATTGTTAGTGACGCAACCTGATAGCAGCATGGAGCAAGCAAGAAAACACCCGACTGAAATAGCTTTCATTTTTTTAAGCCTTATCAGCATTTTTTTACAACTATAACTAACTCTGATTGAAATTCAATGTATTCAATCACCATAAGCGCATGTGACCTGCTTGCAAAAACTTATTTCAAAATAATTAAAAATAATTGTAAGGCGTTTGTATGCCGCCTGACTAAGGGTTGCAGTACACATTTATTGATTTATTTTTTTGTTCATTGTTACTTTTAGGAGATGTTATGAAAACGACTAACAAATTAGCTGCCGCTGCGCTTTTGGGCCTTTTTACTGCTTCTGTGATGACTGCTACACCAGCATTTGCCGGTGAGGATAGTAAATCTAGCTGTAATGGCAAAGATAACGCCAAGATGGAAAAAGCCAATTGCAAAACAGCAGATGGCAAAGAGAAGCATGCGTGTAAAGGCAAAAACTCTTGCAAAGGCCAGGGTGGCGATGGCAAAAATGCGTGTAAAGGCCATGGTTCTTGCGCCACTGACGGTAGCAAGTAATTTAGAAATTATCATAACCAGACTCAAAAAGGCAGGGGCTTTGTCCTGCTTTTTTGATAGGAATTTTTAAATGCGCCTAGATCACTTTTCTCTCGATCCATCTCTCGGCTTTGGGCTGGGGCTGCGGCCACAGCACTATCCGTATATTTTTGAACATCAACCCGAGGTTGACTGGTTTGAAATTATCTCTGAGAACTTTATGGACACCGACGGTAAGCCTAAACGCAATCTGGCGCGTATTAAAGAGCGGTATCCGGTGGTGATGCATGGGGTGTCCATGTCGATAGGCAGTGTGGACCCGTTGAATTCTGAGTATCTTAAAAAGCTAAAAGCCCTCATTGACTGGGTGAATCCAGCCTGGATTTCTGACCATTTGTGCTGGACGGGTGTGGCGCATAAAAACACGCACGACTTGCTGCCGCTGCCTTATACCGAAGAGTCACTCAAGCATATTGTGCAGCGTATTCGGCAGGTGCAAGACCGCCTGGGCCGCAGAATTGCGCTGGAGAATCCGTCGACTTACCTGGAGTTTAAGCACTCTACCATTGCCGAGGCGGAGTTTATGGCCGCCATGGCCAACGAGGCTGACTGCCATTTGTTACTCGATGTGAATAATGTTTATGTGACTTGTTATAACCATAGGCTGGACCCGCAAACCTACCTCGATGCGCTGCCTTTGGACCGGGTGATACAGGTACATCTGTCAGGGCATAGCAATAAAGGCAACCATATTGTCGATACCCATGATGACCATGTGATTGATGAGGTGTGGAACCTCTACAAATATGTGGTGCACCGGGCCGGGCGTGTGCCGAATACCATGATTGAGTGGGATGACCGCATCCCCGATTTTCCGGTGTTGTTTGCCGAACTGGATAAAGCCAAGCTGGCGGCGCAGCACGCCAGCGAGTTTACCCTGCCGCAGCTAGCACAGGCAGGCAGCGTGGTGTTGGACACGCCGGGCATGCCACTACTCGCGGCGCAAACCCAGATGCAGCAGGCGGTGACGCTGGGCAGCCGGTTTGATAGCGCGCCCGAGCAATGGATACGCGCCAAACATGCGTTTGCGCCACACGAACAGTTGTCGGTGTATGCCAATGCTTACCGCTACCGTTTGTATGACGTGGTGGCGGAAGATTATCCGGTGTTGCAGCATTACCTGACCGAGCAAACCTTTGCTGACCTCATATGGGCATTTGTGGCGGAGGTGTTGCCAGACCACTTTAATATTGGCCGCTTTGCGCTCAAGCTCCCGGCGTTTATTCAAAAAGAATTGCCCAACGATGCGTTTGCCTATGCGCTGTGTCAGCTAGAAACCACCGTGGCACAAATGACCGATCCGGCAGAAACCGAAGCGCTGAATGAATCACATCTGCAAGGGCTGACGGCAGAAAGTATTTTGGATTTAACGCTGTATCCACGGCAGGCGCTGCGCCTGCTGCAGTTCGATTATCAGGTCAATGCCTATTATCAGGCGGTGATGGATGACGAAGTTGATGTGGCGCCACGCAAAGAGGCGGTATATCTGGCGGTGTTCCGTCATGAGGATGTGGTCTGGCGCATGTCGCTGGAGGCTCACGAGTTTGCGTTGTTATCGCGTATTTTTAGCGGCGCGACCATCGGTGAGGTGCTAGCTGACGTCGATGAGTCCGAAAACCACAACATCACGGCCTATTTTTCAAAATGGATGCGCAATGGCTTGCTGGCATCCCAACACGACGAATATTTATAAAAGGGGAGTACACATGAACGCACTACTGAACATATTGATCTGGTGGCCAAAACGCATCGCTGCGCATTTTGCATGGGCGGGCCCTTTGCTCGCGCGCATCGTGGTTGGCTACACGTTTATGCTCACCGGTTGGGGCAAGCTGACGAATTTGCCTGCCATGATAGAAAACTTTAGAGGCTGGGGCATCCCTTACCCGGAATTGCTAACGCCATTTGTGTCTGGCTGGGAGTTTTTGGGTGGCTTAGGCTTGATACTGGGATTGATGACCAGAGTGCTCGGAGGCGGCCTGGCCGTGGTGATGGTCGTTGCCATTGTCTCGGCCAAGCTGGCGGATATTGACTCTTTAGAAACCCTGCTCGGCTTTGAAGAGGCGACTTATTTTGCCGTGTTCACCTGGCTGGCAATTAGCGGCGCAGGCAAAGCCTCGCTGGATTATTTTCTGGAGCGCCTGGGCGCTAAAAAGTGATCGTACCTGGCCTGTGTGGCATGCGGATGCATGCGTGCCAGGCCAGCCACTGATACGTTATCCTTATTTCGCATGTAGCCGCGCATTGAGCTGATCAATCACCTCTGCCCAATCAGCATCTTTCAAAATTTCTTCACGTAAAAAGGTGGCTTGTGCTGGTGTCCAGTAGGACGCTTCAGCCAGTGAAATGTAGCCTGCCAAATGACTATGCGTTTGAATAAAGCTGTCGATCTCGTCATCCCTATTCGGCAAGCCAAGTTGGGCAAATAGATTGTTGAGTGTGTGTAGTGAAGATTCCATCAGGCTGACTCCTAAAGTTGTTATTTCAAATATATTATTCCGCAAGTATTTTGATTAGTCTTCGTACACCGAAAGGTTACCTGTACGCCAATGATGCCCATCCCAGGATAAAACATCAGGTAAATCTTTGCTCAAAGAGTGTTGCCTAACTCTTGGAGAGCCATCTTTTTTATACCATTGTGAAATTAAAGTTGTTGGGCGAGGAAGGCGAAATTTTTTTCTATTATTTAAATCAGGCTGCCAGAAATAAACGATTACAGTTTCAGCCACTTCAAGGTGAGTTCTTGTATGTTCTAAAGGGTACTGAATCTCACCTAACCAAATATTTAGTTCTCGCCATATTTTTGGCAGTTTGTGATGTGTGTTCTCGTTAAGTCTTGTTCTAAACTTTCCTTCAGTAATGCCGCAATACTGAATTTCGTTAAGTTGCTTATGCTTTTGTATTCCTGCCAAAAGATATAGACCATTACCGTCCTCAGACTTTAAAACCTCTTTATGAGTGAAAGGATCTTTCCAGCGAATAATTATCGTTAAATTTTCCATTAATCAACTCAACTTAGTAGCAGAATCAAAGTAACTCTTCCACGCGCTTTTTAATATTGGCGGCCATTTTTGGCGCGGGCAGGTCGTTGGTGCCTGTGCCAAACAGGGCTTCAATTTCTTCGGCAATGAGTGCCAGGCTGGCTAATACGTAAAAGATAAGACGACCATCAGAATCATGTCATAGCCGGGGCTGAACACAGCATGATTGCTTTGTGCCGTCATGATTTAGAGTGCGTTGCACGAGTGTTTAAAGATAACCGGTGTCGCACCGTGAGGTGCTTTTAATAAAGCGAATGCGCGATTTTTGTGACATGCGCATCAAACTCTTTTGCTCTCTTGGCTCTACTTCTGTACCAATTGACGCAGTAAATAATTAAACCTATATGCATCGCCAATGTGACATAGCCGCTGGTTAAGTTAAGCATCAAGATGTAAATCGCGATGAATATAGCTATTTTAAACAACATCTTCGTGACTCCCGCAGAGATCGCTTGCTCAGACTCTAAGCAATAATTCACAAATTCGCGGCCTTTAAATAAGTGCCAGTGTTTTTCTGCCTTATGGTTTAACAGCAGGACAAAGTGTTGCTTTTTTCCGACAAAGCCGCTGGCTAGAAGTGTGATTTTTTGACCTACGGCTAGGGGAACGTCTATGCCGCGCAGGTTGATTGGGTGTTCTTTTCCTGCGTCATCTCTTATCCAGAATTCATGTACCGTGACTACGGTAGAATGAACTTGGGCTGCGGCCACATGCCCACCGTATTGACCATCCACATGGCCACCTCCCCCGCTAGAACTCACATGCGTTTCGCTGTATTTGTTATTGCTAAACACCTCGCCAGACAGCGCTGAAAACT